>NZ_JAMBLM010000016.1:0-53673 GCF_023337095.1 Bacteroides caecicola
GTCCGAATAAACTCCTTTTTGTTTACTTTTTTTATGGCTGTCACAAATAAAATCATATATTTGCATGAGTTATTAAATATACCGACTCATGATGAATTCTTATTTGTCTCAAATGGTTCCGCAACAAGCGGAAAAGTATGGGAATAAAATAGCCTTAAAATACCGTGATTACGATACGGATTCTTGGATTTCCGTTACATGGAATCAATTTGCAAATAAAGTACGACAGGTTTCAAATGCCCTCATTGCCTTGGGGATAAAAGAACAAGAAAATATTGGAATTTTTTCACAGAACAAGCCGGAATCTCTTTATTTGGATTTTGGAGCTTTTGCCGACCGTGTTGTGACGGTTCCTTTATACGCTACCAGTTCGGAGACTCAAGTGCATTATATTTTAGAGGACGCTGAGATTCGTTTCCTTTTTGTTGGTGAGCAATATCAATATGATACAGCTTATCATGTATGCAGTCAGTGTAAAGGGCTCAGGCAAATTATTATTTTTGATCCATCTGTAACGCTTGCTCCAGAAGACAATACATCTATTTATTTTGATGCTTTCTTGGAGAAAGGAGGAAGCGGTGCTTTTCAGGAGGAAGTAAACAGACGCACTGCGGCATCTTCGTCGGATGATTTGGCAAATATCTTGTATACATCAGGAACCACAGGAGACTCGAAGGGTGTCATGCTTTGCCACTCTAATTATGAGACAGCTTTTAAGATAAACAAAATTCGGTTGGTGGACTTGAGCGATAAAGATGTTGTCATGAGTTTCTTGCCGTTTACTCATATCTTTGAGCGTGCATGGTCTTATTTCTGTTTAGGTCAGGGATGCGTGCTTTGCATCAATTTGCGTCCGCATGATATACAGAAAACGATAAAGGAGATTCGGCCTACAGCAATGTGTAGCGTTCCGCGCTTTTGGGAAAAAGTTTATGCAGGAGCACAAGAAAAAATTAACGAGACAAAAGGTTTGGCTAAAGCCATGATGTTGGATGCCTTGCGTACCGGTAAGAAGTATAATATTGATTACCGGATGAACGGCAAAAAGCCGCCTTTGTTTCTTGCCATGAAATATAAGTTTTATGATAGAACTATTTTTAATCTGTTGAAGAAGACCATAGGGATAGAAAACGGAAACTTTTTCCCCACTGCCGGTGCTGCTATACCTGAGAAAGTGGAAGAATTTGTCCATTCGGTAGGTATCAATATGGTTGCCGGATACGGATTGACGGAAAGTACAGCTACGGTGTCTTGTGATTGGAAGAACGACTTTCGTATTGGAGGGGTAGGTCGGGTTCTCTCAGGAGTAGAACTGAAGATAGGAGATAATAATGAAATCCTGCTGCGTGGGGGGACTATAACAAAAGGATATTATAAGAAAGAGGCCATTACGAAAACTGTGTTTACAGACGACGGCTGGTTCCGTACGGGAGATGCCGGTTACATGAAAGATGGATTTTTATATCTCACCGATAGAATCAAAGATTTGTTTAAAACGTCGAACGGAAAGTATATCGCTCCGCAAGCCATCGAAACCAAGTTGGTGGTAGACCGGTATATCGACCAGATTTCGGTGATTGCCGACCAGCGGAAATATGTTTCGGCATTGATTGTTCCTGATTATCCATTGGTAGAAAAGTATGCACGCGAGCATCACATTGCTTATACCGATTTGAAAGACTTGTTAGAGAAGCCGGAGATACAAGAACTGTTCCGAATGCGTATTGATGTATTGCAGCAGCAGTTTGCCCATTACGAACAGATAAAGCGGTTTACGCTGCTTCCCCAGCCTTTTAGCATGGAGCGGGGAGAACTGACCAATACACTGAAAATAAAACGTGCGGTTTTGTTGAAGAATTATGCGAAAGAAATAGAGAAGATGTACGAAGATTAAGAGCGTTTAAATTTTGCTCTGCCTCAGTTTGATATTTGTTTCCGAGGAGGATAGCAGGCTATCTGACGAGTGAAAACGGAAAAACAGACCGGAAACAAACTCAAAAGGGGCGGATAAAAAGACTTAATCGGAAAATTTAAACGAAGGCTCTAAATAAGAAAGCGGAAAATGTTTCGATAAAGATTGAAGCATTTTCCGCTTTTTTTCTGTTTGACGCGGGCCGCCCCAAAGGAAATCCCTGCTGTGTGATAGGCTGTAAACTAAAATAATCGTATCTTTGTACCCTCAAAATCAATGAAAATAATTTCCCGATATGATAACAATTGACCAATTAAAAGATGTAAAAGAACGTACAGCTGCACTTTATCGTTATTTGGATATTGAGAATAAAAAAGTCCAAGTAGAGGAAGAACAGCTCCGTACACAAGCTCCCGGATTTTGGGATGATGCGAAGAAAGCAGAGGCACAAATGAAGAAAGTGAAGGGCTTGCAGGGATGGATTGAAGGATACAATGAAGTAAAGACGCTATCAGACGAACTGGAATTGGCTTTCGATTTTTACAAAGACGAACTGGTGACAGAAGCTGAGGTTGACGATGCATACGCTAAAGCACTTACAGCGGTAGAAGAACTTGAATTGAAGAACATGCTGCGTTCGGAAGCCGACCAAATGGATTGCGTATTGAAAATAAATTCCGGAGCCGGAGGTACTGAAAGCCAAGACTGGTCTTCGATGTTGATGCGTATGTACATGCGCTGGGCGGAGAGCCACGGTTATAAGTTGTCGGTAGCCAACCTTCAGGAAGGCGACGAGGCGGGCATCAAAACCGTTACGATGAATATCGAAGGTGCCTATGCTTACGGTTATTTGAAAGGCGAGAACGGAGTACATCGTTTGGTACGTGTCTCTCCTTATAATGCACAGGGCAAGCGTATGACTTCGTTTGCTTCGGTCTTTGTTACGCCGCTTGTCGATGATTCGATCGAAGTAACGGTAGAGCCGGCGCGCCTGTCATGGGATACGTTCCGAAGCGGCGGTGCGGGAGGACAGAATGTCAACAAGGTAGAATCGGGCGTGCGCTTGCGTTATCAGTACAAAGACCCTTATACAGGCGAGGAAGAAGAAATCTTGATTGAAAATACCGAAACGCGCGACCAGCCGAAGAATAAAGAAAACGCCATGCGTCAGTTGCGCTCTATCCTTTACGACAAAGAGTTGCAACACCGCATGGAAGAGCAGGCAAAGGTAGAAGCCGGAAAGAAAAAGATTGAATGGGGCTCGCAGATTCGCAGCTACGTGTTCGACGACCGCCGCGTGAAAGACCACCGTACCAACTTCCAGACTTCGGACGTCAACGGTGTTATGGACGGAAAAATAGATGGTTTCATCAAGGCTTATTTGATGGAATTTTCCGACAGCGAATCGTAAAAGTAAAGATTTCGTTTGTATTTTCCTGAATTAGTTGTATTTTTGGTAAGTTGAATTTTAAAAAATAGAACTATGGGAAACTATAACAGACAAGTACGACGACAAAATCACGAAAAACGCGAAGAAGAAAAAGCGAACCGCCTGTTTAAATCAATATGTATTGCGCTGCTGCTATTGGCTGTACTGATGATTGTGGGATATGTATTGGCTTCGTGATAAATTTATTTTATAACACGTATATAATTAATGAAAATACAGTGTTGAGGAACGGATTCTGCGTTTCAGGATGGCAAACTGACTATCCGGTGCGCGGAATCCGCTTTTTTATGATAAAGACAAGTAAGAAACAATAACGATTATGGCGCAAGCAATAGAAATCGAACGCAAGTTCTTGGTGCTTGACTCGTCTTACCGCGAGCAGGCTTTTTCCAGTAGTAGGATTTGTCAGGGATATATTTGCAGTATGCGGGGGCGTACGGTGCGGGTGCGCATTCGCGACGGGAAAGGGTATCTTACCATCAAAGGTGCTTCGAACGAATCGGGCACAAGCCGTTATGAATGGGAACATGAACTTCCGCTCTCGGAAGCGGAAGAGCTGATGAAACTTTGCGAACCGGGGATGATAGATAAAACACGCTATCTGGTAAAATGCGGAACGCACACATTCGAAGTGGATGAGTTTTATGGAGCAAACGAAGGACTGGTTATAGCCGAAGTAGAACTGGCAGACGAAAACGAACCTTTTGAGCGCCCCGCTTTTTTAGGAGAAGAAGTGACGGGGCAGGTAAAATATTACAATTCATTTCTGATGAAAACGCCTTATAAAGACTGGGAAGAAAATAAAAAACAGTCAGAATACCCCCTGTAAACTATCCGAATAGGGGGTGAAAACTGTTATCTGATAGTTTGTACCCCATCAGATAACGGTTATTGGGAAGTGGTCTCTTCTTTTTTGGGTTAATATTGCGATATCGAAACGATAAAAATAAAACGAATATTAATCTCAAAAAACATACAGATGAGAACTGCATCATTTGCTCAGAATTTATTGAGCGTACAGACAGAACTACTTCACTTTGCGTATAAACTTACGTCAAACCAAGAGGATGCGAACGACCTTCTTCAAGAAACATCATTGAAGGCTTTAGATAACGAAGAAAAGTATACGGCAGAAACCAATTTCAAAGGGTGGATGTATACTATCATGAGGAATATATTTATCAACAATTACCGTAAGGTACTGCGTGACCAGACTTATGTAGACCATACCGAGAATCAGTATTATTTGAATCAAGGACTGGATATTGAAGGCGAGTCGACCGACAGCTCATACGATTTGAAAGAAATGCATCGCATCGTTAATGCTTTGCCTAAAGAGTATCGTCTTCCTTTCTCCATGTATGTATCGGGATTCAAATACCGTGAGATAGCCGACAAATTGGGGCTTCCTTTAGGTACGGTAAAGAGTCGCATTTACTTTACACGCCAAAAATTGCAGGAAGAATTGAAAGATTTCCGTTGAAAATCCTTCCAAAAACACAAGCGGATGCGTTGATAGATTCATGCGTTAGTGTTGGGTAAAACATCCGCATGTTTTGACTGACACATGCGGTAGAATTTCAGACTGATGATTAGGTGATTTCAGTAACCCAAAGTAAGGGTATTAAGCCTGCCATTATGAAACTGCGTTTTTCATTGGCAGGCTTTATTTTTTATACTTCCATATTACCGGCCTGCAAATATAGTAACCTAAAACCGAAGCGAGGATAACCCCCGTACAGTTTGCTGCAAAGTCCATCCAGTCGCCACTGCGGGTTTCGGTGCAGGTGGCTTGCAGGACTTCGATGCACCCGCTCATCAGTATCGGACATACGACAGTTCCCGTAATTAAGCGTTTGAGCATCAATGAGCAGTGGCGGAACAGATACTCTATCCATAGCGTGACAGACAATCCCCCATACATGCATACATGAACCATCTTGTCGATATAAGGAATTTCGTTTAACTCGGTTTCCGGAGGAGTGAAAAAAGAAAGATACCAGATAATCGCGATGACAATCAGTGATAAGGGATAACGTTTAATATAAGCTATCATGTTTAAATTCTTTATATTTGCTGCAAAAATACGAAGTTTTTTGTACTTTTGTACCCGATTTTGGTTCTAATTATCATCAAAAAGACAAAGTACATTATGCAACAACATCATCACGAGCGAGTTAGTTTCGGAAGTAAGATAGGTGCTATTCTGGCTGCGGCAGGTTCTGCGGTAGGTTTGGGGAATATCTGGCGTTTCCCTTATGAGACGGGAAATCATGGCGGAGCGGCCTTTATCCTCATTTATTTGGGCTGCGTTTTTATTTTCGGACTTCCTATCATGATGGCTGAATTTACTATCGGACGCCGTTCGAAAGCAAGTACGGGAGGAGCTTATCGCGTATTGGCTCCGGGCACTCCGTGGAAATGGGTAGGTTATTTGGGCGTGTTGACCGGTTTTCTTATATTGGGATATTATACCGTTGTGGCAGGCTGGACGCTGGAGTATATCTTTCAGGCAGCTACTTTAGGTTTCTCCGGTAAAAGTCCCAACGATTTTATAACCATGTTCCAGCATTTTTCGCAAGACCCGTTGCGTCCGCTCATTTGGCTGTTTATCTTTATGTTTGCTACCCACTTCATTGTGGTGCGCGGTGTGAAAGACGGTATTGAAAAGTCATCGAAAGTCATGATGCCGGTGCTTTTTATTCTGGTTGTTTTGCTGGCAATATGTTCGCTTACCTTGCCGGGCGCAGAGAAAGGAGTTGAATTTCTGTTGAAACCCGATTTCAGCAAAGTTACTGCCGACGTATTTTTAGGTGCAATGGGGCAGGCATTTTTCTCGCTGAGTCTGGGCATGGGCTGTCTGTCTACCTACGCTTCTTACTTCGGAAAAGATACCCGGTTGGGACATACGGCTATGAGTGTAGGAGTAATAGATACCTGTGTGGCAGTATTGGCCGGACTGATTATTTTCCCGGCGGCATTTGCTGTGGGGATTCAGCCCGATGCAGGTCCTTCGCTGATATTCATTACGCTCCCCAACGTATTCCAGCAGGCTTTTGCCGGAGTTCCCATATTGTCTTATGTATGCTCTGTTGCGTTTTATGTATTGTTGGCGCTGGCAGCTTTAACCTCTACGATTTCTTTGCATGAAGTTTCTACTGCCTTCCTGCATGAAAAGTTCGGATTTACCCGCACCCGTGCAGCTTCACTCGTGACAACGGGCAGCCTGCTTATCGGAGTTGTTTCATCGCTGGCATTGGGCGAATGGAGCACATACAGGATAGCGGGAATGAACGTCTTTGATGCGCTTGATTATTTGACGGCAAAAATCATGCTTCCCGTTTCCGGAATGTTTGCGGCTCTTTTTGTGGGTTGGGTGCTCGACCGCAAGATTGTACGCGGCGAAGCAACCAACTACGGTACTCTCAAGTCGTCTTATTATCCGCTATATATTCTGATACTGAAATTTGTTGCCCCCATCGGCATTGTTCTGATATTTGTCAACGAATTAGGGTTGTTAGGATAACGGCTGCATGTGGAAAGACTTTTTTTATTACTCCAAGTCAGAGCGGCGTGTCATTTTGTTTCTGCTGGTTTTGGCTGTATTTTTCTTGGGCTTTTACGTAGGCGCAGGACGGTGGAGCAGCCAAGAGTCTGCCCCGGAAGCTAAGAAAAGTCCGGCGGTAGATTCATTTATTGCCGACGTAAAAGCAAGAAAACACCGGAACTATCCCCGCCGTGAGTTGCGCAATGACGCTGCTGCCGAACAAATTCCGGTTGTTTTATCCCCGTTCGATCCCAATACAGCCGATTCCGTAACCTTACGTCGGTTGGGTTTGTCCGCCTTTGCCACCCGTAACGTACTGAAATACCGCTCGAAAGGCGGACAGTTTCGTACCCCCGAATCGTTTGCACGTATCTATGGATTAAGCGAGGCGCAATATGAAGAGCTATATCCTTATATCCGCATCCCGAAACAGCAACCGAAGTATGACACCGTTTTACATCGTGCTTCCGTAAAAAAAGATTCCATTATTCCCCGTGTTTCTTACAAATACCCCGAAGGAACGGTAATCGACTTGAATGCAGCTGATACGGCCGAACTGAAACGCATTCCCGGCATCGGCAGCGGACTGGCTCGCATGATTGTCGCCTACCGGAATCGTTTGGGAGGTTTTTATAGCGTTTCCCAACTGCAAGAAGTTCCCCACGTGGGAGAAGAATTGAACAAATGGTTCAAAATAGAATCCGACTCCCTGCGTCGGTTGAGCGTAAACCGCGACAATTTAGACCGGTTGCGTTCCCACCCCTACATGAATTTTTATAAAGCCAAAGCCATTGTGGAGTATCGCCGCAAGCGTGGAAAGATAAAAAGTCTGTCGCGCCTCTCACTGTTCGAAGAGTTTTCAGAGGAAGATCTCCGGCGTTTGTCTCCTTATTTGTCGTTTGAGTGATGTTTTATTGAATGGAGCTGATAGGATGGTCTTTGACCGCATCCCTGCATGTCTCAGAAGTGCTTTAAAACGGCAAAATCATGCGTCCTTTTGTCTTGTAAAATGCTACGGTTAGTGTTGCTTCATCCATGCGGTAGAATTACTTGGTTCTACCCATACGTTGCCTTGTTTTGCGAATAGAATTTTTCAGGCTTGAAATAGGGCGGGGTGGGGATATCAATAAGATAGGGTAACATTGGAGTTAAATGTTTGATTTACTTGATGAAAGATGTGTAAAAATGGCATGTAAAACGAGGGTTCCCTGCATTTACACATGCCATTTTGCTCTATGTGTCTGATTGGTTTACAGATGTTTTCCCGATGTGTTTCATTCCTTTATTTCCCGGCATCGTCTAATTGTTTCCTCAGTTCGTCCATCTTCTCCGGCGAAGCTGCTGTCTTGTAACGTATCTTACCTTCCTTATCAATTATCACGTAATGCGGTATGTACAGTGCGCCGTTATTGCCGAATGTGCCATAAATTTCTTGATTGAAGGCTTCCTGAACGCGGATGTGTTCTCCTTTCAGGTCATAGAGGGCTGCCATCTTTTTCCATTTCTCTTCGTCTTCCGGACGGTCAATTGACAAGTATAGCAATACGATGTCTTTCTCTTTGGCGTAATCTTGCAGGGGTTTTACGAAGGCGAATGATTCGCGGCACGGACCACACCAAGTAGCCCAAATATCCATGAAGATTACTTTTCCTTTATATAAATCCGTAATCTCCTTCAAGGTTTTGACGTTAGTTGCATCAAGGAAATGAATGTCTTCCGACAGTGTTATCTGATTAAAAGCCTTGTTTTTTGCTACGGCAGCTTGAACCAATGTCCGCCAAGAGCTTTCGGGATATAGTTCGAAGAAGCGTTCGTTCAATAGTTGTATCTCTGGACTGAATTTTTCTCGGCTTTGGTCTTCCAAAAAGAGCAAAGCCATTGCTGCTTCTTGTGCCTTGCCCGTTAATGTGTGTTCATACGAGTAAAAGAGTACGTTTGGGTAATCTTGTTTGATAGTATCCGGAAGTTTTTCTCCCCGCATGAAGTAGCGTATTCCTGCCTCATTGCTTGCCACATCGTGGAATGCCGGACTGAAAGGACTGTCCGGATGGTTGATTTTACAGAAATCAGTCATCTTGTCCAGTTCGGCAAACCAAGACTTTTTGGTGGCTTCCGAAGCTCGATAGCAGGTTGCCATAGTCTGATTCTGGAAAGCTAACAATAGCTGCATACGTATGTCTTGTCTGGCTTTTGTTTGTAAACTTTCATCCAGACCGTCCAGTTGCGCTTCCAGCGAATCTGCATACGCTTTCAGTCTATGGGAAACAGATGTAGCTACCGTGTCTTTTGCTATTTGCCAACGGTCGCCCTGACGGGTACGTAAATCCAAAACATCGGCATCTAATTGGTTAAGGAGTTGGGTCAGTTTAATAACCTTTTCGTCCAATCCGCTGATGGATAGGTGGTGTTTATCCGAAGCGTCGATATTAAGATGGATGTTATGATCTTTGGTTATCACAGATCCTAACGCTGCTTTTCCCCACCAAATGAAGTCAATGCGCTCATATTCTCGTGCTGGCAGTGTCAATGTGAATGTACTGTCCGGCTGTATGTGTAAGGTATCTGTTGTAAACGGATTGAACATGCCGTCTGTCGATATCCTGTAAACGATAGTCCCGTTATTTATATTCCGGATAGAGCCGGTTATACGCACTTCCGGTTCGTTTTGGCAGGAAACCAGCAAATTACTCATTAAGAGGAAGTAGATAAAAGGTTTCCAACATTTTGTGTTTTGTTTCTTTTCGCAAAGCATAGTGCAATGATATGATAAGGTTTCTATAAACTTAGCAGATAATGAGGAATCACTTTGCCTGTCGATAAGCTGATAAAAATGTACCCTTTTGGAAGATATTATTCTGATATCTTTCAAAAGGGTATTAAGTAAGTATTATTGATGTGCAATATATCCCGCAGCCTTCGCAATCTTGGTAGGAATTTCTGTATTGTCGATGCGTCCGCGGAACAAATCAGAGCCTGCTCCGATGGCGAATACCGGAACATATCCTGCCGAATGTCCGCCGCTGGTCCATCCAACGAGGGCTATTTCGTCAAGGATGCGTTTTGCTTCTGCCGCTATCGGTTCATCTTGGGCGTATTCGCTCTTTTCCATCTTAACTTGCTGGTTTTTCAGACTCTTTTCATAGATGTCCTTCAGGCGCGCTTCCTGCTTTTCCGAAAGTTTCACCTTGTCCCAGAAACCGAAGTTGTCTTTTAGGGCTTGCTGTATTTGTTCCCACGTTACTTGATTGTTGGTCTTGGCACGCAGTTGGTTTACGATTCTGGTAAATCCGTTTTCGCTCACCTTCTGGTTTTTCAGCACCTGAAGGTTCAGTTCATACGCACCTGTGCCCAGTACCAGTCCGCCCGTTTCATGGTCGGCGGTAATTACAATCAGCGTTTCGTCCGGGTGTTGCGAATAAAACTCGTAAGCCACCTTGATGGCGTTGTCGAAGTCGGTTACTTCATGGAATACCGTAGCCGCATCGTTGCTGTGACAAGCCCAGTCTATTTTCCCGCCTTCCACCATTAAGAAGAAACCTTTTGTGGCATCTTTGCTCAGGAAATTGATTGCCGAACGCGTAATGTCCTGCAAGCTCAGGTCGGTTTTCTTGCGGTCGATGGCGTAAGGGATGGCGGTGCGGTCAGCTTTCGATGCCTCCTCCGTTTGGAAAAGAATCATCTTATCCGCTTTCTTACTCTTTTTCAGATACTCTTTATAACCGCGTGCGATGGTGTAACCGTTCCGTTCCGCCATGCTGTACAGGTTTTCAGAGCCAGCCTTTCCGCCGTTGTCCGGGTCAAGGAAATCAGAACCGGCATAAAAGTCAAATCCCGTTGTATACAGGTCTTTCCCTATCTCGTAATAGCTTCCGCGTCCGGCCTCGTGTGCATAAAAGGCAGCCGGAGTAGCATGGTCTACACTCACGCTGGTGGCGATGCCCACACGCTTTCCGCTTTCTTTTGCCCATACAGCTACGCTGTTTACAGGTGTCTCCAAGTCTTTCAATACGCCGATAGCCCCGTTTTTGGTTTTGTTTCCGGTGGCAAGTGCCGTTCCGGCAGCAGCAGAGTCGGTCACTCCGTTGGTGGCAGAAAAGGTAGTGGCTACGGTAGCCTGCGGAAACTGGGGAAACGACAGGGGTACGATACCGATTTTTCCTTCCAGTTCCCCGCGGTAAAGTTCGGTTCCCAAAACTTGGTTGACGCCCATGCCGTCACCGATGAAATAAAATACATATTTTGCCTGTTGTGCGTATGTCGAATAAAAAGACAAAAGCGTAAAGGCAATTAAAAGCGAAAATTTTCTCATAGATAACAGTTGTTTTTAATCTTTAAATGTGCTTACAAAAATAAGGAAAAAACAAGATACGCACGGGCTTTTCTGCTAAAATGTGGTATACAACGAATAGGATGTAACGTTATTGTCATACAAATGAGAATGGTTTCTTACATTTATAAAAAGAATAGTATTTATGAAAAAAAGTGAATTTATCGGGATTTGTTGTTGGGGCATTTCCTTACTGACCTCGTGTCAGCAAAACGAGTTTTTAGCAGAACATTCTGATGAGGTATTACAGTTAAGGTTACGGGCATCGGTGTGGAGCAACCATGTTGCATCACGTACAAGTACCGAAGAAGGGGGGACTTCCACGTTTCAGGAAGGCGATAACATCGGCTTTTTTATGCCCGAAGAAGAGAATCAGGCAAAGTGGACACTGGAAAGTGGAGAATGGCAAACGGAACAGAACCTGCAATGGAAAGATAAAGTAAATGAGTACACTTTCTGTGCTTATTATCCTTATTCGGATGCGACAGTTTCCCGGACGGCAGTTGAAATGACGGATTTAAGCAAACAGTCGGGCACGCTTTCCGGCATAGGGGAACAAGATTTTCTCGTAGCCCGCTGTACTGCTTCGTACGAGACAAATGACGGAGTGGTCTCTTTTACCGGACAATCAGCTTTTAAACATGTCTATGCGTTGGTTTCGGTGACGATAAAAAAAGACAAGGAGTCGGAAAACGTATCAATGAACGAAATAAAATTTGAAGGAAAAGATTTGTTTAGTAAATGCAGCTATCAGTTTGGAGCTACTTCTGAAAAGGATACTGTTTTGGTAATCGAAGAAAATTCGGGCAATTCACTGACGTTCAGTTATGAGGAGCCACAGACAGTAGAAGCGGAAACAGGATATCGGGTTTTGGCATTGTTCAACCCTTCAAAGCTAAAAGAGAATTTGCACTTTTCGATTGCTTATCAGCGCGATGGAATTTCATATACAGCTTCGACCGACCAGATGGGTACGACATTCGATTCGGGCAAGTTTTATAATTATACATTAAAACTATCGAAAGAAGGCTTGACTGTGGTTGGAAATACGATAGAAGGATGGGATGTAGAGACATTACCCGATATTTCTGTTGAAGAAAATCCCGCAGAATAAGTAAAAGAAGGAAGACACAGAAAGCGGCATTTGCTTGATATAAAGCAGTTGGCTGTATTTCTGTGTCTTTTGTTTTCGATTATTCCTGTTTTTGCGCAAAAACTTGTACCTTTGCAAACCTTAAATAATACACATCTTAATACAATTTATTCAGGAATATGAAAGCTCTGAAAGAACGCATCATGCGCGACGGGAAATGTTTTGAGGGAGGCATTCTCAAGGTAGACAGTTTTATCAATCACCAAATGGATCCGATTCTGATGAAATCGATGGCGGTAGAATTTGTACGGCGCTTCGCCAGTACGAAGATTAACAAGGTGATGACCATTGAGGCGAGCGGTATCGCACCTGCCATCATGGTAGGATATTTGTTGGAACTTCCCGTGGTATTTGCCAAGAAGAAAAAGCCGAGTACGATGGAAAACATGCTGACTACCACGGTTTACTCGTTTACGAAAGACCGCACGTATGATGTGTGTGTAAGCAAGGATTACCTTTGTCCGGGCGACCGTGTGTTGTTTATCGACGACTTCCTTGCCAACGGCAATGCGGCAAAAGGCATTATCGACTTGGTTCGGAAGGCAGGAGCAGAGCTGGTAGGCATGGGCTTTTTGATTGAAAAATCATTTCAGCACGGTGGCGATTACCTGCGCGAGCAAGGCATTCATGTCGAGTCATTGGCAATAATCGAGAGTTTGGATAACTGTCAGATTAAGATAAAAGAGTAAATCTCCGGTTCATGGAAAAAGAAACACAACAGGATTCGGCTCAGAAAGCCGGACTTATCTATGGGTTGAATGACCGTCCTCCTTTGAAAGATACGGTTTTTGCTGCACTCCAACATCTGCTTGCTATCTTCGTTGCAATTATCACGCCTCCGCTGATTATCGCCGGAGCATTGAAGCTCGATTTGGAAACGACGGGGTTTCTGGTGTCAATGGCATTGTTTGCATCGGGTATTTCAACATTTATTCAATGTCGGCGCATCGGACCGGTGGGGTGCGGACTACTCTGTATTCAGGGAACCAGTTTTTCTTTCATCGGGCCTATTATTACGGCAGGCGTTACCGGAGGATTGAGTACGATATTCGGTGCGTGTATCGTAGCTTCATCGGTAGAAATGCTTATCAGTAGGATACTGAAATATACACGTAAGGTAATAACCCCGTTAGTTTCGGGAATTGTGGTGACACTTATCGGCATGAGTCTGATAAAAGTGGGCATTTCGGCTTGCGGTGGCGGTGAAGTAGCGAAAGCAGACGGCACATTCGGCGCTTTGGAGCACGTGGGACTGGCGGCTTTGGTATTGGTGTTGATTATCTTCTTTAACCGCAGCTCAAACCGCTACTTGCGTATGAGTTCCATCGTAATAGGGCTGGTGATAGGTTACGTGGCGGCATGGGCATTGGGCATGGTTGATTTTTCGTCTGTTCAAAACTTTGGGGGAGTGAATATCCCTATTCCCTTCCGTTACGGAATCTCGTTCGACATATCGGCTATCATCGGACTTGCACTGGTTTATCTGATAACGGCGATAGAAGCGTATGGCGACATTACAGCCAACTCACTTATTTCCGGAGAACCGATAACGGGAGAAAAATTTGTGAAACGGGCTTCGGGCGGTATCTTGGCAGATGGGTTTAATTCAATGTTAGCAGGTATCTTCAACTCATTCCCCAACTCCATCTTTGCACAAAATAACGGAATGATTCAGCTTACCGGTGTGGCGAGCCGTTATGTGGGTTATTTCATTGCAGGATTCCTGATTCTGTTGGGACTGTTCCCGGCAGTGGGACTTGTGTTTTCACTCATGCCCGAACCTGTATTGGGAGGCGCCACTCTACTGATGTTCGGAACCGTGGCTGCGGCAGGTATCCGCATTATTGCTGCCCAAAAGATAGACCGTAAGGCTACATTGGTGATGGCTTTGAGTTTTTCTTTCGGACTGAGTGTCGAACTCGTACCGGAAATTCTGAGTCAATTACCCGATACGGTTCGTAACATCTTTTCTTCGGGTATCACAACAGGCGGGTTGACAGCCATTCTGTCGAATCTGTTGATACGGGTGAAAGAATAAAAAGCGAGGTTCTGTTGAAAAGTTATTCGCTTTCGAATCGCTTTTCAATAGAATCCAATATCGCATACAGTTCTTCCAATGTCTCGGCGCGAAGCATGGCGATGCGTGTGTCTCTGAAGTTAGGAATCCCCTTAAACAGCGGGGAAGCTGCCAGATGTCGGCGTACGTGGAGAATCCCCCGGCGTTCGTCTAACAAGCTAACGCTGTCTGCTACTTCGCGGCGAAGCACATCCATTTTCCACTTAAAGCCTAACGGCGGCAATTCTTCACCTGTTGCCAGATAATGTTTTACCTCTTTGAATATCCACGGTCTGCCAAAGCTGGCACGTCCTATCATGATAGCATCCACTCCGTAACGTTCGAAACACTCTTTGGCGCGTTGAGGTGTGGTTATGTCTCCGTTACCGATAATCGGGATACGCATACGCGGATTCTTTTTTACTTCACCTATCAGAGTCCAGTCGGCTTCTCCCGTATACATCTGTGCGCGGGTACGTCCGTGAATGGTCAGTGCCTCGATACCGCAGTCCTGCAACTGTTCGGCAAGTTCGACGATGATTTTGTGTTCGGCATCCCATCCCAGACGGGTTTTTACGGTAACGGGAATCTTAACGGCATCAACCACGGCGCGGGTGATTTCCAACATCTTCGGGACATTCTGCAACATGCCTGAACCCGCTCCCTTTCCTGCCACCCGTTTTACCGGACAACCGAAATTCAAATCAAGTATATCCGGCTGCGCTTGTTCCACAATGCGGGCAGCTTCGACCATCGTATCAGTATCTTTTCCGTAGATTTGAATCACCACGGGACGTTCTTTTTCGCTGATGTTTAGTTTAAGTAAAGTTTTTCCTACCGACCGTATCAAGGCATCGCTCGATACAAATTCAGTGTATACCATGTCGGCTCCAAACTCTTTGCATAACAAACGGAAAGCCGGGTCGGTTACGTCTTCCATCGGAGCCAATAAAACGGGTTGATTTCCTAAGTCTATGTTTCTTATCTTCATTACGGTTGGTTTGTTTAAGTATCTTTATCCGAAGCAAACCCCCATACGGCGGCCTTGTATGATGAGGTCGTGGTTTTCTGTGACTAATTTTAATTTTCCGGCAGTCTCTTGTAACGGAATAGAGCCGATGACATCACCTTGCAGTGCCACCATACGTCCGAACTGGCCTTGCGCTATCAGTTCGGTTGCATGTCCTCCCATCCGGGTAGCAAGGTTACGGTCGAAAGCCGTAGGGCTTCCTCCCCTTTGAATATACCCCAAAACCGTTTCGCGTGTTTCAAAGCCGGTTTCGTATTCTATTTCTTCGGCAATAAATTGGGCAGCTTTTTTTCCGTCGCGCGTAGGAATCCCCTCGGCTACGACAACGATAGAGTAAGGTTTCCCTTTTTTCAATCGGTTGATAATTGTGTCTCCGATTCGGTGCATATCGAAAGGAATCTCAGGAAGTAGGATAATATCTCCGCCTCCCGCCATACCGGAATAAAGCGCAATCCATCCGGCTTTATGTCCCATCACTTCGATTACCATGACGCGCTGGTGTGAACTGGCAGTAGAGTGAAGACGGTCGATGGCATCGGTAGCAATAGAAACAGCCGAGTCGAATCCGAAAGAAATATCTGTGCCCCATACATCGTTATCAATCGTTTTGGGGATAGATACCACGTTGACTCCCGCTTCTTGCAGTTTGGCAGCCGTTTTTAACGTACCGTTTCCGCCGATGCAAACAATGCAATCCAATCCGCGTTCATGAATGGTATTCAGCAGCATGGCAGGCTTGTCTTCCGACATGGCTACGTTTCCCCGTCTTCTGAAAGGTTTCTCTCTGGAAGTTCCCAAAATGGTTCCACCCATATTGAGCAGTCCGGTTAAAGAACTTTCAGTTAACGGAATGACATCATTATCCAATAAGCCACGAAAACCGCTATGAATACCATATACTTCCATTCCGTAATAGTTGATAGCTGTTTTGCAGACGCCGCGTATCGTTGCATTGATTCCCGGACAGTCTCCTCCCGAAGTCAAGATTCCTATCTTCATAATTTCTGTATTTGCTTTGTGATGTAAAGGTAAGAAAAAACTGTATAATTGTCATATCAAAGGAAAAAATAATACAAAGCGTTCCTTATTTATGTAGAAAAAAATCTACCTTTGCAGACTAAGGAATTGAAATAGAGTAACTGATGAATTCTACAAAGTTAATAGGAAAAGTATTCGGACCAAGGCAGCAGGCAATAGCGCGTTATGCTAACGAGGCAGAAGCTATACAAGACCGAGTATTCCGAAAACTGATACAAACAGCCTCTTCTACGGAATGGGGAAAGAAATATGATTATAGTGAAATAAAGACCTACGCTGATTTTCAACGGGTCCCTATTCAAACGTACGAAGACGTAAAAGGGTATGTTGACCGTATGCGTCATGGTGAAGAAGATGTGCTTTGGCCGGGTAAAGTGGTATGGTATGCCAAGTCTTCCGGAACTACGAACGACAAAAGCAAGTTTATACCTGTAAGTAAGGACGGACTGCATCATCTTCATTATCAAGGAGGGGTGGATGCTGTAGCTCTTTATTTGCAACAGAACCCGGAGAGTCGTTTTTTCTCAGGGAAAGGGTTGATTCTGGGAGGTAGTCACAGCCCGAATTACAATGTGAAAGATAGCTTGGTGGGCGACTTGTCTGCCATCTTGATTCAAAATATCAATCCGCTGGTTAATTTCATCCGCGTTCCCAGTAAAGAAATCGCTTTGTTAAGTGAGTTTGAAGAAAAGGTGGAGCGCATCGCCGAAACAACCATCCACGAAAATGTTACCAACCTGTCGGGAGTCCCTTCGTGGATGCTGGCTGTTATCAAACGTATTTTAGAGAAAACAGGAGCGAAATATCTGAATGAGGTTTGGCCCAACTTGGAAGTCTTTTTCCACGGGGGCGTATGTTTTACTCCATATCGTGAACAGTATAAAGCATTGATTCCGTCGGATAAGATGCATTACATGGAAACGTATAATGCCAGCGAAGGTTTCTTCGGCCTGCAAAGCGATTTGCATGACCCTGCCATGTTGCTGATGATAGATTACGATGTGTTTTATGAATTTATTCCGCTGGAAGAAATTGATAATCCGAATCCTCGTATCGTTCCGCTGACAGGCATTGAAGTTGGAAAGAACTATGCAGTGGTTATCAGTACCTCGTGTGGTTTGTGGCGTTATATTCTTGGCGATACGGTGAAGTTTACTCAAAAAAATCCCTATAAATTTGTTATTACCGGACGTACGAAGCATTTTATCAACGCTTTCGGCGAAGAGCTGATGGTGGATAATGCGGAAAAAGGATTAGAACGCGCTTGTGCGGAAACCGGTGCGCAGGTGTTGGAGTATTCCGCTGCTCCGGTGTTTATGGATGCCGATGCGAAATGCCGTCACCAGTGGCTAATCGAATTTAGCGTGATGCCCGACTCGCTTGATAAGTTCCGCGATACGTTGGATAAGGCATTGCAGGAAATCAACTCAGATTACGAAGCCAAACGCCATAAAGACATTACGTTGCAAAAATTGGAGATCATCGTAGCCCGTCCGAATTTGTTTCACGACTGGTTGAAACAAAAAGGCAAGTTGGGCGGCCAGCATAAAGTGCCCCGTTTGAGTAATACTCGTGAAACAATAGAAGAAATGCTGAAGTTGAATAAAACAAAACGCTGAAAAAGTGGTTTGAATTAATAATATATTATTGATACATGCGTCCTATACCTAAATACATAGCTTTTTTGTTGGTGATTATCGGCTTTTATGCTTGCGCCAGTACAGGTACTCCCGACGGTGGCCCTTATGATGAAACTCCCCCCAAGTTCATTCGTGCCACTCCGGAGCCGAATGCAACCAATAATAAGCGAAAGAAAATCAGCATTGAGTTTGATGAGTATATCAAGTTAGACAAAGCCTCTGAAAAGGTTATCATTTCTCCGCCTCAAAACGAAGCTCCAGAGGTAAAGGTGAGTGGACGGCGTGTTTTGGTTGAGTTCTTCGATACACTGAGAGAAAATACAACTTATACCATTGATTTTGGAGATGCCATAGTAGATAATAACGAAGATAATCCGATGGGAAACTTCGCTTATGCATTTTCAACGGGCGAAACCATTGATACGATGGAGGTTTCGGGGACGGTTCTGAATGCTGCCGACCTTGAACCGGTGAAAGGTATTCAGGTAGGATTGCATAAAAATCTGAATGATACGGCGTTTACCACATTGCCGTTCGACCGCATTTCGCGTACAGACAGTCGCGGGCATTTTACCATCCGGGGAGTATCTCCCGGAACCTACCGCATTTATGCTTTGATGGACGGTAATCAGAACTATTTGTTCGACTCAAAAACCGAGGCCATCGCTTATCTGGATTCATTGGTCGTGCCAAGCATGACGGGAGCTGTCCGCTACGATACGATATGGAACGAAGTCGATACCTTAGCTTATGATACGATTTACGAAGTGAACTACACCCGTTTCTTACCCGATAACTTGGTTTTACGCTCGTTTAAAGAAGAAAATCCGCTTCAGTATCTGATGAAAAGCGAACGGGCGCAACTGAATCGCTTCTCACTGTATTTTAGTGCAAAGTCTGATACGCTTCCTACTTTGCGCGGATTGGATTTCGATTCTGAAAATGCGTTTGTCGTAGAGTCTAATCTGCGTAACGACACGATTCATTATTGGATTAAAGATACCACGCTCTGCGAACGCGATACGCTGACCATCCAGTTAGATTATTTGGCAACCGATACGTTAGGGCAATTGGTTCCGAAAACCGATACCCTGCGCATGGTGAACAAGATAGGGAAGGAGCGGCGTATGGCTTTGGCGGAAGAGGCTCGGAAGAAAGAAGAGAAGGAACGTAAGAAGCGTGAAAAGAAAGGAGATACGTTACGGGTTGAAACCAAATTCCTGACGATGAACGTCGATGCGCCGTCGGAGTTAGACATCAATCGCAATATAGTCCTTAAATTCGACGAGCCGGTAGCCCGTATTGATACTTCGGCTATTCATGTAGCAATGATGGTAGACAGTTTGTGGCAGGATATTCCGTTTATTTTCATGGCAGACTCCGTTGCTCCGAGGCAATACCAAATCCTTGCCAACTGGCAGCCGGGTAAAGAGTATCAGTTGAAGATAGACTCGCTGGGTATTCAGGGGATATACGGGCTTTACACCAATAAAGTAGAGAATACGCTGAAAGTTAAAACATTGGAAGATTACGGAACGTTATATTTAAATATCATAGGAGCTTCGCCCCGCGCCATCGTACAGCTGTTGAACAGTAGTGACGGCGTAGTGCGCCAACAAACGGTAACAGACAAGAATACTTGCGACTTTTATTTCTTGCAGCCCAGCACGAAGTACTACATTCGTCTCATTAACGATGAAAACGGAAACGGAGTATGGGATACGGGTAACTATGCCGAGAAAAAACAAGCGGAGGAGGTTTTCTATTTCCCGAAGGTTTGGGAAATGAAAGCAAACTTCGAGTTTGAAGAAACATGGGACATCCATGCCACTCCGGTTGATAAGCAGAAGTTAGACGAAATAAAGAAACAGAAACCTGACGAAGTTAAAAAAATCAAGGACCGCAATAAAGAGCGTGCCCGTAAATTAGGAAGAACACAATGATGAAGAAAGTAATTTTCTGCATAGTCCTCCTGATAGGGAGTATATGCATGGTTAAGGCCCAGTGTGGCGCGGTAAACGATGCCATCAAGCCCGGAGAATCCCTCTCTTACGAATTGAAATTCAACTGGAAGTTCATTTGGATTAATGCAGGATGGGCAAAAATGACTGTCAATAACTCAACGTTCGAGGGCAAACCTTGCTTGCAGACAGATTTGGAGTCGTACACCAACAAGAAAATAGATTTCTTCTTCAAGATGCGCGATACGCTGACTTGTATCACCACCGAAGATCTTATTCCGGTTTATTTCCGGAAGGGAGCTGAAGAAGGCAAGCGTTATACGGTTGACGAGGTGCGTTTCAGCTATAAAAACGGTAAATGTATAGTCGACCAGCAGCGTACACTGCGCGGGAAAACCGACAAGCGTCACGATGAAATGCCCGTTTGCGTGTACGATATGTTGAGTATCCTGCTTCAGGCACGTTCTTACGACCCAACCGATTACAAACCCGGACAAAAGATTCTGTTCTCAATGGCAACCGGACGGGCGGTAGAGAAACAAACCCTGATATTCCGCCGCAAAGAAAACTACACGGCAGAAAACGGAGTAACTTACCGCTGTTTGGTATTCTCACTGGTAGAATACGATGCGAAAGGTAAAGAAAAAGAAGTCATAACGTTTTATATAACCGACGACCGCAATCACCTACCTGTCCGTCTTGACATGTACCTCAACTTCGGTTCTGCCAAAGCATTCCTTACCGATATCAAGGGGAATAAATACCCGCTGACATCGATTGTGGAAAAATAAAAATTAGGATAAACAACACACTGATTTGTTCTTTAACTTTCCTCGTGGAAAGTTTAGTAGTCTTTTGCGGAGAATTAACAGATTCTCTATAAATTTTAGCCTGCCTAAACAGCCTGATGTAGCTGTTTAGACAGGTTAAAATTTATTGTTTAGAAGTGACCTTTTAATTCGCAACCGTACCACCCTTCAAATTTTGCTTTATATGCCGAATATAATAACTGATGTTCAGTCATTTTCGAGATTTCAGGTATTGGATTAGATGCGGCATCATTTGTTTGGAATGCTCCTAATAACAACAGACGGTATTTTTTCTTTTCTTGCAATAAGCCCCACGGAGTAACAAGATTTGGAAGTTCGGTAATCGCTTTACGCAGGGCAGGTATGGCTTGTTCTGTTTTTCCTAATTTGTGCATGATATAACCATACCGGGCGTAATCGGCTGGTGTGAAATCTTTATTTACATTCATGGAAATTAGCCGTTGGGTTAATTTATTAGCATACACCGTATCACGCTCATTTTGTATACACAGCATGGTGAGTAAGCGTGGAGTGTATCGTATGGCTTCTGCGGTAGCTTGCAAACTTTTTTCTTCGCATCCGGTTTGTCGGAGTATTTTTCCAAATGTCCATAGGTATAAAGAGTTTTTAGGATAAGTTTCAGTTAATGTTTTAAGCGTGTTATACGCTTTTGAAAGATTACCTGATTGTAGCCACAGATAGGCTTGTAAGAAAGCTATTTGTATGTCTTGAGGCATCTGTTCTTTGGCTTGTCTTAAAAAATGTTCTGCTTTCTCTGCAAAATGATATTCTTTGGTTTTACAGTAACAATCTGTATAAAATATACCCCGCTCTATCAGGTAGGGAACCTGATGGGATGTTTGTTCTATGTAATATTCAGCTTTTTCTAATTTATCATTTTCTAATGCCTCAAAACATTTTTTGCTCCATTCCTCATTTTGTATAGATACAATTTTTAATGTCGTTCCGATTGTATAAGTTAGAAGAGCAAGTAGTGGAACGAGAAAAACGCAAGACGATTTTTCTTTTTGAATATAATCTTTCGGTATTGGTTGTAAAAAAGCAAGCAAGATGAAACACATCATTTCTGCAAATCCGGTAGAGGATAAGGTAGCTTGCGATGTTTCTTTTGTCAATACAGCTAATAACGTGCATAGTACAATCCAAGCCTCTTGTTCTTTACGCCGTTTCCATACGGCTTGGCATATTCCTGCGGCAAGTAATAAATAGAGCAAGAAGCCGATTATTCCTTTTTCTATCAATAGTTCCGTGAATATGTTGGGAGCAAAAGAAGTAAAAGATTGTGTACTGTCTTGGTTTTGAACGGGATCGATAGCGTACGTATAATTCCCGTTTCCCCATCCTAACAGAGGGCGTTTTTACGTTGATCCGATTTTGTTAAAAAGGAAACGGAAAGCGTCCGAAAAACGGTCGATGGCAGTAGCCGGAAACAATTCTTTTTCGTAAAGAAAGGTATGCTTCTGTTGTTTAGGGGCAGACAGAATCGGGACAATGAACTTATTGATAACTTGTTTAATTTGTTCCGCAGTGTATCTGCCTCCCGTTTTGTGGATATACGCGTTTACAGCTTCTTCTTGCGTAGCGTTTTGTTGTAGTTCAACAAGCAATTCTGCGATTGATGAACTGGTTTCATAATATCGTCCTTCACAAGATAGCAAATAACGTTTCTCTTGTGTAGAAGCCGATAAAGGATAGATGGTGATGCTGTTATATTCGTTCATGATAATTAATTTACTTTCAAGATGGCACTGTTAATGTTGCGGTTTACATCGTTTTGTTCGCGTGATGTTTTACGTCCGAAGTCGAAGGTATAAGCCACTTTTACATAACCTGTTTGTTGGTAAATGCGACTGGTCATTTCATTGTAATAAGTATAAATATCTCGTTCAATGGAATGCTTCCATAAGCTATGTTTGGTAAACGGATTCTCTGTTCCCGCTTCTATTCTCCATTCGTTGTGACTCCAGCCTAATGAAAGTCCGTAACGGGCAGGTGTGGTTGTGTGAATAAATTCTCTGCCCATAGAAGCAGATTTGGTTTTAGCGTAAATGCTACACGATAAATCTTTCCAAAAATAATTTGCTTGAAATGAAGCAGAGAAATTAGTTAATTTGTCTCTGACACCCTTAAAACCATTGACATGCCTCCATAACCCATCTGCCTTTAGATGGAAATGATTATTTATTTTTAATGTTATGTTGCCGACAGATTTCCGGTAAGAAAGTTTGCACTGACATCGCTCCGGTAGCTTTTTATTAGTTTGTTACCTTCAGTAAAAAAGTCTTGTGAAGTAATATGTTTACCTCCTTCGTAGCGAATGGCCGCTTGTATGTTGAGCTTATTAAATGTTCCACTATATGCCAATGATATAACACCAAATAAAGCTGTATTTAGTTGGGCATTTCCTCTTTTTGTTACTAAGGGGTCTATTTCTTGTTCCGCTGTATTCAGGTAACTGATTACAGGCATGTTATTCCCAATATCTCCACTAAATTTTAACAATTGATTTAAATTAGGTCGATAAGTAAAACCTATATGTAAACGCGGTAAAAACTGTCCGGTACGTTCGTTCCCTTTTAATTTATATTGTAAGGAAGACAAACCGGGAGCTACCATTAAAGAGAATGTTTTACCAAACTTTTTATCGTATATTAAATATAATATTGATTGAGTATTCAATAAATTTTGTTCTGATGATGTATTGTTTTGATACAGTGAAGAACTGATATTATTGTATTGGGTAAAACGCACACTTAATGTTTGTTGTTTTTTTAAATGGATACCGTATTTGAAATGACCGAATACCGTGTAAATATCTTCATTCGTGGTTGATAGAGTGTTATATTGATTCTCTTGATACATATAAATATACTCATTGTTGGCATAACTTCCGTTTAAAGTCATTTCAAAATACTGATTATTTTTGATATTGAAATAACCATATAATTCTAAAGATGGCATGAGTCCTTTTTGATTTGTATTCTTAAACGATTCCTGTTGCATAAAATATCTACCGGTATATTTTAATAGGTTAAAGCTGTTGTTTTCAGGTGTATCATTCCGAACGAAAGCTATCTTTCCTACCAACGTCCTTTGACTGGTTCTATTCGAAACGTTTAATTGGGCATACTGGCTGTTGTTTCTTATTTTTCCACCTTGTGTTACAGCATGTCGGTCTACCTCTGAATCAAAAAAAGAGAACGATTCATAATCGTCATTCATTGTGCTATTATAACGATTCATGGTATGTCCGGTAAAAAAAGTATAATCGGTGTTTTTATGTGCAAGTTTAAAAACCGTATTATAATCACCGTTCAGATAGCCGATAGTTTGTTTACCGTCCATTGAAATATAACCGCCTGTTTCAGTGTGTTTAGTGATGTAGTTGATTACTGCTACATCTCCTATATATTTACTTGTGGGCATGTCGTAATATTCTATTTTTATTACATCTTTTGGACGGAGGCTTTGTACTTCCCGATAATCAACTTTGCGACCGTTTATATAGAGACCAATTTCGTTACCTAATGTAGAAACTTTGCCGTTCAAACGGTCTACATCTAGTCCGGGAATCATTAGGTTATAAAGTAAATCATAGCCTGTTCCGGCATGTTTCACCTGTTCTCTGTCGGGGATGATCAATAGGTGATCTTGTTTATGTTGGTATGTATTTCTTTTTATTATTACCTCACCTAGCATCACATTGTCACTTTCCATTTCCACCATTGGCAGGTTTGTGTCTTGCCGTACCGATACCTGTATTACTTTTGGTTTGTACCCTACCGTGCTGAAATATATCAGATAATCCCCATTCTTTATATCGCTTATGCGGTAATGTCCTAACGAGTCTGTTACCGTACCTGCCACAAATGTTGAATCTTGTTGCAGTAAGCGTACTGTAGCGTATGGCAATACTTCGCGGGTTTCATGGTCTGACAGTTTACCTGATATTTTGTTTTGGGCAAAGGCTGTGGTTGTTATGAGTCCTATGAAAAGGATGAAGATTAAGCGGTATTGATTCATAGTAATACTATTTGAGATATAAAGTTTTTCTTAAAAGTAGAAAATCCACTCAAACAGCCATGAAAAAACGTGTTTACTTTTTGTTTACATTTTATAATGAGCTATAAATCAAGTATTAATAAGTCAGTTTTTTCTGCCGTTCCGGTTTCTCCTGTGAGTTTTTTATACATGCGTGTGCGGGCGGCAGTGATGGCGGGAACGGAACGGTTAAGTAAACCGGCTATCCGTGACACCGGAATACCTATCTTTATCAGGTAACAGATACGGATTTCTACGGGGGATAACCGGGGATAAAGTACCAATAACCGGTGGGTAAATTGGGAATAGACGGAATCTATTTCGGCTTGCAATGCGGCCCAGTCTTCTTCGCTCAGGTCGCGGCTGTTTGTGGCACGGTGGAGTTTCAAATAAATTTCCGACTGCTCAAAGTATAAGATCTGTGATTTTTGTTCTTCAATGGATTGGTGGAGTTGCTTGCTCTCCGCTTCCAACGCGATTTTTTGTGCTTCTGCCCGCGTACGTTCCAATTCATCGTTTCTCAACGTGGCGGAATGGAGTTGTTCGGTCAGCGTTTTGATCTTTTGTTCGTGGGCTTGCAAGGTTTTCCGGGCTTGGGAGTAACGGTTTTCTTGAAGCAACATCAATCGTTGGGTTTGTTCCCATACGGTTCTCCGCTTTTTCTTCGTCCGCAGATAAAAAATTATTCCGACTGCCGTCAAAAACACGAATAGCAACAGCAGTTCGGTTATTTGGTTGCGTTGCCGGGTTGTCTTTTCTTTTAACCGCAGGTTTTCTTTTTGGGTAGTTCGGTAATCGTAAAGCGCATTGACCTTGGCTACTTCTTGGGTTTTGGTTATGAAATCGATGGAGTCTTGATATGCTACATATTTCCGCATATACTGGTATGCTTGGATATAATCTTGTCGGTATGCCGATATTTTCGCAAATATTTCGTAGGCTTTTGTTTTATTATGTAAGGTGCCATATTTAAATACCTGCCGAATGTAATGTTCGGCGGAATCCGGTTTCCCTAATTCATAATAAACACCTCCCATCAGCATATTGGCATTGGGGAATGAATAATGGGATAAAACTTGTCGTAGAATGCTGTATGCGGAATCAAACTGCTTTTCTTCGTAATACAATCCTCCCAATTCCGATAAAATCGAATACGCCGTATGGTTCGCATGGTTTTGTATGGCGAGGTCATACCCTTTCCGGTAGGCGAGGGCGGCACTGTCCGGTTTGCCGAATACGTGATAGATACGCGCCATGTTGCGGAGGGCAAATGCCATCCCCTGAAAATTTTGAGCGGTATCGGCGTATGCGTATTCCAAACGTGCCGCATCCCAACTTTCTTTATATAATCCCTGATAGGCGAAAAGGGCAGCTATCTGTCCGTATATCTTGCTCATCACTCGTTTGTCCGGGCAGCTTAGCCCTGTTTCCGCTGCGGCGCGGAAACACTCAACGGCTTGCGGCGCATTGTGCAGGTCGCGGTACACGCTCCCCTGATAGTAATAGGCTTCCGTCAGGCGTTCCTTGTCATCGTGTGCTTTGTAAAACTCAACAATGCGGTTGATGAGGCTGTCGGACGTGTGGGTTATATACAATTTGTCGTTCGCCTTTATCCGCAGCAGGTGGTAATACATCTGTGTCTCTTCCGGTTCTTGGGAAATGTTTTCTGCGTAAGCCTCCAAATACACAAGGGCACTGTCGGGCAGGGAGTCTATCAGGCAGACAGCCTGCTGCATGGCGGCAGGATAGGGATGATGCTTGTAACAACTGCTTACAAGCATCAACAGCATTCCGACGATATAGACTGGCAACTGTTTCATATCGGCAGACAAATATAAGGAAAAATTTTCCCCAAAGAAATAAAGAACTGTCTGAGTTAAAAAAATACGTTTAGAGTCTTTCGTTATACCTCAAAAAACGCTACCCATAGAACGGGTGGGTCTTTCGAATAGAATTACCTGATTCTACCGCAAGAGTTGGTCAACACTAACGGTAGCGTTTTTTTTATTCTATGCTTAAAGTGTAAAGTCTTTAAAATAAGCTAGTTACAAATTTGAATTACAACATAGGTTTGCGGGCGGAATAGGGTGTATGAAAAAGGCATACCGTAACCTGCCGGGAAGCGTTGACGGTATGCCTTTTGTGCTGCGTAAAATGCACTGAAATAATGTGTTATGCTTGTTTGTTGTCTGTTGCGGCGTGCGGGTAATCAATGGTGTAATGCAGTCCGCGGCTTTCTTTGCGTTCCATTGCCTGACGGGTTATCAGGTAACCCACGTTAATCATGTTACGCAGTTCGCAAATCTCGCGCGAGGCTTTTACGCGCTTGAAGAGGCGTTCGGTTTCTTCGTAAAGAATGTCTAAACGGTTCC
Source organism: Bacteroides caecicola (assembly GCF_023337095.1). NCBI lineage: Bacteria > Pseudomonadati > Bacteroidota > Bacteroidia > Bacteroidales > Bacteroidaceae > Bacteroides > Bacteroides caecicola. The sequence goes on from NZ_JAMBLM010000016.1 coordinate 27,358, forward strand.
ATGCACGCACCAAGCGCAGGTTACTCCGCACGATGCCCACGTAGGCTTCCATGATTTGGTTCACCTCTTTCATGCTTTGCGTAATCAGGATGCGTTCTTCGGTGCTGATGGTTCCTTCGTCGTTCCATTCAGGGATGTCTTCATTGAAGTCATAGCGGTCGAGTACGCTCATGGCATGTTTGGCGGCAGCGTCGGCATAAACCACAGCTTCGATGAGCGAGTTGGATGCGAGACGGTTTCCGCCGTGAAGCCCGGTGCATGAACATTCTCCGATGGCATACAGCCGCTTGATGCTCGACTGACCATCCAAGTCTACCTTGATGCCTCCGCACAAGTAATGGGCAGCGGGAGCCACGGGGATATAATCTTTCGTGATGTCGATGCCGAGGCTGAGGCATTTTTTATAGATATTCGGGAAGTGCTTTTTGGTTTCTTCGGGGTCTTTATGCGTTACGTCAAGATATACATGGTCTTCGCCCCGTTGCTTCATCTCGCTGTCGATGGCACGTGCCACGATGTCGCGCGGAGCAAGAGACAGGCGCGGGTCATATTTCTGCATGAACTCTTCGCCTGCCAAGTTCTTCAACACGGCTCCGTAACCGCGCATGGCTTCGGTAATCAGGAAGCTCGGACGGTCGCCCGGATGGTAAAGCGCAGTGGGATGGAACTGAATGAACTCCATGTCTTTCACCAAACCCTTTGCGCGGTACACCATCGCAATACCGTCGCCCGTGGCTACCAGCGGGTTGGTGGTGTGGCGGTACACGGCTTCACATCCGCCCGTAGCCATCACCGTTACCTTCGACAGGAAGGTATCTACCTCGCCCGTCTCTTCGTTTAACACGTATGCGCCGTAACATTTTATTCCCGGCGTATGGCGGGTTACGATGATGCCCAAATGATGTTGAGTGATTATTTCCACCGCATAGAAATGGCTGAAAACGGTGATGTTAGGGTGCTGGCGTACAGCCTCTATCAGGCTGGTTTGAATCTCCGCCCCCGTATTGTCTTTGTGGTGCAGGATGCGGAATTCAGAGTGTCCGCCTTCTTTGTGGAGGTCAAACTCACCGTTTTCCGTCTTGTCGAAATTCACGCCCCATTTTATCAGCTCCTCGATTTGTGCCGGAGCGTTGCGAACCACTTTTTCCACGGCAGCCGGGTCGCTGATCCAGTCGCCCGCTACCATCGTGTCGTGGATATGCTTATCAAAGTTATCTACCTTCAGATTGGTCACCGATGCGATACCTCCTTGCGCGTAGTAAGTATTAGCCTCTTCCAGCCCCGCTTTACAGATAAGGGCGACAGAGCCTTTATGTGCCACTTTCAGGGCAAAACTCATTCCGGCTATCCCTGAACCGATAACGAGAAAATCAAATTTCCTAATCATGTGTAAGTATTGTTTAAGATGTTACAAAACTACAAAAAAAGTAAGTTAGACGTAACGCCGGGTATCTTTTTTTCATGGATGCGTTTGTTTTCGGAGAGAAATTATTATCTTCACGAGGATTTTAACGGATTAGAGTGATTAATAAAGATGAGAACGTTTCATACAAAGGTAGGATGGTGGTATTGGGGGATAATCGCCCTTTTCTCTTGCTTCCTGTTTGTTTGCTTTTGGTTTCATGAACTGCTGCTGACGCTGCTTTTTGCCGTTATTGTAATTTTCCTGATCGAAGCGTTGATTCATACGCAGTATGTGGTTACGGCAGACGGAAAGCTGGTGATAGAAGTCGGACGGTTTATGAAGGGGGCATCGATCGATGTGGCTCAGATTGTCAGCATCGAAAAAAGCAAATTCCCCGAATCGGCACCGGCGTTGTCGCTCGACCGGCTTAAAATTACTTATCGGAAGCGGTCTTTTAAAGATTATATATTAATTTCGCCTCAAAACCAAGAGGCATTTGTACAAGCACTACTGAAACAAAACGCCTCGATAAAGGTAAATATATAACTTAACATCAATATTATGACACGAAAATTTAAGATTCGGCGTACCCCCTTTAAAGTTTGGTTAGGGGTGATTATACTTATTATAGCGATTGTTCTTTTGGCGGTGCAGACAGAGAATTACTGGAATCTGCTGCCGCTCATCCTTCCCGTTCTGTTGCTTGCCGATGAGCTGATGACGTGTATACTGGTTCAAGAAAACGGCGATATCTGGCTGAAGCGCGGTTTCAGCGGAAGCATCAAGGCATACGGCGTAACGCGCATCGTCCGCCAAAAGGGTTCATGGCTGAAAGGAAGGGTAACCATCTATTATACGAAAGGGTTTATTAACTTTGACCCGAAAGACGTAGACGAGTTTATCCGCTGTGCAAGAGAGCGGAATCCCCATGCAGATTATAAAAAAGAAGAATAAGCAGCATTTTGTTTAACCGTAAATAATAATAAGATGAAATATCAACTGGCAGTGATTGGTGGAGGACCGGCAGGATATACGGCGGCAGAAGCAGCCGGAAAAGCCGGACTGAGCGTGGTTTTGTTTGAAAAGAAAAGTGTGGGCGGCGTATGTCTGAATGAAGGTTGCATCCCAACCAAGACGTTGCTTTACTCGGCAAAAGTTTACGACACGGCGCGCCATGCCGGAAAATATGCGGTATCGGTTTCCGAGCCTGCGTTTGATTTGGGCAAGATAATCAGCAGAAAAACAAAAGTCGTGCGTAAGTTAGTGTTGGGAGTAAAGGCAAAACTGACTGCCCAACACGTAGAAATCGTTTCCGGAGAAGCGCAAATTATCGACCCGCATACGGTTCGTTGCGGGGAAGAAACATACGAGTGTGAAAAGATGATTCTCTGTACGGGAAGCGAAACGGCGATTCCCCCCATTCCGGGACTTGGAGAAATAGATTATTGGACGCATCGCGAGGCGCTCGACAATAAGGAGCTGCCCGTTTCGCTTGCCGTTGTGGGCGGCGGAGTGATAGGCATGGAGTTCGCTTCTTTCTTCAGCAGCTTGGGCGTGGCAGTAACTGTAATTGAGATGACAGGCGAAATATTGGGCGGCATTGATGGCGAACTGGCTGCTCTGTTACGTGCCGAATACGGCAAGCGAGGCGTAAAATTCTTGTTGAATACCTGCGTAACGGGATTTGAAAAGACCGATACCGGTGCACGTGTATTATATAAGAATGCAGACGGCGAGGGCAATGTGGAAGTACAGAAGGTATTGGTAAGTGCCGGCCGACGCCCTGTGATGAAAGGCTTCGGGCTGGAGAATCTCGGTTTGCAACTCACAGCGCGCGGTTTGGTACAGGTTGACGAGCATCTGCAAACCTCGGTAGCGGGCGTGTATGCTTGCGGCGACTTAAACGGCGTGTCGTTATTGGCTCATACGGCTGTGCGCGAGGCGGAAGTGGCGGTTCATCATATTTTAGGAAAAGCAGATGCCATGAGCTACCGTGCAATTCCCGGCGTGGTATACACCAACCCCGAAGTGGCTTCGGTGGGACGGACAGAAGAGATGTTGCAGAAAGAAGGAATCCCGTATCGTGCCGTAAAGTTGCCGATGGCTTATTCCGGACGCTTCGTTGCCGAAAACGAAGGAGTAAACGGCGTGTGCAAAGTATTGGTGGGCGAAGACGAGACGATTTTAGGTGCGCATCTGTTAGGAAACCCGGCTTCAGAGCTAATCGTTCTGGCGGGTATGATGATAGAAGACGGACGTAAACTTTCCGACTGGAAGCGGTACGTATTTCCGCATCCCACGGTGGGAGAGATTTTCAAGGAGTTGTAAATGAAAGGTATAAAATTGTTATTGGCATTTTTATTATGCTGGGTAGGAGGCAGAACCGATGCGCAGACCATCGCTGAAAAGCTGGACGCATTGGTTATCTCCTCTTCCGTTTTAAATACTTCCGAAGTAGGAATAGCGGTATATGACCTTACGGACGATGTTCCCGTGTACCGCTATCAGGCAAATAAGTTATATCGCCCTGCTTCCATCGAGAAAGTCATTACTTCGGTCACGGCATTGTCGGAGCTTGGGAAAGATTACGATTATGCTACCCGGCTGGCTTATACAGGCAGCATTGAGGCGGGGCGGTTAAAGGGCGATTTGTATGTGATAGGAGGATTCGACCCTGAGTTTATGGAAGAAGACCTGTTGGCGTTGGTCGATTCGGTTTACCGTACAGGGATTCGCCGGATAGACGGACGTTTGATAGGCGATGTATCAATGAAAGACTCTGTTTATTGGGGTGAAGGCTGGTCGTGGGACGATACGCCGGAAGCCTTTCAACCCTATCTTTCTCCGCTGATGCTGAACAGAGGCTGTGTCGATGTAACGATAGAGCCGGGTAATCCGGGGCAGGCGGGACGGATAGAAATAGCTCCGGAGTCGGATTGCTATGAGGTAGACAACCGCTCTCTTACCAGAGTGCCTTCGGCGGGAGGCTTGCAGATTACCCGAAACTGGCTGGCAAATGAAAACCGCATCCTTGTTTCAGGCAATGTCTCTTCTCGTCAGGCTGCCACGCTGAACGTTTATAATCCGCAACGCTTTTTTGTGCAGACGTTGGGATATCGGCTTCGACAGAAAGGCATAGCGGTCAGTGCCGACAGCATTGGCTTTGCTGAGGCTCCGGCGGAAGCATGTATGCTGGGAGTGCGGAAGCGTCCGTTGGAAGCCGTCTTAAAGCGTGCGCTGAAAGAAAGTGACAATCTGGCTGCCGAATCCATGTTCTACCATTTGGGGCTGCATGGCTCACGCAAGTCGAAGGGGATAGGTAGCCGGGAGGCGCAGAAAGCCATCAGCCGGTTCATGCAAGACAGTATCGGGTGTTCTCCTAAGAATTACAAGATAGTAGACGGCAGTGGCGTGTCGTTATATAATTACGTGTCGCCCGACCTGCTGCTGGCTTACCTGAAATACGCTTACCATCGTCCGGAGGTATATCATCCGTTGTACGAAGGGCTCCCGATAGCGGGGATTGACGGGACTTTGAAGTACCGCATGGGGCGGACGCAGGCTTTCCGCAGGGTGCGGGCTAAGACGGGAACTGTTACGGGCGTTTGTTCGCTGGCGGGGTATGCTTTCGGTCATGGCGGTCATGTATATGCTTTTGTGATTATCAATCAGAACGTGCTGAAGGCAAGACAGGCACGCGACTTTCAGGATAAGGTATGCGAGATTCTGGTAGCCGGGTAAACCGGTGCGCATACCTTGAATATGTTTATTTAATCAGACTATGTTTATGAAAAAATTCTTATTAGCATTCGCTTGTGTGGCTGCATCATATAGTTGTACTGACGAGCAACAGGCGGTTACGGTAACAATAACCAACCCTCTGAACATGGAGCGCTCCGGCGAAATGGTTGAGGTATCGGCGGAAGAAGTGTTCAGAAAACTCAACTTGCCCGATACGGCGCAATTAGTGGTTTACGATGACAAAGCCCAAGAAGTTCCCTACCAGCTTACGTACGATGACAAGCTGATTTTTCCGGCTTCAGTGGCAGCACAGGCTACGGTAGGATATACGATTCAAGAGGGAGAACCGATACTTGTCAATACGGTGGTATACGGGCGACAGTATCCTGAGCGTGCCGACGATGTGGCGTGGGAGAACGACCGTGCTGCCTATCGCGCTTACGGTCCTGCGCTTCAGCGCTCCGGCGAAAAGGCATACGGCTACGATGTGTTTACCAAAAACACCGAAGAACTTGTGGTGGAAGACCGTTACCGGATGGAACTCGATTCGGCATCGTGGGCAGCAATACACGCTTTGCAGCAAGCCGGCAAGAAGGCGGAAGCCGACAGCCTGCGTCAGACCATTTCATACCACGTAGACCACGGAAATGGCATGGACTGTTACGCCGTAGGACCTACACTGGGCGGAGGTACATCGGCATTGATGCCCGACGGCAAGCTGATATACCCGTATTGTTACAACGAATGCGAGGTGCTGGATAACGGGCCGCTTCGCTTCACCGTCAAGTTAGTTTATAACCCCTTAGTGGTAAAAAACGACTCGAACGTGGTGGAAACACGTATCATCCAGCTCGACAAAGGCTCTCAGCTAAACAAGACAACGGTCAATTATGCCTATCTGACGGCTGAAACTCCCCTTGCAACCGGCTTGGTGATTCACGCCGCCCATCCGAAAGAATTTGTTTGCAATGCCGAAAAAGGTTATATCGCCTATGCCGACCCTACTACCGAACCCAATGCCGATAACGGTACTGTTTACGTAGGAGCCGTATTCCCTTATCCGGTAACGGAAGCCAAAGCAGAGCTGTTTGACGCCCCCGTAGGAGACGCCTTAGGTCATGTGTTGGCAATCAGTCCGTACGCCCCCGATGACGATTACGTATATTATTGGGGTTCGGGATGGAGCAAATACGGTTTTGCCGCACCGGAAGATTGGACGAATTACTTGGAAAACTTTGCAGCTAAAGTACGCAACCCGTTGCAGGTTACGATAGAATAACGTACGCTGCTTCATAGAAACAGAAAGACGAAAGTTGCCTGAAAACCCCGCTTGCAGGGCGGAGTTTGTCGGGCAACTTTCGTTTTTTTATGCACTTGTTTAAACGTTTTCCGCTTTGTCGGGAGCTTGAAAAATTCTACCCATACAACCGGACAACGCTATGGGAAGCGTTGGGCAACGCTACCGCATGAGATGACTAACGCTAACGGTAGCGTTTTGGGAGTGTTTTGTCAGGAGATTTTATGTTTTGTTTTAGTCGAGCGGAACGGTTCTAACTGTTTCATTTTCAGATAGAGTCTGTTGAATGAAATATGTAAAGAAACATAAATTCGAGAAATTCTAAAGGCACAGTAACAGTGTGGTATGCTGTTACATCAGTTTGCCGAGATACTCTTTTAAGGCAGCTACATATTCAGCCAACGCTTCCCGTCCCTTGTCTGTAAGGCAGCAAGAGGTTCTCGTCTTTTTGCCCACGATTTCTTTTCTTACTTTTATATATTCGGCTTCGGACAATTTGTCAATTTGTACACTCAAGTTACCAGAAGTAGCCTGAGTGTACTCCTTGAGATAATTGAAATCAGCTTCTTCAACCGACAGCAGTAGCGATACGATTGCCAACCGGAGCTGCGAATGTAATAGAGGATCAAGTTCTTTCATACACTTACTTAGCTTTACTTCTGACAATGTGTGCAGGTATCACCATGAAAGCAAGAAACGACAGACCAAAAAGAATATTCCATGAATTGTCGTACCCGTCGGACAGGAGCATATATACCGAAGCGAGAAGCCCTACCAGCGGAAGCCATACGAATGCTTTTTCTTTAATGACAAGTCCCGTCATGGCAGTGCCGATGCCTGCATAGATAATGGATAAAGGCATCATCAGTGAAAAATTGATTATCCCCACGTATGCCCCTGTCGCTACGATGGCAAGGGTTGTGAGTGCAAACATGTTCCCTATGATTTTCCAAATGTTTCCAAGCATACTGTCAAGGTAAGTAACTACTTCAGGCCTTTTTTGCTTTCCGGCAAACGTAGTCCATAGGTATGGCACGAACATGGCAAACCAAATGAACGAAAATTCCAATTCCCCGGTAAAGTGAATCCCTGCCCATACTATAATCGAAATGATTACTGCCGCATATCCATAGTAAAGAAACGTGTTGTAGTCTTCTTTCATAGAACCTTCATTCTTTGTCTTTCTTATCATCTCGGAGATAAGCTCAAGACTTTCCATTTCATTGATTTTTCTGTCTTCCATACTTCTTAATTTTTTAGTAGTTGATTATATAGGTTAATCAAGAGTAAGAGCAATGCGCGCTATTGCTTGCTCTTGTTGTTGCAAATATAAAGTAGTTTATTTTATAAACCAAATAATATTCAGACTTTTTTTATCGGGAAGCGAAAAAGATTTCATGCTCCGGCTGCGGGCTCGGCAGCCGTATGCGAAATGAAATGACATTACTCCCGTCATATTTCGTTTATATCACAGATTTTCCGTAAATCTGTATAAGGAATATACCTCTTTGAAATCAAGAGAGTTAGAAGAATTACTTCGTTTTCAGGTAATGAGTTGGCAACCGTCCTAATTGCCGTGGTCTACATCGCTTTGCTTGTTTGGGAAACTCTTACGGTACAAAGGTATGAAAAATATTCAGACTGAAAGGATCATTCCAAAAATTATTTTAGTCAGAATATTGAGCATTCATCCTTATGCAGTCTTGGTTGGAAGCAATTAACGAACAAGGAAGCCACGGTAAAGGCAACTCCTACTCCTACCACGCCTGCCCATCCGTAATGTTGCCAAAACAGACCTGAAACGAACGTACCAGCAGAACCGCTCAGGAAGTAGATGGTCATATAAACGGTATTGACTCGGTTGATGGCGGATGCGTCGAGGGTGACCACGCTGGTCTGATTTGACAAATGGATGCATTGCATTCCTGCATCAATCAAAAGGATGGAGATTATCATCCACAAGTAGCTGTCATTTCCAAAAAATGCCAACAACCATGCAGCCAAGATAACACATCCCCCGACAATGGAGAAGAACCTTACGCCGTACTTCTGGATATAGCCGCTAATGAATACAACCGTAGACGCACCTGCCAATCCGCACAAACCGAGTGCCCCGATAATATCGTCATCCGCAAAGAATGGCTCTTGCTTCATCCGGAAAGCAAGGCAACTCCACAACGCAAAGAACGAGCCATAAGCCAATGCCGCCCTCAACGAAGCGATACGCAAGTACGGGTATTTGGCAAGCAGACGCAACAAGGATTTCATCAGACCCGCATAATTTTCACGTGAACGAGCAGGCAGAACGGGAAGCATCTTGTAAATCATAAGAAAGCATCCGAGCATAAACACACAGGCCACAAAATAGACGGAACGCCATCCCCACATATCAGCCAGGAAACCACTTAACACCCGTGAGCCAAGAATGCCTATGAGCAGACAGGACTGTATAATCCCCACGTTGCGTACCTTGTGTGCTGGTGCTGAATGGAAAGACACCAACGGGATGAAGAACTGCGGCATAACCGAAGATGCTCCGGCAAGCAAGGATGCGCCCCACACCCAATAGATGTTAGGGGCAAGTGCTATGGCAAACAATGCGCACGATGAAATGATATAATTGGTCAATATCAGCTGCTTTCGTGAAACCAAATCGCCAAGCGGAATGACAAACACAAGTCCGATTACATAACCTATCTGGGTCAATGTCGCAACCATGCTGGCAGAAAAGTCGCTTACCCCAAAATCCTTTGCCATGCTGCCCAACAAAGGCTGGTTGTAGTAGCAGTTGGCAACGGAAAGCCCGGTAGCGACTGCCATCAGAGCCAGCAGAGGTGCCGGAATGCCGTGGTTTTCTCTCAATTCATATTTCATCATTTATTCCTCCTTTCAGTATGACACAACTTTCAATCCAATCAAGGAGGCAATGAGCGTGAACAGGAAGAAAAGCCGTATGGGAGTGGCCGGCTCTTTGAAAACGAATATCCCAATCAAGACCGTGCCGACCGCTCCGATACCCGTCCAAATGGCGTATGCCGTGCCCAAAGGCAAAGTCTGAACCGCTTTGGCAAGTAATGCCATACTCAATACCGTGGAAGCCAAGAAACCGCTTCCCCACAGATAAAAACCAATACCTGATGCCTCTCTCGTTTTTCCCAAGCAGAATGTAAGGCTTACCTCAAACAATCCTGCCAAAAATAAAATTATCCAATTCATACCTATGATTTATTAAATTCGGGTGCAAAAGTAAGCAAGTAATTTCTAACCGTTTTTTACATTTGGTAAAAACGGATTTTGCATTTGACAAAAAAACAGCCGTTAGCAGCTGTTTCTGTGCGCTATTTTATAATTTTGTACCACAACAAAATGACTTATGGATATAAAGGAAATCATCAACCAGAGATATGCCATGCCAGATGCGTCTTTGGACAAGTTGCGGCAATGCCTGACGGAAGTCTCATACCCAAAAGGATTCCAAGTGTTGGAATATGGCAAGATAGAAAAAGACATCTTTTTCATCAAGAAAGGCATTGTCCGCGCCTATACTTCGGTAGAGGGGAAAGAAATTACCTTTTGGGTCGGCAAGGAAGGGGCGACTATTGTTTCCATGAAAGGATATGTGAATGACGAACCGGGGTATGAAACAATGGAGCTGATGGAAAATTCTGTCTTATATGTATTGGAAAGGAAAAAACTGAAAGAGTTATTCTTGAAGGATTTGCACATAGCCAATTGGGGACGGCGTTATGCGGAAATGGAACTGCTTGCTGCCGAGGAACGGCTGATTTCCATGTTGTCAGCCGTCGCCTCGGAACGGTATCACGAGTTGTTGGAGAAAGAGCCTGATTTGTTACAGCGGTTGCCGTTAGGAAGTATCGCCACCTATTTAGGCATCACACAGGCAAGTTTGAGTAGGATTCGGGCACAAATAAAATGACGTTTCAACCAACTGAGGATAGCAAGCGGTTTTGGTCTGCCCCAAACACAAACTTGCTATTCTTCCGTTGGTATTGTTTATAATCCCATGCCCTTGCCTCTCCTAAGCGGTTCAACCGTCCTTTTAACGGATGAGAACAGCCTGCCAAACTGCTCCTTGAACCACTCTCCAATCACTTGCCCGTTGATGGCAAGTGCAAGCTTGGACTTGTCTTTCGGGTCTTTTACCACTTGGAAGCCTGCTTCCTCGGTTGTGAACTTCCGCCTGTGCTCTTCCGAATAGAGCTCGCCCACGTAGAACAGCGGTTTGCCGCTGATGAGCGTGGCAGTCTGCCTTTCGTTGAAGCCGACTTTAAGGCAGAACTTCTCCATATACACCAGCTCTTGAAACAGCGGAAACCATTTCTTGGCTTTTTGGATAATGGATTTTAGGAATGACACTTCCTCTTGGTGTGCCGCTTCCTTGTCCGCCATTTCCCTGCGGTACTTGGCTTGCAGTTCCATCAATTGGCGGCTGTGTTCCTCCTGCTGCCGCTCCATCTGCTTTTGCAATAATTCGATACTCTCGTCACGGGCGGCAACCTCGCCTTGCAAGGTTCGGTTGTCGGCTTCCAACTCTTTCAGTCTGCCGCTACCCAAAAGAGAACCTACCTTTGCCACGAGTGCGGCTTTCGCCTCGGTCTTGGCGGCTTCCAGCTTCTCCGACTTGATTTCCTTTTTCACTTCGTCAAGCTGCCGTTCCGCCTGTTGTTGTTCGGTCTGCAACTGCCGCACATTGGCTTCAAGCTCTCCCGTCTGCCGTTTCAGGTTACGGTAGTATTGGGCGGTGGTGGTGTGCCGTGCTTCCGAACCACGGACACCACGCTGCAAGCCATATTTCGCCATTGCCTCTGCATAGCTGTCGTGGTAGGCAACCAGTTTCTCACGTGTCAGTAGGTCATCGGCACACAGGCGCACGGCGTTGGCTTTCTTGCGGTAAGTGCGTTTGGCGTCCGCCTGCTTCCGCCTGGCTTTCCTGCGCTCTCCCGTCACTATCGGCACTACCGTTGCATGGATGTGCGGCGTGTGTTCGTCCATGTGCAGCACTGCCGAAACGGTGTTCTCCCTGCCGAATGTGCGATGCAGCCATTGCAGGTTGTCATCGCACCATTCACCCAGCCTGCCTTCGTCCTGCACTCTCACCATATCTTCATGCGTACCCGAAAGCACGATGCGGATTGCCCGTACTTGGTCGGGCGTTATCTTCCTTTTGATGCCAGCTGTGCGGATGCGGTGGCTTATCGCTTCGGTGCGGTCTGCCACGCCGTCGGGAAACTCCACCAACTCACGGTTGAGATGGGTGCGTGTGGGGTCTGCGTTCTTGGGCGTGGTCTTGCGTTCTATATGGTCGGATGCGCCCGTGTCAGCCGAACCTTTCGCCTTGTTGATTTGGATGCTGATATATCCCATTCGTTTCTTGTTTTTTAGGTTGTACAAACTTGTTTGTCGGTGTCCGTCTGCCTGCGGTCATAACCGCACGGGGCAAACGGGGGTGTCCAGAGAGGTGTAACCCCGTTGGCTCATTGGGGCGTTTTTAGCATTAGCGTCAGCGGTGCGTGAAGAAAACGCCCTAATGAGCTATGGCTTTTTGTTTCCCAAAAGCCTGCGGCGGTGTCGGCGGCTTGTCTTTGCCTTTCTCTTTTTGCCAGCCTTGTATGATATTCCGTGCCGTTGTGCCGGCATGATTGCCTGTCGGCACAACGGCATACAGGCTGGGATTGTGCTGCCGTTCCCACAGCGGATTTGATGAGGGGGTGAAAATCCGATGAATTGATGATTTGATAGTCTAACACATTGACATACATTGCAATATACTTTCATCAGCGTTTCATCAAACCGCTCGCCAAAAGAAAAGTGATGTGTGAGGCTGTGTCCGCTTTCTCTTTTCATCAGCCCAATCCTTTTGTTGAGCGTTTGATGAGTATGTAAGTTGCTGTTATTCTTTATGTTTATATATGCTTTCATCATTTCATCAAAATATCAGAGTGTTTCCAGCTGTTCCTTGCTCACCGTGTAGTAGCGTCCAATCCTCCTGACGGGTGAGTAACGGCATTCACGGTTGTAGTCGTATTGGTAGGTGGTGTAGGAAAGCGAATTGGATGCAGGAGCCAGCTTCCAGCACTCCTGCACCACTTTCCGAACCTGCGACTTCTCCACCTTGACTTGAGAGCAGACGAGCAACGGGATGATGTCATTGAGGCAAAAAGAAACAGAACTGACACCCGTGCTTGCCATGATGTCGAGCAGCAGTTCCGCCATTTCTATCTCCAACCGATTACGGTTGCTTCGGATTATCTTCCGCAGGGCATCCGTCTCCAGCAGCTTCGGGTTGAACCACATGCGGCTTTCCTTTTCGGTGGACAACTGCCTGTGTTGCAGGAAATGGAGAAAAGCGGGTATCTCCGCTTTCAGTTTTTGCAGGAAGTCGGTATCGTCATTCCGTAACGGAACTATCTTCCGCACCCAATAGCGTGTCTCTCCTGCGTCGATGATGACGGGCAGGTGTTCGTTGTTGGAGCAAAGCACGAACTTTGCAAAGAAGCCTATCTCGTCACGGTCTTTGCCTTTCGCCTCCACCTTGTAGGAAAGCGTGGTGCTGAGGTTCTTCAACCTTTCGCTGTCCTCACGGCGGTTGAGCAGCACCTCGTCCACCATGATGAGCAGCTTGCCCGCCCAGTCGGAATTGAACTGGCTGCGGAAGTCCTCGTTGGTGTTGAACGTCACGTTGTTTTGGAATACAGCCTTCAGGAAGTTCAGGAACGTGCTTTTGCCCGTATTCCGTTCTTCGGACACGAGCAAAAGGATGGGTAGTTTCTGAATAGGGTACAGATACAGCAGTTGCAGGTAGTCCATGCCCAACTCGTACTGTTCGCCGAAGATGTGTTCCATCAGTGAACGGATACATGGGAAGTCGCCTTGTCGGGGAACATGGCTTATCGGCTCGTAGAGGTTGAGGAACTTGCCGACTACGGGCTGGTAGTCCACATGGTCGGGTACGGTGCAGAAGCCGTCATACTTCGGGATGCCTGCCATGTAGTCCTTGCCGTAGTCCTGCCGCAGGGTCTCGGAGTTCCATGCAATGCGTTTCCTCACATAGCCGCCGTCAATGCGGGGCTGGTTCACAATCTTGTAGAGCGTTGTGCCTACTCGGATGAATTCTTCTTTCTTTTCCATATCTCAAATACAGGTTTTAGTGCCGCCGACACCTTGTCGGCAGGCGGGTTGAACATGGGTGCAAAGCTACGGCAGGATGGCTAAAACCTTGATACGTAAAACTATGCAGAACGGCGCAAAAGAACCCGACGAACAAGAAAATGCGGCGAAACGGATAATGCCAGCCATCAAAAGACGAAAAGAAAAAGCCCGAAGAGGCGGAGATGTTCACTTCTTCGGGCAGACTTGGATTGTGTGAATGCACTGGCGTATTGACACGCAACCGCACCCGCTAACACTTGCACGATGTGCTGTTGCCTAACGAAAGCCAAAGCATTTGTCTGCCTTTTCGCAAGCACAGCCTTTCCAACAGGGCATTGCACACCCTTGCTGTATTTGGCGTATTGATGCGGAAAGCGAGTGCCACGACCATTGGCAAGGCATACGCTTCTGCATAATAACCGTTAGGCAACCTGATGCGCCTTTCCACTTCGTAAGGTTGCAACACTCCACTTTTGTACACGGCTCGGACGGCGGCACGGAGTGTCGGGGCGATTATATCAAACAGCGTTACCAACTCCATTTCGCTCATCCACACATTGGCTATATCGGACGGTATGGCAACCCTGCCGCTCTCGTCCATCGTGATTATTGCCCGTTTCATATCCCTGCCACCTTGATGTTACCGAATGACTTGCTCAACTTGTCGCCCAGCATCGTGAGGTCGTTATCCAGCTTCTCCACGGTTATCTTCGCATAGATTTGGGTCGTTTCGATGTTCGTATGCCCTAAAATACGACTTACACTCTCTATCGGCATACCCTTGCAGAGAGCCAGGGTTGCGAATCCATGACGTGAGCAATGGAAGCTGATGTCCTTATTCACGCCGCATTCCCGTATCATCTTCTTCAACGGCTTGCAGATTGACCAATAGTTCAGATTGGGGAATACGAAGTCGTTTTCTTGGAACGGTCGGTAACGCTCGATTATCTGCAAGGGGATGTCCAGCAGCTTTACTTGGAAAGGTACGCCCGTCTTGTGACGCTTGGAGATAATCCACTTCTCGCCGTTCACCTCCACGATTCGGTCGTTGGTCAGTTCCTTGATGTCCACGAAAGAAAGGGCGGTGAAACTCGCAAACACGAACAGGTCACGGATATATGCCAGTTTCGGATCTGAGAACTCGTGCGTCATCACCGCCTTCAACTCATCCTCCGTCAGAAACTCACGCTCCTTGACATTCGGGCTGATGTGGAACTGCGCAAACGGGTTTCTCGGTATCAGCCCGTTGAAGTGCGCACGCATCACCACGCCTTTCAGCCACATGCACTTCTCCCATATCGTGCCGTTGCGTAATCCCGCTTCCGTGGCGAGATAGACCGCAAACTCCTTGATGAAGTCGGGCGTAAGTTCCAGCATCGACATGTCGCTGCGCTTGTAGAATGACTTGATGAATGCCGCCACATAGTTCCTTGCCACTACCCTTGACTGATAGGTCGCCAGTTTCCTGTCCTTGCCGACACGCTTCTTGAACACCTCGTTCTCACGGTCGAAGGCTTTGAGCAGCGTTTCATACTCGCCGCCTATGCCTTGATAGGCGTTGCGCACCATTTCTGCCGTCACAAACGCCTCACGGTCGGATATGCGTTGGTAGTGCTTGATGATTTGCGCCTTGATGTTGTCGAGCGCAAGGTTCGTTTCCCTCGCCTCCACGCTCTTGCCTTTGGCACGGTTGCCCTTTGCATCCCAAAGTTCTTTTGAGATGCTCCGTTTGCAACTGAACTGCGCCACCGTTCCGTTGATTGTAACCCGTCCCATGATGGGGACAATTCCATTCTTCTCCTTGCTGCCGTTCGCATAGAACAGCACGCGAAATGTGCTCCTTGTCATACTCGTTCTTTTTTGGTTGCAAAACTATAAATCAACGAGTTAAACCTTGACAAGCAAACCTACGCAGAGCGGCGCAAACGGAACGGTGACTGTTAAATCTGCATTTCTGACGGGTAACGATTAGGAAACCGTTCTCTTTCTCCAATCCGCTTTGAAACGCTATTCAGCCCTCTATCCAACTTCCGCGATTTTCTCATAACTACTTAATTCACAGATTACATTGCGTTAATCTGCCGAATTTTGGAGGTTTTTCCATAGATTTTCGCTAAGTTTGCAATAATCTTTAATGCGTAACAGATGATGAGAAAAAACATAGCTGTGGTATTGGCAGGAGGGGTGGGGAGCCGTTTGGGACTTTCTACTCCGAAGCAGTTCTTCAAAGTGGCAGGCAAGATGGTGGTAGAGCATACGGTGGAAGTGTTTGAGACGAATCCGCATATCGACGAAATAGCCATCGTGTCTAATCCTTTCTATATCTCGGAGTTTGAGAACCTGATAATCAAAAACGGATGGAAGAAAGTAAAGAAGATATTGAAGGGAGGGCAGGAGCGTTATCATTCCAGCCTTTCTGCCATCGAAGCATACGCGGGAGCGGATGTTAATCTGATATTCCACGATGCCGTGCGTCCGTTGGTAAGCCAGCGCATCATCAATGATGTGGTGAAAGCGCTCGAAACATACGATGCCATTGATGTGGCACTTCCTTCTGCCGATACGATTATCGAGGTGGAAGGCGATTTTATCAGTCAGATACCCGACCGCTCGCGGCTGAAACGCGGACAGACCCCGCAGGCGTTTTCGATAGACACCATCCGCCGGGCGTATGAGATTGCGCTTAAAGATGCTGCCTTTAAGGTGACAGACGACTGTGGCGTGGTAAAGAAATACCTGCCCGATGTGCCCATCTATGTTGTAGCGGGCGAGGAAAGCAACATGAAGCTGACATACAAAGAGGATACTTATCTGCTTGATAAGTTTTTCCAACTCCGTAAGAGCGAACTGAACCACGAAGCGATAGATATAACCCTGTTGCGCGACAAAGTAACCGTGGTGTTCGGCGGAAGTTACGGCATCGGTGCTGAAGTGGCACGCATGTTGGAACAGCACGGCGGAAAAGTATATCGTTTTTCGCGTAGCTTGAACCATACTGACGTAGGCGATCGCAATCAGGTGAGCCATGCGCTGAAAGAAGTATTTGCAAAAGAGGGCAGGATAGACTTTGTGGTGAACACAGCCGGAGTGTTGAACAAAGAGCCGCTGATAGCTACGGATTACGAAACGATTGTCTCGGCGGTACAGACCAACTACATGGGAACGGTGAACGTAGCCCTTGAAGCCTTTCCTTATTTGAAGGAAACGAAAGGAAAACTGGTGTTCTTCACCTCCAGCTCTTATACACGCGGACGTGCCTTTTACAGTATCTACTCGTCGACGAAAGCGGCGATAGTCAACTTCGTACAAGCCATCGCGCAAGAGTGGGAAGGCTTCGGAATCTGCATCAACTGTGTCAACCCTGAACGGACAAAGACTCCCATGCGGGTGCATAATTTCGGCATTGAGCCGGAAGATACTTTGCTTTCTGCCGACAAGGTAGCAGAGGCGACTCTCCAAACCCTTGCGTCCGACTATACCGGACAAGTAATCGACGTAAAACGAGAAATGGTATGAAGAATCCTTTCTTGACTGAGTATGTGAAACGGAACCTGCGGGCATGTCAGCTGAAACAGCTTGGCATCTTGGAGGAGATAGACCGGATTTGCCGCAAACATCAGATACCGTATTGGTTAGATGGCGGCAGTTTGCTGGGGGCTGTGCGTCACGGCGGCTTCATCCCGTGGGATGATGACATCGACCTTGCCATGCGCCTCGAAGACCTGCAACGCTTCATCCGCATCGCCCCGTCGGAACTGCGCGACGGCCTGTTTCTCCAAACTCCTGAAACCGACCCATCGAGCAAAGAACCGATAATCAAGATACGCGACCTCAATTCGCTGTACCTTGAAAGCGGAGACAATATGCGGGGAGACTATCAAAAGGGACTGTTTGTCGACATCTTTCCGTTTATTGACTATCCCAGTGTGCCGAAGCCGTGGGTAAAGAAGTTTACGAAAGGCATCTCAACGGCATATTCCATCCTGCACGCCCCCCACTATTATTCGTTGCGTTCGCTGGCAGAATTTTTCTGGTTCGGTGCAAAATACGGCATTTACCGGACGGTGTGGAGCGTACTTTGTATGCTCTACCCGAAAGACACCTATATATCAAACGTACTTATCAATAACGGCTACGGCATCATGCACCGCCGCGATTCTATTTTCCCGCTGGGCGAAATCGAGTTTGAAGGAAAACGCTTCAGCGCACCCTGTAATCCCGATGCCTACCTGAAAGACCTGTATCGCAACTACATGGATATTCCGCCGGAAGATAAGCGAAAGATACATGCCATTTACCTGCATCCCGAATTATTAGATAACCGATAAGCGATATGAAAAATGCTCTTGTAGACGTAGCCGTACTGATTCTCTTTTTCAATCGTCCGAATCAGTTGAGTCAAGTGTTCGAACAAGTAAAGAAAGCCCGCCCCTCGCGCTTGTTTCTTTACCAAGACGGGCCGCGCAATGAGAAAGACTTGCCCGGCATAGAGGCATGTCGTAAAGTAGTGGCGGATATTGATTGGGAATGTGAAGTACACCGACTCTATCAGACGCGCAACTACGGATGCGACCCTTCGGAGTACATCTCACAGAAATGGGCATTTTCAATGGCAGACA
Source organism: Bacteroides caecicola (assembly GCF_023337095.1). Lineage (NCBI taxonomy): Bacteria > Pseudomonadati > Bacteroidota > Bacteroidia > Bacteroidales > Bacteroidaceae > Bacteroides > Bacteroides caecicola. The sequence continues at coordinate 45,590 of NZ_JAMBLM010000016.1, forward strand.
AGTGCATCGTGCTGGAAGACGATGACGTACCCTCGGTCAGCTTTTTCCGTTTCTGTAAAGAACTGCTTGATAAGTATGAAAACGATACGCGCATCAGCATGATAGCCGGGTTCAACAACGAAGAAACAACGCCCGATGTGCCTTACGATTACTTTTTTGCCACTACGTTCTCAATTTGGGGATGGGCAAGCTGGCGTCGTGTCATCGACCAGTGGGATGAGCATTACTCTTTTCTTGACGATGCTTTCAGCATGAAGCAGTTGAAGAACCTGATTGACACGCGGCGTTACCGGAAAGACTTCGTCTACATGTGTCAGCGCCACCGCGAGCACGGGAAACCTTATTACGAAACCATCTTCCACGCTTCCATACTGTTTGGTTCGGGGCTGAGCATCGTACCCACGCGCAACATGATAAATAACCTCGGAGCCACTGCCGACTCGGTACATTTCGGGAATTCCATCCATACCCTGCCGCGCGGTTACCGGAGAATCTTCACAATGAAACGCTATGAGGTCGATTTCCCGTTGAAACATCCGCGTTACATCATTGAGCATACCGCTTATAAAGAAAGCGTTTACCGCATCATGGGCTGGCGGCATCCGTGGATAAAAATCGGACGTTCGTTTGAAGAGCTGTTCCTTAACGTGCGTTACGGCAACTTTACCATCATCCGCAAAGCAATCATAAACCGAATCAACAAATGGCTGAAAAGAGACCGACACCTTTGACTATTTATTTCTATCATACCCGCCTTACGCGCGAAAGTTACGAAGAGTGGAAACAATTCCGCTTCCCGGGACATATCCTTTACGGGCTTCCCTTGCTGGAGAAATACGGCATCCGCTCGGTGATGCACCCTTACAAAGCATTTGCCTCGCGCTGGAAACTCATGCTTTATACCACCCGGAAGATTCTGTGCTGTCGTGAGAAGTACGATGTGCTTTACGGCACTTCTTTCCGCGGGTTGGAGTTGATTGTTTTTCTCCGCGCCCTCGGCTTGTACCGCAAGCCCGTGGTGATTTGGCATCATTCGGCAGTAAGCCGCGCGTCAAACCGTTTCAGGGAAGCAGTCTCCCGTTTCTTCTATCGCGGACTCGACCAGATGTTTCTTTTCAGCCGCAAACTGATACAAGACTCTATCGCCTCACGTAAAGTGCCCGAAAGCAAGTTGCAACTGATACATTGGGGACCCGATCTCGCTTTCTACGACCATCTGTTGGGCGAACTTCCTGTTTCCCTATCGCGTCACGGCTTTATATCCACGGGTAAAGAACGCCGCGACGTGAAAACCATGCTTGAAGCCTTTGCTCGTACAAACGAAGAGTTAGAAGTATATATCGCCGAAGAAAGTAACGGCATCTCTTACCGCCGGATAGCCGACAGCCTCTGTCTGCCTCAGAACATCCGCATCCATTACACCGAAGGAGTGATACCTTACGTACTTGCACGCAAAGTGGCAGAAGCACGTTTCATTGTTATTTGTTGTCTCGATTATCCATATACGGTGGGACTGACCACGCTGGTTGAGGCTTTTGCATTGGGAATGCCCGTTATCTGCACCCGTAACCCGTATTTCGAAATGGATATCGACAAGGAAGAAATAGGCATCACCGTTCCCTACGGCGACACCGAAGGATGGGTAAATGCCATCCGTTACCTCACCGCCCATCCCGAAGAAGCCGAACGCATGGGGCGCAACGCCCGCCGCTTGGCAGAGGAACGCTTTAACTTGGAGATATTCAGCGGAGAGATAGCCAACACGTTGCTGAAATTCCGCTCGGAATAGGCGTGCAAAATTCTACCCATAGAGAGCGTAAACTCTACGGGTAGAATGGGTAAACGCATCCGCTTGAGTTAAGTAACGCTACCCATAGTATTTTGAGGTTAAATCTGGGTTAGTTTTCTTCGTATTCTTCTATGCAAAACCGGTTGATTGTTACATGCAATGAGTCATAGCTTGACCGATAGGATACCACACGTATTGCCATCCCGTCGTTTGCTTCAAGAATGTACTCGTTTTTTTGTTGTTCATACGATACCACATGTTATTCTGACCGTAGATGAACCTTATCACATTGTCTTTGGACTGGTAATCCCAACTGATTTTGTATTATTTGCCTCGTCAGCATTATTCAGTTACAACTATGGATTTCATGGATTTCGGAGGAAAGCAAGATAATTGCTATTTGATAAAAGAGGGTTTTCTGTTGTGGAAAATAAACGGCGACAGGATTGAAAAAAGATTCCGTTTGGAGGGAAACGGTTCTAATATGATTATACATATTCTGGTGCGGAAAGGAGAGATAAAGTTAAACTCAGACGGCAAACCATATTTGCTGACTGAAGACTGTCTTGCCAATTTCCTCGACAGCCGTTTTCTGGATATTCTGGAGATATCCTGCGATGCCCAAGCATATATGTTGTTTTTAAAAGAACCGTTCATGTCATCCCTGCTAAAAAAGACACCTCCATTTCCGCCCTCATACGTGCAGAAGATAAAAATGTGTCCCATGAGTTTTCAGTCGCCTACAGGCATCAAACTCTTTTTGCAAAGGATAGAGGCTATACAGGGGATTTTTGCAGATCATACCCATCGTTTTCAGGCGGAAATGGTAAAATGTGCACTCTGGATGTTTATGATGGATATGGCAAACGAATACATTCGGCAAGAAGATGAAAGCAAAGGACATACAGAAAAAGAACGCAGGAATACGCTGTTCAAGCAATTCATAAAATTATTGTTTACAGATGTCCGCGAAGGACATTCCGTCAGTTGGTACGCTTCAAAACTCTGTGTAACGCCACAATATTTGAACCGTGTAGTAAAAGACTGTTCTCAAAAAACAGCGTATGACCATATCTGTACCACACTGACCGGAGCCATCATTCAGCAGTTGGAAGATACGGATAACTCTATCTCGCAAATAGCTGATGACCTTTGTTTCCCCGATCAGGCTACGCTGACTAAATTTTTCAAACGGCAAACAGGTAAGACTCCTACCGAATATAGACGAATGTTTACTGACCGTGAATAGCTTTGGTTTCATCAGATAAAAACGAGCGATTGGTAAATCTCAATTTATAAATAGCTAAAAGTGATGTTATGTATATAGTTCAAATAACAGAAAAGAAAAAGCAGTATCTTGACCTCTTACTTCTTGCCGATGAGCAGGAGGAGATGATTGACCGTTATTTGGAGCGTGGCGATATGTTTGTTTTGCAAGATGAGCATAAAAAAGCAATTGCTGTAGCCGTGGTAACGGTTGAGGGCGATAATGTTGTGGAATTAAAAAATCTTGCTGTGCTGAAAGAGGAACAAGGGAAAGGGTATGGTAAGCGCATGATTGAGTATGTATGTAAGTTCTATTCTGAAAAATACCGTATACTATTTGTTGGGACAGGAGATGTTGATGTTACGGTAGGCTTTTACAAGCATTGTGATTTTACTTATTCGCATCGGGTGAAAAACTTTTTTATAGAAAACTATGATCATCCCATTTATGAGGATGGTGTACAACTAAAGGATATGGTTTATTTAAGTAGAAATATTTAAAGGAACAAGACGTCTATCTAATTGCAAAAAGAGTCCCTTATGCGTTTGATTATTTCAATAAGGTAATTCAGGAGCGAAGGTTCTGGATGGAAGTGGCTTTGAATATGGAAAAATTCAGAGTAATGGGCTCCCGATAGAGACCCATAAAGAAAAATCCCTTGAAAGGAATTAACCTTCAAGGGATTTTAATTTCTGTTGCGGTGCGTACGGGACTTTAACTTACACAATCAAGAAATCTCATAAAACTGCAATATACTGATAATAATCAAGTTGTTATAAATCGGCTATATTACTAAATATCATTAAATACCTTTTGCTATTTCAATTATTGGGTGTATATTTGGGTGTTGAATTTCAAACGCACCCAATTATGAATATCAAACGAAACATCATCTTTTCATTGGAAAGCCGGAAGAAGAACGGAGTGCCAATCGTGGAGAATGTCCCTATCCGTATGCGTGTGGTTTTCGCCAGCCACCGCATTGAGTTCACAACGGGCTACCGCATTGATGTCGCCAAATGGGATGCCGACAAGCAGCGGGTAAAGAACGGATGCACCAACAAACTGAAGCAAAGCGCATCGGAAATCAATGCGGATTTGCTGAAATACTACACCGAAATACAGAATATCTTCAAGGAGTTCGAGGTGCAGGGATTCATGCCCACTACCGAGCAGGTAAAGGACGCGTTCAACAGATTGCACAATGGAAAAAAGGAAGATGAGGAGCAGGCTTCGGTGGTATTTCTGCCTTTGGAGGTGTTTGATGAGTTCATCAAGGAGTGCGGCACGCAAAACGGCTGGTCTGATGCCACCTATGAGAAATTTGCCGCAGTCAGGAAACATCTTGAAAAGTTTGACAAGGGACTGACTTTTGAATCGTTGGACGAACCCAAGCTGACAAAGTATGTGAATTTCCTGAAAGACACCGAAGATATGCGGAACACATCCATCATGAAACAGGTCGCCTATCTGAAATGGTTCCTGCGCTGGTGTACCAAGAAAGGGTATTGCATGAACAATGCCTACGAAGATTTCAATCCAAAACTGCGGAGTACCCCGAAAAAAGTGATATTCCTCACATGGGAAGAACTGAACCAACTCAAGAACTATCAGATACCTGAAACCAAACAGTATCTTGAACGGGTGAGGGATGTCTTTCTGTTCTGCTGCTTCACCGGGCTTCGGTATTCTGATGTGCATAACCTGAAGAAAAGCGACATCAGGGACGGATATATAGAAATCACCACCGTAAAGACCGCCGAAAGGCTTATCATCGAGCTGAACAACCACAGCAAGGCGATACTGGATAAATATAAAAATGTGGAGTTTGAGGGGCATAAGGCTCTCCCGGTCATCAGCAACCAGAAGATGAACGATTATTTGAAGGAATTGGGCGAGCTTGCCGAAATCAACGAGCCTGTGAGTGAAACCTATTATAAAGGGAGCAGGCGTATAGATACCATTACACCCAAATACGCATTGCTGGGCACCCATGCCGGAAGAAGGACTTTTATCTGCAATGCCTTGGCTCTCGGCATTCCGGCTCAGGTGGTCATGAAATGGACGGGACACAGCGACTACAAGGCGATGAAACCCTACATTGACATCGCTGATGATGTGAAAGCCAATGCGATGAACAAATTCAACCAACTGTAAAAAACAATCATCAAGTTTCATGGAAAGCCTGTAATTTGGCTTACCTTTGTGACTTTCAAAGCATACAACAATGAGCAACAACGATAACAATATAGAGAAAAGAAGTTTCGAGGCTTTCGTCAATGCCATCGGTTCGGAAATAGAGCAGGCGCAAGTCCGGCTCATCAGTGCAGCCAATGCGCAGATGCTGTTCCATTACTGGAAGATGGGCAACTACATATTGTACCATCAAAACCTGCAAGGATGGGGCGGCAAGGTCATCAAGAAACTGGCGCAGGCGATACGGTTCAATTATCCCGAAAAAAAAGGATATTCGGTCAGGAACTTGGCTTATATGTGCCAGTTCGCACGTTCATATCCATTGAGTGCATTACGGAGTTTCATCGAAACCGATGCGAAATTGATTACTCCAAGTGTGCAAAGAATCACGGATGAAATCCAAAGCCTGAACAATGTTTCATTTACGCAAGAACCTCTTGCGCAAATACAATCCTCAGACAACAAGGGAGTTGCAATTGTGCAAGAACCTCTTGCACAAATTCAGGATGTAGCCCAGACAGTAGCCGCCGTTTACCGGATGCCGATAGAGGACATGGAAAAACTGTTCCTTGCATCACCTGTTGCAAGAATCAATTGGGCAAGCCATGTGATTCTGCTGAACAGTTCGCTTCCGTTGGGTGTGGAATACTGGTATATGAAGCAATCCGTGGAAATGGGCTGGAGCAGCAATGTCCTGAAAATGCAGATTGAAAGCAAATTGTTTGAACGGCAAATCAACAGCCACAAGGTCAACAATTTTATCGCCACGCTTCCTGCACCCCAAAGCGACCTTGCCAACTACCTGTTAAAAGACCCGTATATCTTTGACTTGGCTGGAGCCAAAGAACGTGCGGACGAAAGGGACATAGAGGAACAACTGGTGAAGCACGTTACCCGTTACCTGTTGGAGATGGGCAACGGATTCGCCTTTGTCGCAAGGCAGAAGCATTTCCAGATTGGCGACAGCGATTTCTATGCCGACTTAATCCTGTACAACATAAAGCTCCATGCATACGTAGTTGTGGAACTGAAAGCCACCCCGTTCAAACCGGAATACGCAGGACAGTTGAACTTCTACATTAATGTGGTGGACGACAAACTGAGGGGAGAGAATGACAACAAGACCATCGGGCTGCTGCTATGCAAGGGCAAGGATGAAATTGTAGCGCAGTATGCGCTGACAGGCTATGACCAGCCTATCGGCATCAGCGACTACCAACTCAGCAAGGCAGTACCCGAAAATCTGAAATCTGCGTTGCCGAGCATAGAACAGGTGGAAGAAGAACTGACAATGCTTCTTGACAATGAAAAGAACAAACAAAAGTAAGACACCTATGGCAGACAAGATACAAACGATAATCCCCCGATACGGAGAACTCAACAGAATATACAGGGACTATATAGACAATCGCGTTTTCTCTTTTGACAGGCAGAAATTCATTTCCGATTTCTATCAGGAATATAGTGACACAAAATCTTTTGAAGCCGCCATCCTTGAACTGGTGCTTGACAGGCAAAAAGAACAATACACTCTGATACTCAACAGCCTGAAAACCGAAATAGAAAAGAGCATACAGGCCTATGAAACGCACCCCATAAGTGACAGTGCGATAGAACGTGCCTGTTATCAACATATGGAAAGGTATTCCCTTGAAATTAAAGCCCAACTGGATGTCACAAGAAGCCTGAGCAAGCCGCTGAATGAAGCCAACAACAGGTATGATTCCATTGGCTATAGGGAACATACTGCCGAAGAGGAAAAACAGGCGGAGAAAGAATATGAACGCTGCAAGGCTGAATATGACAAGGAAAGAGCTATACTGAACGAACTCTATGACCAACAAAAGGCAGCAAGGAAAGAGGCATTCCAATATATGAAGAACCGTTGTGCGGACATATACCGTCAAAGCTGCCTTTTTCTGGACATATTGAAGAAATACATTCCTGACGGGAAACGACAGGACGAGCCGGGCAAACCCGTCAGCCAGAAAGAAACGACGGGCGAACAACAAGAATATTTCAGCATGAAATTGCTATCTCTCATCCATGAAGTATGTGTGGGAGAACAGTTCGAAGAAATTTCCGCACCGGATTTCTATGCCAACATGAACCTGCACCCCTGCAACTGCAAGCTGAAAACCAAACCGAGAGAGAAGATCCGTGTATGCTATCTGATATTTCTGATGAGCGAAAAGCTCCCCAAACAGGACAGGGACAAATGGAAAGCCGGAATACTGGGACTGCTGGATATTGACGACAGCTACTACAAGTCCAAGTACAAGGAGCCTGTTTCCGATTTTCCGAGTGACAGCAACCAGAAATTCGCCAAGGAAATGAAACATATATTCAGATAATCCGTGATATATCCTGATTCTTTACGAAAGTTCCACTTTTACCACTCAAATTAATTTTTGAGTGGTATTTTTATTTTCTGATATTCAATAAGATACAGCGATGATCGGATTATACCGTCCCCATCCTTACCACCCATAACCCTACCTAATTTTGCACCGTTCGAGAACAGAAATAACAGCCAGTGCGCAGGGCTGATTGTTGAATCAAAAAAGTAGAACTATGCAAAATCTACAAGAATTATTATCCAAACCCGTCTGGCAGATGACGGGTGAAGAGTTCATCATGTTAAGCAGACACGCTTCCGTTCAGACGGAAGCGCAGCCACAGCCCGTAACGGACACAAACAGAAAGTATGTGTACGGAATACCCGGCATAGCCAGACTGTTCGGATGCAGCCTGCCCACCGCCAACCGCATAAAGAAAAGCGGAAAAATAGACAAGGCTATCACCCAGATAGGGCGCAAGATTATCGTGGAC
>NZ_JAMBLM010000017.1:0-45322 GCF_023337095.1 Bacteroides caecicola
ACAGGCCCTGAATGTTTTTCATGCCGCAAAACTAACAAAGAAGAACAAAGGGAAATAAGAATAACGGTGCAAAAAACAACAAATACGGTTCAGCTTGCCGCTATTGTGCCGTATATTTCTTTCTGAACTCGGTGGGCGAGACACCAAACTGGGTCTGGAAGCATTTGGCAAAATAAGAAGGTGAAGAAAAGCCCACTTGGAAACAGGCTTCACTGCTCGACAAACCTTCTTCCGCCAAAAGCACGGCAGCTTTTTTCAAGCGGATCAGGCGGACGTAATCGTTCGGGGTCATGCCGGCTATGGCTTTCAGCTTGTTGAACAGGCCGGAACGGGATATGCCTGCCTCTTGCGCCAAGATGTCTACGGTAAAATCAGGCTCGGTCATCCGTTCTTCCACTATCTTGGCTACCTTTTCCATAAAGGCGGAGTCTAACTTCGAGCACGACATGCCTGCCGGCGAAGCCATCGGTTCCGACTTAAACTCTCTCCTGCTCCGCTCCCTGTTCTTGAACAGGCTGGCTATTTGGGCTTTCAGCACATCGGCAGAGAATGGCTTCTCGATATAAATGTCGGCGCCGCTTTCAAAACCTTCCACGTAATCGTCGGCTGTAGCCTTTGCCGTCAGCATAATTACCGGGATGTGGCTAACCAAAAGGTTTTCTTTTACTTTACGGCAAAGCTGGATACCGCTCATTACGGGCATCATCACATCGCTGATGATTAAGTCGGGCATGATTTTCGGCAACAGTTCCCATGCCTCTTTGCCGTCAGACGCACACGTCACCCGATAATCAGACAACAACGCCTGCAAATAATTCCTCATATCCTGATTATCATCTACCACCAGAATGTGATACCGCACGGCATCTGCCGCACCGCTGGAAGCAGACGGGGCACTCACTTGGGGCAATGCCTCATCGGGTTTCACTTCCGGCGATTCCGCCATGTCAAAGCGAATAACAAACGTGGTTCCCTTGCCCGGCTCACTCTCTAAGGTCAGTTCGCCTTTCATCATATCTACCAGCTTCTTTACCAAAGAAAGACCGATGCCCGTACCCACGTAATCACTTTTGCGGTTTTCGGCTACCTGATAAAACGGCATGAATATTTTCTCACGGTCTTTTGCCGGAATACCTTGTCCGTCGTCTTTCACGCAAAGCTCTACACGCCTTTCCGGGGTAATCGCCAAGTCAATCCAGATGTGAGAGCCGGTAAACTTCAAGGCATTCGATAACAGATTGCTTACTATTTTGGTAAAAGCCTCCTGATCTACCTTCACGTAACAAGCCTCGTCGGGCATGGTAGTAAGCAGTTCGATCTGTTTTACTTCTGCCGAAAGCTGGAACCGCTGATAAACATTGGCAAGCAATGTCCTGATATCGACTACCGTAAACGCCAAATCCATGCGCCCGGACTCTATCTTCCGGAAATCCATCAGCTGATTGACCAGCGTAAGCAGCCGCTTTCCGTTCCGCTCTATGACTTGCAGTTTCGGCAGTGCGTCTTTTATCGAGCCATCCATCTGCATCACATTTTCAAGCGGAGCCAATATAAGCGTCAGCGGTGTACGGATTTCGTGCATGATATGGGTGAAGAATTCTATCTTGCTTTGGTAAATTTCCTTATCTTTCTCTACGGTCAGTATCGCAATCCGGTTACGATGCTTCCGGTTTATCCGATAAAACACATACACCAGACTACCGATGAAAATCAGAATATAAGAGAAAATCATAGGCATAGACCGCCACCACGGAGGAAGCACCTGAATAGGCAATGCTATCGCATCCTGATTCCACACTCCATCGGAATTCGACGCACTAACCCGAAATACATAATTCCCCGCAGGCAGATTGGTATAAGTTACGCGAGGAGGCAGGTCGGTTTCTGTCCATTCTTTTTCAAATCCCTCCAATTTATACCGATACAGGTTTTTAGACGGATTGGTATAACTTAACGTTACGGCAGTAAAACTGAACATGGAGTGTTCATGGCGCAGGGTCAGACGGTCGGAATAGGTAATCGACGCAGCCAGCGGAGAATGTTCGCTGCCAATCTTAACCGGCTGGTTAAACAACTGGAAATCGGTAAGAATAACGGTTGGAACCTGAATATTATTCCGGATTTTATCGGGATGAAACTCATTGAAACCATTAATGCCTCCTACCATAATCGTACCGTCGGACAGTTGGATTCCTGAATTGGGCAGAAACAGGTTCTCCTGCAAGCCATCGTATTTGTTATACGATTTCGTTTCTCCCGTTGCAGCATCATAACAATACAGTCCGTTGTTAGTGGTAAGCCATAAGTGCCCCTTATCGGCAATGATTTTATGAATAACCCGAATGTAAGAAGGTAAATCTATTTTTACAAAGTTTCCGTTCTTATAATCGTATTTCATCAATCCGTTTCCGTAAGTGCCAAACCACAGGCCACCTCTGTCATCTTTACATACCGTAACAATCTGGTCAGTAGCAATCCGGGATTCTTTGTCTGAAAAACGATGAAAATGTTCCCATTTCTCTGCTTTATAATTGAAGCGGAAGATGCCGTTATTCAGCGAGCATACCCATAAATAATCATCCGCGTCCTCTAAGATACACGAAACATCTGCCGACTTAACTTCATAGATACGTTCAAACTTATCGTTCTGCACGTCGTATCTATTCAAGCCCAATGTAGTACCTACCCAAATTTGATTCCGTTTATCTTTATAAAGCGCATATACTTCCGAAGAATAAAGAGAATACGGCGAAGAGGTAGCCTTGTAATTCTTAAATGTTCCGGTTTTCAAATCGAGAATGTCTAACCCGCCCATATACATCCCCACATACAGTTTATCCCCGTCTTGCATCAGCGCATGAATGTTATGATAAGAAGGTACTGACTTACCCGATGCCGAATAATACGATTTAAACGTATTATCCTGCCTGTTCCAGTAGAAAAATCCGGCATCGTCTGTTCCTATCCATAAATTGTCATTATCTGCCTTTGCAAACACGCTCACGATGCGTGCGTTCAACTGCGAGTTTTTCCGGTTATAATGTTTGTAATTGTCTCCGGTGGCAGAAACGTAATTCACGCCTCCAAAATAGGTTCCTATCCACAACGAACCTTCACGGTCGAAGAACAGTTCATGCAAATAATTGTCATTCAATCCGTCGGGATGCCTGCTATCAACCTTGAGCGAGGTTACTGTCCCGGTATTCGTATCATATTCGGTTAATCCTTCATCGGAAGCAAACAGCAGGACTCCTATACCTTTCTCAACGATTTTACGGACCTGAAGCGGACGGTTGACTCCAAAGGGCTTTACGGCAGACACTAATTGCTTTTTCGATTTATCCAAACGGAAAAGCCCCTCTGTATTGCTGCCCGCCCACAGATTATTCCGCGAATCTTCGAATATCACCCGTATGCTTTTCACCGTATTGGAAGCAATAGGCTGAAACACATCTTTAGAAGGGATGTACCTCCCGATGCCTGCATCTTGTGTGGCGAGCCATATCGTACCGGAGCTGTCTTCCGTAACCGAATAAACGAAATCGGAGATTGACTTGCCGGGCGACACGTACTGATACAATTTCCCCTGCCGCACGTCGAAACGGAAAACGCCTTGCCCGAATGTCGATATCCACAGGTTTCCCTTGCTGTCTTTCGTTACTTGCCTCACGGGAGTGCGAATGCCTTCGCCTGCTTCGGTACGGACATCGAATTCCGAGAAACTTTCCATACAAAGATTAAATACAGACAAACCTTCATCGCTGCCTACATAAAGCTGTTGTTCGTGCTCAAACACGGTATAGATACAAGGCCCTAACGTTTTTACCTGCGAATCTCTCCATACCTGTATCTGATTGCCATCGAAACTGTGCAGTCCGTCAATCGTTCCGAACCACATTCTGCCTTTCGAATCTTGCATAATGCAATAAACCGCATTGACCGACAGACCTTCACTTATCGTATAATATCTGAAATTATTGGCATGACCGTGCAATGACAGCAGACAAAGATTAAACAGGACGAAATATAATATATGAGTAATTCTTAGCATCGTGACGTATGATTAACAACTCTCTCTTTACAAAAATACGAAAAATAGCGCAATCCTGCATCTTTATTGACAAGATTTTAAATTCAAGCCTTCGCGGTTGAATATTTATCAGTCAGTTATTTGGCAGAAGAATCACGTCGTACGATATAGAAATCCAGCTTGCATGTACAAATAATCCCCCGCTCTTACAGAAGGAGAAACTCTTCCGCTGTAAGAAACGGGGAATACAACAGATAAAGTAATTTTATTTCACACGGATAGCAAAACCACCTCCCGGAGCCAAATGTATTTTCAGGCGAGTATTTCCATTAAGCTCAACGGGTACACACCGATAATCTTTACCTGTGCGATGTGCGTTAACTCCGTCTTTATATAAAACTCCTTCATAATTCTTGTTGCCTAAGAAAGAGCAGTCTATCTCAATGTCGCGTGCCTGCCAGTCGGTAAGTCCGCCAATATACCAAACATCTCCTTTACGGCGTGAAGTCACGATGTAATCGCCCATCCGTCCGTCGAGTACACGGGTTTCGTCCCACACGGTAGGAATATCCATGATAAACTGCGCACATTCAGCTTCGCGTGCGTAGTTTTGCGGCGTATCACACAGCATGTTCAGCGGCGATTCCAGCACCACGTACAATGCCAACTGACGGCAGCGTGTTCCCTGACTCATCGGTTCGGAGTTACACGGATAGAAACTTTCTTTCACTGCATTGCGCATTGCTCCTTGCGTATAGTCCATCGGGCCTGCCACCTGACGAATATAAGGCAGGGTTACATCGTATTCTACTTGGTCGACTTCCGCCGTACTCCACTTCATGTTTTCAAGTCCGTGGACGCCCTCGAAATTCAAGATATTCGGATAAGTACGGTTCAGTCCCGAAGGTTTGTACATGCCGTGCAGGTCGAGCAGCAGTTTGTACTTCGCACACATCGCAGCCGCACGGTAGTTAAAGTCTACCATCTCTTGGTCATCGCGGTCCATAAAGTCTACCTTGAAGCCTTTCACCCCCATCTCGGCATAATGGCGGCAAATGTTCTCCATATCGCGTTCGAAAGCATAATAACCGGCCCACAAGATGATACCCACTCCTTTAGCGGAAGCATAATCAATCAACTCCTTCAGGTCGATATCCTTTACCACCTGCATCAAGTCTGCCTTCAGGTTTACTGCCCATCCTTCATCAAGAATTACATACTCCAAACCGTTTTGTGCAGCAAAATCAATATATGCCTTATAGGTATTGTTATTTACGCCTGTCACAAAGTCCACTCCGTCTAAGTTCCAGTCGCTCCACCATTCCCATGCCACCTTTCCGGGTTTCACCCATGAAATATCGTCAATGCGCGACGGAGAAGCCAGCAAATAAGTCATATCACATTCAGCCAACGCTTTGTCCTCGGCAGCCACAATCGCCATGCGCCACGGGAAAGAACGACTGCCATCTACCTTTGCGATGAAAGCCTCACGCTCTTTTACCAGCATCTGCAACATGTTGTGTCCGCCCTGTATGCTCTTCTTCGGATACGGAGCATGAACCCCCGTCAGCTTGTTTCCACCCTCGGAAGCCGACAGATACAGTCCCGGAAAACTTTCCAAATCAGACTCGGTGATACATACCTTTATCCCGTCTTCCGTCTCTACCACCAGCGGCAGGAACATCAGGCGTTTTTTATCCAGTTTCGACAGTTTGTCGGTAACATACGTATTTTCAAATGCACTGTAAAACTGTGCTTCGAGCGTACCGTCTTTTGCCCGCGGAACTACGTAAGGAACCGTGGCTTTTACATCGGAAGGGAAACAATAACTTACTTCTTCATCCAAAATATTGAACGGCTTCGTCACACGGCTTACGAAACGGTAGGCAATGCCATCGTTGTAGGCACGGAACTCTACGTTCCATCCCTTCTTGAATTTCAAGGTCAATCCGTTGTAATGGTCGCGTACCTGCGCGCGGCGGTAAAGAGGCGAAGCTATCACTTCATCCACACTCTTGCGCGAAGTACCCGACAAGCGGGGACTTTCGCCCCACGTCGTGCCGTCGTCTAATGTCATACCCAACGGAGAATCAGCCAACACCTGCTTCCCGTTGCAGCGGATATCGTAAGTAAGCCGTTCGCCTACCTTAACAGTAGTGACCAGTCGTCCGTCGGGCGACTTCAGTTCAAACGTTTTCTGCGCATACGCGCCAAACGTTACCAAACAAAATAAATATAGAACTATTTTCTTCATGCCTGTAATCAATTAAGAGAAATAACCTTAGCCGTAAGCGTGCTTCCTTCAGGCAGTTCTACAGAAGCTGTGGCAATCGTATTGCCATTGTTGTCTTGCGTCTGTACGGTAGAATAAGTTTTCCCGTCTACCTCAACCTGCGGACAGTTGCCTACAAACGAAACCTCCCAAGTCAAATCCTTGCCGGTATTGTTTACTATTTCAGTAGCCGAACGTCCCGTATGTTTCACCGTAACATAGCCATCCATTACAGGAACATTTGCTATCTGTGCTTCATTTACTCCCTCCGGTAAGCGCGAACAAGTAGCAATCGTATTCCGGCTGGCAGAAGGAACCACACCCATCATGCCGCTAACCATCCCTTCGACAATACCATACGATACTTCCGGATATTCGGAACGGTCCATCTGAGGCAAAGTAACCATGTAATCGTAAGCCTCTTTATAATATCCTAACCGATACAACAGAACCGGGAAAGCCGACAAGTTTTCTACGTTCCACTCCCTGCTCAGAATATCTTTTACGGAAGCACGGATGCGGTCGGGATTCTCTGTAGCCCCAAACCATAAGATGAAAGGAACTCCCTCACCCCGATAAAATTTGCGGTCTTCCGTCCAGAAAGTCTGATAATACGAACTGTCTTCGCTCCACCACTGGTTTTCCATGATGTCGCGATACTGAAGCGCACGCAACATATCCTGCTGTGCCTGTTCTTCATTGCCGCACAATGCAGCAATCCGGGCATGGGCATTATATCCGGCATACAGAGATGCCAGCAAATCGACCCCCATCGTCAATCCTCTGAAATTCTCGACATACGAAGCCAGTCCCCTGCAAGTATGGAAATTGTTGTTCACATCAAAATTGTCCGGCTGGTTCATATAGCGCGGGCGAGCCATTACATTCTCAGGCTCCAGCTTCCAGCGAGTGATGTATTCATTCAATGACTTGTCGTAAAAATTGGTGAAACAAGAATCGGTAAGATAATCCTTATCGCCCGTCCATTCGTACATTTTCAGGCAAGCCTGCATTACGTCGAAGTTGGCATTCAGGTTATACCAAAATTCGCTGTCGTTCAGGTAATCGGCGGGAGCGGGTTTATTATAACGGTTTATCTCCCAGTACGTACACCAATCTTTGCTCTCGCTGATGTTTTCCGCAAAGCGGGTAAACATATTTTTGTTATGCTGCCCAAGTCCCAATATCTGGGCTCCGACCGACTGATGAGACACGTCTCTCATGCAAAACGCCTCACGCTGCGGCAAAGCCGCTTCATACCAATAGCCTACCGAATCCGTTCCGTCGTGAGCATACGACAATGCCGTCTTTTTCGCCCACATATACACATTTTCCAAATCCTTGTCGGACGATGTAAATACAGAAATCTGCTCCGGAGTAAGTTGTCCGTCATTCTCCTTTTGAGAAGTGCCACACCCCATCAGGCATAAAACCGACAAACCAATAAGTAAAGTGTGTTTCATAAAATCACATTAATTTGATGTTAATAGAATTTCCGTCTTTCACTGTATAAGTTTTCTTTTTCCCTTTCTGCCAAACAGACACTTGCAACTTTCCATTAGCCAAGCGATTGACTTCCATGTCGAATGTAGTTCCGAAAGCACAAATGTTGCGAAGCCTCATCTCATTCCATGCCTGCGGAAGCCGGGGAGTGGCGATAAATTCCTTAAATCCGACCGGACGAATGCCAAACATGCCTTCGGTGATGATGCGCCCGTATAAGCCGCTTTCTGCCGACAAGTGACGCTGTCCGCCTTCCGGCCATGCTTCGATGGCATAAGGCACGTGTTCACCCAACAGACGGGTTGCCGAATAACGGTGCAGGTAATCGGTAGCCTTTTCGGTTTCGCCTGCCGCATAGACTCCACGCAGAGCATAAAGTGTAGAACGGTCCCAGAAAGTCTGGTCGCCTGCTTGGGTCAGCAGCCCGTTTTCCGTCCACAAGCGGGGTGAGAACAGAGCATCGATGGTTCCTTGCGCACGTTCGTTGATACCCACCGTAAGCGGGATGCAAATCCATGAACGGAGAATGTCATTACCCTTATAATAAGCGTAGGTATCAAATCCCTCAACTTTGGCTCCAAAGTATTTTTCGATGTTTTTACGCAGTTCGGCTGCTTGGCTGCGGTATGTATTGGCAATCTTACTACCCTTGTTCAATTCTTTTGCAAGGTAAGAAGCCGAAATCAGCGCATCGTAGTAGAGCGATGACGTACAGAGGTTCGCATCGCCCGACGGGAAACGGTTCTCCAGCTCGTCGGTATCCGATGTCACCACGCCCTCGGCATTCAGTTTGCGCTTGCAGTATTCCAGACACCACGTAATGAGTTGCCACAATTCTTCCGCCACCTCACGGTTTCCGTAAGCCAACGCATAACGCGATGCTCCGTACGCTATCATTGCCGCATCCCCGCGGTCGCCTACTCCGTTCCAGATGTCCAGCCCTTCGGCCACTATCGAACTGGGAATGGGTTTCCATTCGTCGTTCATAAAGCGTGCGAAATGACGGAACGAGTTCAGTGCGGAAGCATTGCCGTATTCATACCCGGTGAAAGGGAAATAAGCATTGATATACTCTGCTTGGTCGTTAGCCCAAATAGCCGCGTAATACGATTCTCCTCCGGGGCCGTGCATGGGGCCGCCCTGTGTTTCGTAGATACTTTCGCAAGCACGGATTTTAGAAAAAGCAAACATGCGGTTGATAACAGAATCGGGAGTTTCTAACACCAGTTTATCCATCCATCCGTTTACCAAATCCATGCGTTTCGCCTTCTCAGCCTCAGCATCAATCTTTACCGGACTTTCATTCTGCCGATGTGCAGAAACAGAAGCAGTAAAGCGCAGGGTATCGCCGGGCTGCAAGGTGAAAAATCCGTTGCGGTCAAGTTTTCCTTCGATGGTATACGAGCCTGTCACCCCTTTGGCAGGGTCTGTATGAGCCACAAAACCGTCTTCCGGTATTTCAATGGAAAGGTTGCCCTTACCCGTATTCACCACCTGATACAGTTCCACCAAAGCAGGAAGTTCTGCCGAAGGCAGATATTCGCGGGTCAGCTCCCACTGTCCGTAATAACCCTGATCGAACGTACTCTTTACCGTAAGCATTCCTTTCAGCGTAATATCTTTTACTTTCTCGTTGGTAAAGCTGCGTCCGTTTACCGTGATGCCGCTCAGCGGATTCCAATCGTAACGACGCATCAGGCTGGCATGGGTATTGTTGGGGATAGTTCGCAGCAGAGGCCATACCATGCTTTTATTCAGTGTGAATCCTCCGTTGCAATCCACTCCGTATCGCAATACCACCGATACTTGTTTGCCGCTCATTTCAATATGGTCTTCGTGAGGAATCTGCCCGTCAACTGTCCACACGATTTTATTATCCGGTGCAATATGCCAACGTGGAGATTCATCAGCCGCCCCGTTTAAGGCAAGCAATGAACATCCGGCTACAGCCAGTGTTTTAAACACATTCATAACATTCTAATTTTTATTCAGTTACTATTCTATGATTTATCTCGAACAACAGGTTTGTCCAAACGTTATCAGGCTTTGTCAGCGGCTTGAAAAACGCTATGGGAAGAACCGATCAACACTATGGGTAGAACCGGTCAACGCTACCGCATAAGATGAGTAACACTAACGGTAGTGTTTTCCGATGGGTAAAAATAAAAAATATGCCCGTATTTTTTTCAAAACGCGGGCACATTTATTTATAAACGCGGCAGCGTTTATTGCTACTATAACCTAACCCTACACATCTATCGGTTCATGTTGTTCTGATTCTGTACGATTACAAGTCAGAGTAACCCGGATTTTGTTCCAACGCACTGTTCTTGCGACGCTCATAGTTCGGTATCGGGACAAGATAGTGGTTCGGAGCTATAAAGCTACGTACTTTTCCTAACTCTATTATCTTATAGTTCTTTACACCATTCAATTTCTTCAAGATTCGGATGCCGTGGAATTGCCCGACTTGATTTTCTTCAGCATTTTTCCAGCGACGTACATCGAAGAAACGATGTTCCTCAAAGGCTAATTCAACCTTACGTTCTTGCTGAATAGCCTCGAACAGTTCGTCACCGCTCGCTGTAATATCCGGAAGCATATCGGGGATATCTTGTTCCAAATACTGTACACCGTAGTTACGTGCTCTTTGACGTATCAAGTTCAGGTATTTACGAGCCGTTTCTTCATCTCCGGCAAAATAAGATGCTTCGGCATAATTCAAGTAAATTTCACCCAAACGGCAATAGATCCACGGCTGACTTCCTTTATCTGTCCAAGCCACACGCAAGGTTTCATCCATAAACTTACGAATGGTATAGTGAGACTTAGAATAGTTCCAGTTTTGATTTCCGAATTCACTATCTATACCACCTGATACAACTTCAATCTTATGAGTTTTCTCATTTTCGGTTTCCTGCACATAGAAAGCAACTTCACGTCCTCTGAACTCTTGTCCGTCGCATAAGACAGATGCATAGAAACGCGGGTCACGGTTTTGCCACGGATTAACATCCGTTGAATCGCCTGTGGTATACCATGTCCTGTCAGGGAATGTTCTTCCCGGCAATTCATAGCTGTCAACCATTTCTTGAGTAATGCAAGTACCGGAATAGCCACCGTACCCGTTAGGTGAGTTATCCCAATCAAAATAATGTCCGTGCTCTTGGTCATACAAGCGTTCGAAAATGATTTCCTGACTTTCAGGATTCAAGAACATACCTCCATAATCGGGATCCAAATCCATACCATTGGCTAAACACAAGTCGATAACCTCTTTGGCTGCATCAGCTGCCTCTTGATAGGTTCTACCGCTTTCCGAAGCCCATAACGGACTGGCTGCATACAGCAACATACGGCTCTTCATCGCCTTTGCCGCAATACTTGTTGCTCGTCCAAAGTCAGCGTCATCACTATATTGTTCAGGCAAATAGTTTGCAGCGCGGTCAAACCATGTAATAATGGAGTCTACGCATTCCTTATAGCTTGCACGTTTCACATCCATCATCTCGTCGGTATCTTCAAGATTATAAGACTTCGTTATAATAGGCACACCGCCGTAACGGTTTACCAATGACATGTAATAGAAAGCGCGGAAAAAGGTTTCTTCGCCTATCAGGTAGCTTCTTTCCGGTTCGTCTACCTGATTTACATAGTCCATGTTTTCGAAGAAGATGTTACAGTTCTTGATGTTCTCATAATACGCACTCCAGATATCCAAGTTACCCAACTGGTCGGGAGTTACGCTTCCTTCAAGTACCGTGTACGAAGATTGCCAGTTAAAGTTATTATACGTTTCATCACATGAGAAGCGCAAAGCGCTCTGATCCCAACCGGTTTGAGGCAGGTTATAGTTACGGTGTACGTATGACTGTAACAGGCTTACATCAGTAAACACATCTTCTTTTGTATAAGTGTCTAAAGGCTCAACATCCAAGATGTCGCACGCTCCTACAGAAGCTATCAATGCCCCAAGACCAATCGTTTTAAATATTTTTGTTTTCATATACGTATTCTTTTAAAGGTTAGAAAGTGACATTAACGCCAAACGAATAAGTTTTTGCCATCGGATATGCCTGATTAAAGCCGGTAGCTTTTGAGTCCGGGTCTTGTATCTTAATCTTATCAAACGTCAGCAAGTTTGTACCCGTCAATGACAGGCGGATGTTCTGCATCTTCAAGCGTTCTACGATTCGTTGCGGCAGGTTATAAGCTATTTCCACATTCTTCAAACGGATGAACGAAGCATCATACAGCCAGAAATCGCTCCATTTCGTATTGATTTGGTCGTCTTTATTGAAAGCTCTCGGATATTTGGAGTTCGGAGTTTCTTCGGCAGAAATCCAACGGTTTTCATAGAAATCCTTATCCAAGTTATAAGAGTAAGGCACAATCATCTGGCTGGCTCTCCCTTGTCCTGTCCACAACATGCTTACTTCCAATCCTTTCCATTCGATGCCGTAGTTGATACCGTACACGATTTCAGGAACGTTGCTGGTATTGCTGCGGATTCGGTCGTTATCCGTTATTTCTCCGTTACCGTCTACATCTACGTATTTGATGTCACCCGGCTGAGTTCCTGACAAATGCGGAGTGCTGTTAATCTCATCCCAAGTCTGGTAAATACCGTCGGTTTTATACATCAACCACGTATCCATCGGGCCTCCCGTTTCACGTTGCCAGTCGGGAATGTTGGCAGCTTCATCGAAATATACAATCTTGTTTCTTGCGAAGGTAAAGTTACCGCTTACATAATAATTTACGTTTCCTATCTTATTACGGTGACTCAACATAAATTCGATACCTTGATTATTGACCTCACCCAAGTTTTCATCGGGAAGCGTATTTCCCAATCCGGTGTAGTAAGGGATAGAAGCCTGACGCGGAGCAAGGATATCGGTACGCTTCTGGAAGAAATATTCAACAGTAAATCCTAACATGCCATCCCAGAAAGTTCCGTCGACACCGATGTTCTTCGAGTCTACTTTCTCCCATGTAATATACGGATTGGCAAGCACGCCCGGGTAAATGGCTTTGCCCAATGCCGGAGTTCTGCCTAAAATGGCACCGTTCTCCATCACATACGGACTTACGTATTGGAAAGCGTCTACGTTATCGTTACCTAACTTACCCCAAGAAAGTCTCAACTTCAGGTCGTTGATGAAAGGAGCTTTCTCGCGGATGAACTTTTCTTCGCTGATACGCCAACCGGCAGACAAACCGGGGAATGTACCCCAACGATGACCGGGAGCAAAGTTCATTGAACCGTCTCGACGGATAGAGAACTCAAACATATAGCGGTCTTTAAACGTATAGTTCAAACGTCCGAAGAAGTTCTGGCGCACTGAAATATAGCCGCTACCGGAGTTGGTCTTTTCACGGTCTCCACCAAAGTTTAGGTAATCCAGCTTACTGTTTAAGAAATAGTTACGTTCTGCCGCAAATACTTCACCATCGTACTTGTTTTGTTCGTAAGCCACGAATGCGCTTATATGGTGATCGCCAAATACTCGGTCGTAAGCCAACTTCAGGTGCAGCGTACGAGACAAGTTGTTCTCATGCGACTGGTCCAACTTAATCGTACCTCCTTCGGGGTTAGTGGTTTGCTTATCATAATTACCCGTCAGTGTATTATAAGTATAGGTATCCCATACATCCCACATCTGCTTTTCATTGCGGAAATGGAAGTTGAACGCTCCGTAACCCGACAAAGAAAGTCCTTCGGTAATCCACGGCATGTTCAGTTCGAAAGCAAACTTCGAGTTTATAAAGTAATCGTCTACTCTATCGTATCCCGTATCTTTTCCGGAAGCAAGGATAGCAATGTTATTTCCGTTATTGATACCCGGTCCCGGCAATCCGTTCGGATAATAATCGTACATGTGAGGGGGAACTTGCATCGCTTCCCAGAAGATGGTAGACGTAGGATAGATAGACTGGTTACGACGCTCTTTACGTCCGTCGAGGTTTACACTGATTTTCAAATCTTTTGTTACCTGAGCATCAATATTCGAACGTACCTGATAGGTATTATAGTTGAATACCGTATTCTCATACATCGGTTCCTGATAAGAATAGTCGCCTGAAACGTAATATTTTACCTTATCCGTGCCTCCGTTGATAGACAGAGAGTGACGGGTTTGGGGAGCTACGCCACGGAACAATACGTCCATCCAGTCGGTATCGCCATACTGGTTGCGGTCAATCGTTCCGTCCAAATAACCGTTTTTCACGCTTTCCCAAAGAGGAGTCTGATTGTTATACCGCTTGATTTCATCATCGTAAACCATGTACTCATAGGCATTCATCAAGTCGGGTGTACGGGTGTTTTGAGCCAGCGTTACCGAACCGTTATAGTTTACGACCGGTTTGCCGTTGGCAGACGAACCGCGCTTGGTAGTAACCAAGATAACACCGTTGGCAGCCTGCGCACCATAGATAGCGGCAGAAGCATCTTTCAATACGTTGATAGACTCAATATCGTTCGGATTCAAACGCTCCAAGTTACTGATGCCATTACGGTCTGCCACACCATCGATTACAACCAGCGGACTATTGCTATTCAATGAACCTTTACCACGGATATAAATATCAGACCAGTCATTGCCCGGTTCACCGGAATTCGAGGTAGTAATTACACCCGGAATCTTACCGGCAAACATATTGGTAACGTTCGGTGTACCGGTGGCTTTCAGTTCGCTTCCTTTTACCGTAGCCACAGACCCGGTTACGGTTGCTTTCTTCTGTACGCCATAACCTACCACCACTACTTCCTCCAACGCTTGCGTATCTTCACCAAGCTCTATGTGTTGGGGCTGAGCCGTAGCCTTGATTTCCAAACTCTGATATCCGATATAAGATATTTCCAAAATAGAACCTACGGGAGCTTGTAACATATAGTTACCGTCGATGTCGGTAATCACTCCGTTGGTAGTACCTTTTACAACCACATTAGCACCGATGATAGGTTCGCCCGTCTTCTGATCTACAACTGTTCCTTTCAGCGTAACATCCTGCTGAACGATAGGAGCAGCATCCGTTGCTTCATGGGCGGTAGCGGGACTTGCAAACGTCGGCAAAATTCCCCATGCAAGCATACCCGCTATCAAGAGATGCTTGCTACTTGAACTTGATTGAAATGTTTTCATTAGATAAGTAATTAGATTTAGTAAGTATGTGTTCACACGATTAGATAATTAATCAATGGGCTTTACGGGAGTTTGGATAACTCCCGCAAATACTTATTTGATGATAGCCGCATAACCTCCGCCATCATACATCTTGATGGTTACGGTATCGCCTTGTTTTACTTTCTTGGTGCGGCAGGCGAAGTCTCTTGCCTGTATGTCGACATTTACTCCGTCTTCCCAGCTGGTCATCGTTTTTGTTCCTTTGATGAAGTCGAGGTTGATGTCGAAGGTTTGTCCTTTTTTACCTACCATGCCGCCAATATACCATGTGTCTCCCGAACGGCGGGCCACTACCACGTATTCTCCTACCGATGCTTTCAGCACGCGGGTCTCGTCCCATACCACGGGCACTTGGCTCAAGAACTCCATGCACTTTTCTTCGCGGTAGTAGTTTGAAGGAGAGTCGGCCAACATCTGCAACGGGCTTTCGTATACCACGTACATGCCCAACTGATGGCAGCGTGTACCCACGGAGGCAGGAAGGTTAAACCATATCTTGTGGTCTTTTTCGTGGAAGTTGAGCATCGCTCCCGGCGTATAGTCCATCGGACCTGCCACCATGCGTGTAAAAGGCAACGTTACGTTATGTTCCGGAGTAACGAAACTGCCCCATTTATGATTCTCAAGACCGGCTACTCCTTCCGAAGTCAGCACGTTGGGGAAAGTACGTAACCATCCGGTAGGTTTGTAAGCTCCGTGGAAGTCTACCAACAGTTTGTGTTCGGCAGCTTTGCGAGCTACGGTGTAATAGAAGTCAACCATCTCTTGGTCATCGCGGTTCATGAAGTCCATCTTGATACCTTTGATACCCCATTTGCTAAACAGGTCGAATGCTTCATCCAACTTTTCGCGGAACGGAGCCCAAGATACCCACAAAATAAGATCGACGTTCTTTTTCTTTCCGTAAGCCACCAGTTCCTCCATGTTGATTTCGGGAACGGTCTTGGTTACATCCCATGCTTCCGACCATCCGTCATCGAGCACCACGTACTCGATTCCGTAACGCGAAGCAAAATCGATATAATATTTATACGTCTCATTATTCACACCCGCTTTGAAATCTACATCATACAGCGCCAAAGCGTTATACCAGTCCCATGCGATTTTTCCCGGACGTACCCATGAGTAGTCTCCTTCCGATTCGGGAGCCAACTTATAGATAAGCTGATTGGTTATCAGGTTGGCATCATCTTCGGCCACAATCATCGCACGCCACGGATAGTTGCGCGTTCCGCTCACGCGGGCAAGATAATCGGCACGCTTGGTGGGGAATATCTGACGGTCGTCGGTTTTTTCATCCTCCAACGAGTAAGCGGCAAACTTGCCTGCCAGTTCGTATTTGCCCTGTTTCTTCAAGAACATTCCCGGATAACTTTCCAAATCGGATTCGCTGATGAAGATACGCGCCTTATCGTCTATCTTTATCAGGATGGGAGTGCTGCAAAACTGTTCCGGACGAATTTCAGAAAGTTTCATCGGCTTAAACAAAGGTTGCTGTGCCGACAGCATGGTACGTTCTTCGGGGAACAATGTGTTATAGTCTTTCGGGAAACAATAAGTAGCTTCTTCGCTCAGCACTTTTAAAGAATCGGCAAAATCGGTATGAAACCGGTAAGCCAGACCGTCATCGTACACCCGGAAACGAAGCTGGTATTTATCTGCGCTCAACACCATTTCATTATAATGGTCGCGTATCGTTTTGCTCTTCTGACGAATGACCGGAGTCAGCGTTTTATCTTCTGAAAGGTAATCCACATCGGTAACTTTCATATTCCGGCCGATAACCGTACCGTTATCGAATGTCATTGAGATAGGAGAAGGACTTAATACGACCTGTCCTTTAAAGCTCACAGAATAGGTGGTAATCGCTCCCGTTTCCACATTTACGACGATGTTTTCATCGGGAGATTTTACGATGTAATTTTCCGCCATCATCTTGCCTCCGCACAAGATTAACGAAAGTATCAATAAAGTCTTTTTCATAAATAGGTTTTTTGATTAGTTAACTTTGATGGCAAAGGTATAAGATAGAAGTAAAACCCATGAAACGAAGAGTACAAACTACGGTCAGAAAAGTACAAACCACTATCTCTATTGTCCAAAATCCTGCCTCTATTGTCCAAATAAATCAGTAACATACTGATAATCATATAAATACTAACATAACCGATTTCTGATATATTTCCGTTCTTTTTTACAGCTTTCAGCACCTGAAATATCAGCACCGGTTCAAATTTACCGGTGCAGTTCCTCCCCAAAACGCAACCGTTAGTGTCAGTCATCTTATGCGGTAGCGTTGACCAACGCTTCCCATAGCGTTGCCCGGTTCTTCCCATAGTGTTTTAAGCCTCTGACAAAGCCGGATGAAAATAAAAACAAATGCTCATCTTCGCACAAAAAATAAAACGTCTGTTCCAGTTTTTTCCGTACATTTGTCGTTTGATTATGATAGACCAAGCCACCATAGACCGTATATTGGACGCCGCACAAATAGTTGATGTGGTTTCCGAATTTGTAACGCTACGCAAACGGGGCGTCAACTACATCGGGCTATGCCCGTTCCACAACGAAAAAACCCCTTCGTTCAGCGTATCGCCCAGCAAGGGAGTATGTAAATGTTTCAGCTGCGGAAAGGGAGGAAACGTGATTCACTTCATTATGGAGCACGAACAGCTCTCGTATTACGAAGCACTGAAATGGCTGGCGCGGAAGTACAACATCGAAATCAAGGAACGCGAACTGACCAACGAGGAGAAGCAGGCAAACAGCCTGCGCGAAAGTCTGTTCGTGGTCAACCAGTTTGCTTCCGAATATTTTCAAGACATTTTATATAATCACATCGACGGGCAACGCATCGGAATGACGTACCTGCGCGGACGTGGATTCCGGGATGACATCATCAAGAAATTCCAATTAGGATACAGCACGGAGAGCCGCGACGCACTGGCAAAGGCTGCCTTGCAGAAAGGTTACAAAGAAGATTTCCTGATTAAAACCGGACTGTGTTACAAAAAAGACGACGGGACCCTGCGCGACCGCTTTTGGGGACGTGTCATCTTCCCGGTACATACCATTTCGGGAAAGGTGGTGGCGTTCGGAGGGCGTGTGTTGAGTGCAGCAACGAAAAACGTGCAGATGAAATACGTCAACTCGCCCGAATCGGAAATCTACCACAAAAGCAAAGAGCTGTATGGCATTTATTTTGCCAAGCAAGCAATCGTCCGTCAAGACCGCTGTTTCCTTGTAGAAGGTTACACCGACGTGATTTCGATGCACCAAAGCGGAATTGAGAACGTGGTAGCCTCATCGGGTACGGCGCTTACGTCCGACCAAATCCGGTTGATTCACCGCTTTACGAATAACATCACCGTGCTTTACGATGGCGATGGAGCGGGTATCAAGGCAAGCATCCGAGGCATTGACATGTTGTTAGAGGAAGGCATGAACGTCAAAGTCTGCCTCCTGCCCGACGGCGACGACCCCGACAGCTTCGCCCGCAAGCACAACGCTACGGATTACCAAGCCTATATCAACGCCCACGAGGTGGATTTTATCCGCTTCAAGACCAACCTGCTGTTGGAAGAAGCCGGGAAAGACCCCATCAAGCGTGCCGGACTGATTTCGAGCATCGTGAAGAGTATCTCGGTGATACCCGACGCCATTGTGCGTTCGGTATACATCCGCGAATGCAGCCAGTTGCTCCAGATGGAAGAAAAAATATTGGTGGAAGCCACGGCGAAACTTATCGAACAGGCGCGCGAAACAAAATTCAAGGAAGAACAGCGCAAACGGGAACGGGAGCAGCGCAACGCCCTTTCGCCTGCTGACGAAACACGGCAGTCGCAACCTGCCGGCACGCTTCCCCCATCGGATGCATCGACACCCGTTCCGCCTCCTCCCGCTCCGGAAGACATACCCGCGTCTGTTATCTCGCCCGCGCCTCAAAGTGAAGAACCGGACAATTACACTTCGTTTATCCCCACCACGGGAAACGAACAAAGCGTTTTCTATGCCAAAGAAGAAGAATTAATCCGGATGCTGATACGCCACGGCGAGAAAATCATGTGTTACGTAGAAGACGAGAACGGCGAGCAGCACCCGCTGACTGTTATCGAATGTATCGCTTCAAGCCTGAAAGAAGACGAACTTCAGTTTCACGATGCACTCCACCGCCGGGTTCTGAAAGAAGCGGAAGCCCACTTGCACGATGAACATTTTACCGCCGAGCGGTATTTCATCGCCCATCCCGACCCGCAGGTAAGCAAACTTGCCGTAGACATGATAAGCGAGCGTTACCAACTTAGCAAATACCACTCGAAAGGGCAGAAAATAGTGACCGACGAAGAACGTTTGTACGAACTGATTCCCCGCCTGTTGGTCGACTTCAAACTGTCTATCGTAGACGAGGAAATGAAGCACACGCTTCAGGCGCTGACCGACCCTGCCATCGCCAACGACCCGGTGCGCTGTGCGGAAATCATGAAACGCTACAAGGAACTGCACGAAACACAGAGCCTGATGGCACAAAATGCCGGCGACCGCGTGGTGTTAAAACCGTAAGCGGAAAACAGCAGCAGATGTGCATACGAATACACATCTGCTACTGTTTTTATAATCACTCCAACACGGCAGCCATACCGCCGTTACGAACCATCTTTACCGATAACTTATCGCCACGCTTTACCGTAATCTCCTTTTTCCGATAATCCATGGCTTGATAACCGGCATTGATGCCATCTTCAAACAAAGTCATTTTATATTGTTTCCCTTCCGGCAGAAAGTCGAAGTTCAAGCTAAAACTACGCTCCTTCTCTTCGTTATTCGTAATGCCGCCTATATACCATTTTCCGGCTTTCCGCTTTGCCACTATCACATATTTCCCCACTTCGGCAGCCAAAACTTTCGTTTCATCCCACGTAACAGGAACGCCGGTAATGAAACGGGTACAGTCTTCGTTGCGATAATATAAAGTAGGATTATCGGCAAGCATCTGCAAACCGCTTTCGAACACAACATACAGTGCCAACTGATAAGCACGTGTCCCGATGCTCGACGAATTAGGGCGGCAACCGCTATATACCTCCGGCTGCATACTTATCATGGCTCCCGGTGTATAATCCATCGCGCCCACGGCATTTCTCATGAAAGGAAAATAAAGGCTGTTGTCGGGTGTGCATCCCTGCATCTGTTCCATACCGCGCACTCCCTCGTAAGACAGCACATTGGGATATTTATACTCCAACCCGGCAGGCTTGAACGAACCGTGGAAATCGACCAAAATATGATTTTCGGCTGCTGCACGGGCTACACGCTCATAAAAATTAACCATCCATTGGTCGCTACGGTCCATGAAATCAATCTTCACGCCTTTCACTCCCCACTCATGGAATTTAGCAAACAATTCGGGATGACGGTCGACACACAGCCAAGTAAGCCACAACACAATTCCTACATTCTTTTCTTTTCCGTATCGGATCAGTTCGTGTACGTCTACCTCCGGATTCGGGGTATAAGGATCGTACGTGCTTGCTGCCCACCCTTCGTCTAAAAGGATATAAGGGATTCCGTGCTTGGCAGCAAAATCAATATAATATTTATATGTATTCAGATTAAATCCGGAAACAAAATTCACGTCATCGCCGTAGGGCGAAGCTCCGTTCCACCATTCCCAGCTCACCTGTCCGGGATGTATCCACGAAACATCTTCCAGCTTGCTCTGTCCCGACAGCCTGCAATTCATCGTATTCTCAACAATCACCTTATCATCTGCCGTCACAACAAAGTACCGCCACGGGAAATCTCGCTTTCCGGATGTACGGGCTATATAATCCGCCTCTTGAAGAATCTTCAAACTCCGGTCTCCGTCTTCGCCAAATTCTAACGGAACTTTCGGGAAAGCAGAAGTTATTCCCCGTTCCTTGTCTCCTGTAAGAAAGAGGCAAGGATAATCATGCAAATCGGCTTCGGAAATCAAGATATGAACAGAGTCTGCTGTTTCAAACAACGCAGGGAGAGTAGCCAAACGTTTCTCTGTTTTCCAGTCCCGACAAGCCACATGCGTATAGGCTTCTTCGTACGAAGTCTTAAAACCTCCCGGCTGCTGCAAGTGAAGCAAACAGTCGTCAGGCACGTTTAAATTCATCTCCTCCGTCAGAACCTCAACCTCCCCCTTCCGCTGCAACACAAAACGGTAGGCTACCCCATCGTCATACGCTCTAAACCGTATTCCCCAGTTGCCTTTCATCTGTATAAAGGCTTCGGCACACCGATTCGCAACCGTAGCATATTTTAAGGGAACAACAGGATGTAACTCTTCATTAATTTGTGTCTTCTGAACCTTTCTTACCACAGGATTCAATCCTAAAGTTTCGCCACGCAAAGTCAGGCTCAGTACATTATTTTCTAATACAGGATTTCCTTCCAGAAAGATGTCGTAATAAATTTTATCCGAAGCACGCACTTTTACTTCTATCTTTCCGTTTGGAGAGAGTAAGGAAACAATCTCTTTTGCTGCCAAATTACCGCCAACACAGCAAATCAAAACAAATAGCCAAATGTATTTCATGTATTTAGATTAAAAAATAAAACAAATTATCCGGATAAAAAATTAGGCATGGAATTTACAAGTGAGAGGCTCCCATTTATAAAATCCATGCCTTATCTTAAAGTCCCTCGCAAGGACTGATTTTATTCAGCACGCAAAGTGAAACGTTTGAAGTCAACTACTGCCAATTCAGGGTCAGCAGCTTTCAATACATCAGCAACCGTTTTCTTCGGGTCCATGATGCTTTCTTGTTTCAGCAGACATACTTCTTTGTAGAATTTGCCCAAACGTCCCATTGCAATTTTTTCAATCATGTTTTCAGGTTTGCCTTCTTGACGTGCTTTATCGGCAGCGATTTCTTTTTCGCGAGCCAATACGTCAGCCGGAACACCTGCTTCATCGATAGCAATCGGACTCATAGCTGCAATCTGCATACAGATTTCGTGTGCAACCTTTTCGTCGCAAGCCTTGTTGAAAGCAACCAACGTACACAACTGGTTCTTATTTTGGTGGTTGTAAATAGCAGTGCAAGCTCCAGAAACGAAGTTATAACCATCCAATTCTGTTTTTTCACCCGTAATACCGCTACGTTCAACAATAGCATCAGCTACCGTACCGTTACCCATCGGAAGAGCTTTGATTTCGTCGATAGTCTGACATTTGTTAGCGATAGCAGCATCGAGGATAGCCTGAGTCAAAGCCACGAAGTCTGAGTTCTTAGCCACGAAGTCAGTTTCACATTTCAGCGCAATCATAGCGGCATAATCTCCGGTAGACTTAGCCAAAACGCAACCTTCTGAAGTTTCACGGTCAGAACGTTTAGCAGCTACTGCCTGTCCTTTTTTACGGATAATTTCCATTGCTTTATCGAAGTTTCCTTCAGCTTCGGTCAAAGCGTTTTTGCAATCCATCATACCAGCTCCTGTCATTTTACGCAAGTGCTGGATATCAGCCATACTTACAGCCATAGTAATCTTATTTAAATTAGAAATTGAAAATTAAAAATGAATGTTCAAGAACGTCATATACGAAAATTGAGAATTGAGAATTAAAGAAAAAGGATAATAAAATCAATTCCTTTAATTTTCAATTCTCAATCTTCTATTCTTGAATAAATATTAAGCCTCTTCTTCTTTGTCGATGAAAGCGGCAGCCTTAGATGCGTTGATTGCATCTTCTTCAGCCTTATCCATACGCGCTTTAGCCGTTTTTTTCTTCGGAGCTTTCGGAGTATTTTCTCCTGCAGCTTCCATGTCTACCTTCTCAGCTTTTCTTTCTTCCAATCCTTCTGCTACTGCTGCGCAACAAGCATCGAGAATGATTTCGATAGACTTGGTAGCGTCATCGTTTGCAGGGATTACGAAATCTACATTAGAAGGATCTGAGTTTGTATCTACAATAGCAAATACAGGAATACCCAAACGGTTAGCTTCGCGTACTGCGATATTTTCTTTCAATACGTCAACAACAAACAATGCAGACGGCAGACGAGTCAAATCAGCAATAGAACCGAGGTTCTTTTCCAATTTAGCACGCTGACGAGAGATCTGAAGAATTTCTCTTTTAGACAAGTTAGAGAATGTACCATCGTTAGTCAACTTATCGATAGTAGCCATTTTCTTCACAGCCTTACGGATGGTGGGGAAGTTAGTCAACATACCGCCCGGCCAACGTTCGATAACATAAGGCATATTGATAGATGTAGCTTTCTCAGCTACGATTTGTTTTGCTTGTTTCTTAGTAGCAACGAACAGGATTTTCTTTCCTGATTTTGCAATTTGCTTCAGGGCTTCAGCAGCCTCATCTACTTTAGCAACGGTTTTGTTAAGGTCGATAATATGGATTCCGTTGCGTTCCATGAAAATATAGGGAGCCATTGCCGGATTCCACTTTCTTTTAAGGTGTCCGAAGTGGCAACCAGCCTCCAATAATGTATCAAAATTTACTCTTGACATTGTTTTAATCTTTAAATCGTTTACTTTCTTTTTTGTTAATTGAACCAACTGCCGGGTAGTTTCTCCGCAAACCATGTAGGGAAAATCCCGACGGTTTAGATACTAAACGCTTTTATTTTAAGTTTTTGAGTTTTTAAGCTCTTGAGTCGGCGTAAGTCTGGGGAAACCGATTACTTAAACAAACTTACAAACTTAAAAACTAACAAACTCAAAAGCTTAACGTTTACTGAACTGGAATCTGCGGCGTGCTTTCGGACGTCCCGGTTTCTTACGTTCAACGGCACGTGAGTCACGAGTCATGAAGCCTTCAGCACGAAGTGCCTTCTTGTCTTCCGGATTGATTTTCACCAACGCACGAGCGATAGCCAAGCGCAGAGCTTGTGACTGACCGGTGAAACCGCCACCACGCAGATTTACTTTGATATCATATTTTTCAGCAACTTCCAATTTGTTCAGCGGCTGTTTTACTACATATTGTAGGATGGATGATGGAAAGTACTGTGCAAGGTCTCTCTTGTTAATAGTAATCTTTCCCGTACCTTCGCTTACGAAAACGCGAGCTATCGCGCTTTTACGTCTGCCTAATGCATTTACTACTTCCATTTCTATTATTTAAGTGAGTTAATATCAATTACTTTCGGAGATTGAGCTTCGTGTGTATGTTCGCTTCCTTCATAAACATACAAGTTGCCCAGCAATTTATCGCCCAAACGATTTTTAGGAAGCATTCCTTTTACGACTTTCTTCATCAGCTTCTCAGCGCCGTTGGGTTTCGCCATCAAAGCAGCCGGAGTCATTTCACGCTGTCCGCCCGGATAGCCTGTATAACGCAGGTAAATCTTGTCGGTCCATTTTTTACCCGTAAATTTTACTTTGCTTGCATTGATAATGATTACATTGTCGCCGCAATCTACATGAGGAGTAAAGTTCGGTTTGTACTTTCCTCTCAACAATTTTGCAACTTTCGCACCGAGACGGCCTACGACCTGATCGGTAGCATCAACTACAACCCATTCTTTCGTTGCAGTTTCTTTGTTTGCTGAAATGGTCTTGTAACTTAAAGTATCCACTCTTAAATCTTTTTTTAAAATGTTACTACTAAAAAACAACTTTCCTCGCGTCTCATTCATCTTCGGACAAAGACAAACAAAACGTTTCGGATTAAATTTTGTCACTTTTGATAATAATCGGCGTGCAAAGGTACGGCTTTTCCGTGAACAGGCAAAAATTTTCTACTTTTTTTGCTGGTAAAGAATTGATTTTTATAGCTTCTTAGGATATTCGCTTCTCCGAAAACGCTATTTCAGATTTGATAACAGAAAAACGGCGTGTACCGACTTTCTTTTTTTAAGTTTCGTAATGTACACGCCTTTTCATTATATCGAAGTGCTTACTTCTCGTGATAATCTCCGTTTGCCTTGATCAGCTCTACGAGTTTTTCTACTGCTTTTTCTTCGGGAATGTTTTTTTCGATGCACTCTTTCTTTTTATAGAGGCTGATTTTTCCTCGTCCGGCACCTACATAACCGTAATCGGCATCTGCCATTTCACCGGGACCGTTGACAATACATCCCATAACGGCTATTTTCAAGCCTTTCAGATGAGACGTTGCCGCTTTCACGCGGGCTATGGTAGCCTGCAAGTCATACAGGGTACGGCCGCATCCGGGGCATGAAATGTATTCCGTTTTCGAAGTCCGCAAGCGTCCGGCTTGCAAGATGGCAAAGGCTGTTTCATCGGATTGAGCAGATGTAAATTCGCTCTCACAAAGGTTATAGAGCAAAATACCGTCACACAGCCCGTCAAACACCAACGCACCCATATCTACAGCTGCCTTTATCTGGAAGTCTTCGAGCGCGGTTTCCTGATAATGTTGGAAAAATACCAACGGATTCATCAGTCCTTCCGCCATCAGTTGGTGTGCGATTCCTCTCAGCTCGCCTAACCGGTTGGGGTGATTGCTTTGTGCAATAATCACAACTTCGGGATGGCGTTTCAAGCAGGCTATCACCTCATCGTTCATCCCCATATAAGAAGTAAACAGAAACTTCAGCGGTGCCGGAGAATAATGCAGCTCGATCAACTGCTGACCGGTAAACGCCGGATAGGTATTTTCTGTTCCGTTCCATGCCGTTGCGTCTACCATGTAGCCGATATCCGCACGCATCACTTCGGGTAGTTTTTGCCCGCAATAGATGTAATCCGGCTTAAAGGATTCGTTTACCGCCATGTCGTCGCTATCCAAGCGCGCAGAAATCACTATGGGCAGATTATTTCCGCCGATATTTTTTACTGCAACCGTTTTGCGGCGTGCCGAATCCACGTAGTTAAATTCGGGGGCGGCTTTTCCGGGGATATAAGGATGATTTTCCCGACGGATAACATAATCCACAATTTTCCGAGCTACGGGGATTTCGTTTTCGGGTTCTTCGCTCAGCGAAACGCGGATGGTATCACCCAAACCGTCGGCAAGCAGCGCACCGATACCCAATGCCGATTTGATGCGCCCGTCTTCGCCGTCGCCGGCTTCGGTTACTCCCAGATGAAGCGGGAAAGCCATGCCTTCAGCTTCCATCTGCTGTACCAACAGACGTACGGTTTTCACCATGACGGTGGTATTCGAGGCTTTGATGGATATAACGACATCAGTGAAATGTTCGCTCACACAGATGCGCAAAAACTCCATACACGATTCTACCATGCCTTGCGGCGTATCGCCATAGCGCGACATGATGCGGTCGGACAGCGAACCGTGGTTTACTCCGATACGGATTGCCGTATGATTCTCTTTACAGATATTGAGGAAGGGAACAAAGCGGTCGCGTATTTTCTGCACTTCGGCGGCATATTCCTCGTCGGAATACTCCAGCGACTTGAAGGTACGCGCGGCATCCACGTAGTTTCCGGGATTAATCCGCACCTTTTCAGCATAAAGAGCAGCAACATCGGCTACGTTAGGATTAAAATGCACATCGGCCACCAAAGGGGTATCATATCCTTTTTCACGCAGGCCGATGTTTATATTTTTCAAATTCTCAGCCTCGCGCGTCCCCTGTGTGGTGAGGCGCACATACTCTCCTCCTGCTTCGATGATACGTATAGCCTGTTCCACACAAGCCTCCGTGTCCGTGGTAGGTTTGTTAGTCATGCTTTGCAGGCGGATAGGGTTGTCTCCACCCATCGGAGTTGCCCCGACGTTCACCTCATCCGCCTGTCTTCGTGAATAGTTGAAAAGATCCATAATCAATTCGTCTTGAAAGCAAACTTCACTTCTTTCAATTCTTCGTTAGCCTTCACGATTTTATTCTTCAGTCCTTCTTTATAGGCAGCAAACTTCTGAGCTAATTCACTATCTGCCAATGCAAGCATCTGCACGGCAAGAATAGCTGCATTCATCGCTCCGTTTATGGCAACCGTAGCCACGGGAATGCCCGGAGGCATCTGTATAATGGAATAAAGTGCATCTACTCCGTCGAGTACCGAACCTTTTACCGGAACTCCGATAACCGGCAGGGTTGTATTTGCAGCGATTACGCCCGGCAGAGCAGCCGCCATTCCGGCAGCGGCGATAATTACTTTAATGCCTCTTCCGGCCGCTTCTTTTGCAAATTTCTCCACTTCGGCAGGAGTGCGATGAGCTGAAAGTGCATTCATTTCGAACGGAACTTGCATCTCATCAAGCAGTTTTGCCGCTTTTTCCATAACAGGAAGGTCAGACGTACTGCCCATAATGATACTTACAATGGGTTTCATTTCAAATTACTTGGTTTTAAAATTCAAAAAATCATTCATTTATTATATTCTGATATGCTTCTGCATCCAGCAAGCCCAAAAGTTCATTGGGGTCGGTAGGACGCATCTTTATCAGCCATCCTTCGCCGTAAGGGTCTTGGTTTACCAGTTCGGGATGTTCTTCCAGAGCCGGGTTCACTTCCAATACTTCTCCGCCGACGGGGATAAACAGGTCTGACACGGTTTTTACAACTTCAATGGTTCCAAACGTCTCGCCTTTTTCCAGCGTTTCGCCTTCGGTAGTGATGTCAACAAAAACGATGTCGCCTAATTGCTGTTGCGCATAATCAGTAATGCCTACATAAGCCTCTTCTCCATCCATGCGAATCCATTCGTGTTCGCTGGTGTACTTTACATTGGTTGGGAAATTCATAATTTTATCTTTTAAGGGATTAAACAATTTAGCTTCAAATAAACAAAATTCCGACGACTCCGCAAAACAAACCGACTAAAAAACCGCCTCCTACTTCGTTAAGCGTGTGCTGACGGACTATTATCCGTGCCGAACCCAGCAAACCTGCCAGCAAAATAAAGAAACAAAGCCAGCTTACGGGGTTGAACTGGAAAATAAAACTATACGAAAGCAGCCCGCCTACCATGATGCCGCAACTCGCCATGTGGGTGCTGATTTTCCATTTGATGTTGATTACCGCACACAGAATCATGCAAATCAGCGTTGCGACAACGATACCGCTCATGTAACGGGGGATATGGATGCGGTACATCGTTATCAGGCAGGCTATGTAGCTCAAAATCGTCATTGCGTAAGGGATAAAACGCTTTTTGCGATTCCCTAATTCGTGGATGCTCCACCCGTTTATTTTTTGAAACAAGTAAATGCCCAGCATCGGCAGAAAAATGGTGAAACAATAAACCAGAACAAGTACCGTCACCTTATAACCGAGGGGCATAATGCGCAAATAAGTGAACAAAAAGAGCAGCAAAAAGGCTACAAAAGGAACCATAAACGGAGTAAAAACAGCCGAAATAATCCGCGCCGTCATAAAGAGTCTGCCTTTTGCAGCTCCATCTTGCGGGTTCCTATTAAACCGATGGTAAGCCAGTTGGTCGGGGATATTCGTTTCTTCCATGATTATCTTCTTAAACGTGCCACGGGGATGTTCAACTGTTGCCGATACTTTGCCACCGTACGTCGGGCTATGGGGTAACCCTTCGATTTCAACATATCGGCAAGTTCGTCGTCGGTATAAGGGTTCGCCTTATCTTCACCGTCGATACATTCTTTTAAAATGCGTTTTATCTCGCGCACGGAAAGTTCTTCACCGCTTTCCGTCGTATAGCCGTCGCTGAAAAAGAATTTCAGCGAATAAATGCCGTAATTGGTCTGTACGTATTTGCTGTTGCTCACGCGCGACACCGTTGAGATGTCAAGTTTCGCACGTTCAGCCACGTCTTTCAGAATCATCGGGCGGAGTAGTGACTCATCGCCTTCTTGGAAAAAGGGGCGCTGGAGGTCGATTATCGCCTGCATGGTGCTGAGGAGGGTTTGCTGACGCTGTTTCACCGCATTGATAAAACCCTGAGCAGCATCTA
The DNA here is from genome assembly GCF_023337095.1 of Bacteroides caecicola. NCBI lineage: Bacteria > Pseudomonadati > Bacteroidota > Bacteroidia > Bacteroidales > Bacteroidaceae > Bacteroides > Bacteroides caecicola. The sequence goes on from NZ_JAMBLM010000017.1 coordinate 28,841, forward strand.
CTTTTTGTTTCAAAAACATCAGTGCATCTTTCGACTCCTTGCTTTGGTTTGCCCGGTTGCGCGTATGTTCGTCCAACATTTCGGTAAACTCGCGGCTCAACCGCAGTTCGGGCACATTGCGGTTATTCAGGCTCAGGTTGATGGTTCCGTCTTCTTCCGTCTCCACGATGAAATCGGGCACTATCTGTTGCAGATTTTTACCAATCGTTTCACCCAACGAACTGCCCGGACGCGGATTCAGTTTGGTGAGCTCTGCCGCTGCCTGATTATACTGTTCTTCGGTGATGCCGAGTCTCTGGATGATTTTATCTTTATTCTTTTTCGTGAAATCGTCGCAACATTTGCTTATGATGTCGTATTCTATCTGCTTCAACGGGGAATCTTCCTTGCGCCGAATTTGCAGCAACAGACATTCCTGCAAACTGCGTGCGCCTATCCCGGCAGGGTCGAAATCTTGGATGACCGACAGAACATGCTCCAACTGTTCTGATGTTACGTAAACTCCCTGATAAATAGCCAGTTCATCAATCAGCGTTTCGGTAGACTTACGCAAGAGTCCGTCATCGTCCAGCGAACCGATAAGGTATTCGCCCAACTGTTTTTCCTCCGGCGTAAGATTCTGCATGTCAAGCTGTTCTTTCAGTGTCTCATAGAAAGACACGCTGTCCGAAAAAGGGATTTCTTCGGGCTTATTATCTTTTGAATGATTATTTTCCTGAAGTTTATAATCCGGTATGTCATCCTCACTCCGGTAATCGCCCAGCGAGAGGTCTTCTCCATAATCGGTATTCGGTTCTCCGTCCTCGTCGGTGGCATAGTTTTCTTCCGCCTCATCCGACGAATCGGCAGAGTCTTTACCTTCTTCCAATGCAGGATTATCCAAGAGTTCCGCACGGACACGCTCTTCCAGCTCCACGGTAGGGAGTTCCAGCAATTTCACCGCCAAAATCTGTTGGGGTGATAAAGTCTGTATTTGTTGCTGTGCTTGAGTTTGTACCTGACGTGAACTTTGTGCCATATCCTTCATAATTTTTAGTTGTCACAAAAGTACGAATTTGTATCGTAATAACCTGCGATTGGATACTGAATAATTTTTAAACCCAGCCGAACAAACGGAAGAAAACCATGATGACAGAACCGGAAAAACGCTACCGTTAGCGTTGGTCATCCCATGCGGTAGCGTTGCCCGGTTCTACCCATAGAGTTCATTGGTTCTACGGGTAGAATTTTTCGGCTCCAAGCGAAAGCAAACACCTCCTAAAAATCAACACATTAAATCAATCAGCCCAATAATAAAAAATAAACCCTGAAAGTTTTTCCATCCAACTTTCAGGGTTCACCTTATAACCTATCCGTCACCGGAAGTTTTCTCATTAGTGCGATAATAATCAGTTGCCCTCTTCTTCGATAAACACTTTTCCGTTCCGCTTGGATACGCTAACCTTACTTCCTTTGGGGTTCAGATTAAACGGCGTGATGTTTTCCGTACGGTTATCGACCACCATCAGCACGCTTTCTTCTGCAAACCGTTCTATCTGTAATGTAACATCGGCACTGCCCATCGTGCGGTTCATCAGCAGACTGTCGTTCACAAAAACCGACAGGCTGTCGCCTGCAAACCCGGATGTGATTTCTACGGTATAAACACCTTCGAACGCCCGCTGTTCACCTTTCGAACGGGAACGGAAGCCCAAATACAAGAACAGACAAACCACAAAGAAAACCCCAAACGCCAACAGCCCGTTGCCTATCATGAATTGCTTATTACTATTAATGCTTTTGTTTCTCATAATATAATATTTTAAGATTGCAGATTCAGCAAGTGAATAATTGTTTCTTTGTCGCGCCGCAACTGAGATATCAGCGCATCAAGACTGTCGAATTTTTTCTCGCCCCGAATGTAATGTAAAAATTCAACGCGCATCTGCTTATAATAGATGTCTTCGGAAAAATCAAAGATATTAACCTCGATACTCCGTTCAGCGCCGTTATCCACCGTAGGACGATGTCCGATATTCAACATACCCGCATAACGTTTCCCGCCGATATAGACGGCTACCGCATAGACGCCTTCGGCAGGAACCAACTTGTCGGCACACGACGGGCGCAGGTTGGCTGTAGGAAAGCCCAATTTGCGTCCTACCTTGTATCCGTCTACCACTACCCCGTCTAAATAATAATGATAACTTAAATAATGATTGGCATCTTCTACCTGTCCTCTTTTCAGCAGGTCGCGGATGACCGACGAGCTGATGGAAACACCTTCTTCCACCAATGCCCGCGCCTGTCGGACTTCCATCCCCAACTCTTCTCCATAACGACAATAATCGTGAAAGCTCTCGCTGCGATTATGACCGAAACGATGATCGTAACCGATAACCAGCGCACGGACATTGAAACGGTTACGCAGCAACGCCATAAACTCACGTGCCGAAAGTTGCGAAAGCTGGCGGGTAAAGGGCAACATGATACAATAATCCGCATCCAGCGTTTGCAGCAGGGCCTCTTTCTGCGGAAGGCAGGACAATAATTGAGGCTGGTAATCGGCTTGCATCACCTGACGCGGATGCACGGGAAAAGTAATTAAAGCCGTCGGCATCCGGCGCTCTTCCCCCACCTGACACAACTGGCGGACCAGATAACGGTGTCCGCGATGTACCCCGTCGAAACACCCAATGGTAGCGACACAGGGAGGAAGTGATATTTGTATATCGTCTGTGATTATCTTCATGAAATGTATCGAAATATGTCCGACAGATCGGAACCGGGAACATAATGAACGGTCTGCATACCCACCGAAGCAGCCGACCGGCAATTAACCTCGGCATCGTCAATAAACAATGTTTCTTCCGGATTCAGCACGGCTTCGCTCAGCACCTGCCTGAAAATAGCCGGGTCGGGTTTCGCCATGCGCATACGATAAGAAAGAAATATTTGCTTGAAACAGCTTCTCACGTCCGTACCTTCGTAACGGAACACACGCGGGGAAGCTGTTTCCCAATGTAATTCGTTCGTATTACTCAGCAAGTACAGGTTATACCGTCCGGACAAATCCAGCAATAAACGCAACTTTTCCTCCGGAATATCAAGCACCTCCATATTCCAAAGACGGTCTATCACCTCATCCGGCAACGACCGGCGGGTAAGGCTGCGCACGCCCTCCCGAAACTCAGCCGTACTGATATCCCCACATTCATAATGGCGGAAAAGTCCCGCTTCGTTCGTTCCGGTTATCAACGTTCGCACGTCTGCTACCCCGGCATTCTCGAAAGCCTTTATGCAGCCTTCCACATCGAGATCGACCAACACGCCGCCCCAGTCGAAAACCACATTCCGCACAGCATTACCGTTCATACTCACGCCTTGTTAAGTCTCTTGATACCACGCCAGATTTCTCCTATCCACAGTACAATGGATGTTCCACCGATGATATAACCCCATTCGACCAACGAAAGCGGTTCGGTACGGAAAACTTTTCCACCGAATGTAACGATGATAATCTGTCCGATAAGGATGATAATCGCCACGCTCAGCATACCCAACGCATGACCGGCATCCTTAAAGATAGAATGATTGGTTCCGAACACGCTAGCATTGAAAAGATTCCAGAACTGCAACATCACGAAGATGGTGAAGAATATGGTGAGGTAATGAACATTCATCTCTCCATCGGGCAACAAGCCATCGGGCAATCCTTTGAAATAAACCAACAGTCCCATTAAAATAACAAGGAATCCGAAAGCTACCCCGAAGATGTTGTTACGCATGGCAGGTGTAATGATGAAATCGGTGCGCTTACGTGGCTTTTCGTTCATAACATCCATGCTGGGCGAAATAGAAGCCAACGCCATAGCAGCGAAAGTATCCATAATCAAGTTAACCCAAAGCATCTGGGTAACGGTAAGCGGAAGGGAAGTTCCGAAGAATGCGCCTAACAACACGCTAAGCAAAGCAACCACATTGATGGTAAGCTGGAATACGATGAACCGCTGGATATTCTTATAAAGCGAACGTCCCCACATAACTGCCGTGGCTATGCTGCGGAACGAATCATCCAACAAGGTAATATCACTGGCTTCTTTTGCTACGGATGTTCCCGTTCCCATCGACAATCCTACTTGAGCATGATTCAACGCCGGAGCATCGTTCGTACCGTCTCCGGTAACGGCAACCACCGCACCTTTTTGTTGCAACAACTGTACAAGTCGTTGCTTATCCATCGGACGCGCACGGCTCATTACCTTCAAATCGAGTACACGGTCGAGAGCTTCTTCATCGCTCAGTGCCGCGAACTCTACTCCGGTGATCCGGTTACGCTCTGTATCTTCCGGTTTCCACAACCCGATTTGGCGTGCTATTTCTGTAGCTGTACCCGGCGTATCTCCCGTAACAATCTTGATTCCGATTCCGGCAGACTGGCATCTCTTCACGGCATCGGGCACATCCGGACGAATCGGATCGCTGATGGCAAAAATGCCCAAGAAAGTCATGCCTCCCTTTTTCACCAGTTCGGCACAGTCGGTCGGATCGCTTGCATCTACATATTTATATGCCAACCCCAACGTACGCATCGCCTTGTTCTGGTAAGCCAATAGCTGTTCATTATTCAAACGTACCTGTTCGGCACTCAAATCACACTTGCTCATTACGATTTCAGGAGCACCTTTAATATAAAGTACACGCTTATTTTGCAAGGGCGAGTCAACCAGCGTAGCCATGTATTTACGCTCGGTTGAGAACGTAAGCTGATTGACGATTTTCGCTCCTTCGCGCAACGCCATATAATCTTTCCCCTGCTCATTCAGCCACAAGAGCAATGCTATTTCCGTAGGATTACCCACCCCTGACGGTTTTTCTCCTTCTGCCTTTTCTTCCAAGAAAGCCGTTGAGTTAGCCGATATACCTTCGGCTATCAAATCAGATTTAGTATCATCTAACTTCGCCTCGTAAACCTGCATCAGATTCTGCGTCAGCGTACCCGTCTTATCTGTACAAATCACCGTAATGGCACCCATCGTTTCACAAGCGTGCATCTTACGCACGAGGTTATTGGTCTTCAGCATCCGACGCATATTCAGAGCCAAACTCAACGTCACGCTCATCGGCAAACCTTCGGGAACAGCAACCACAATCAATGTCACTGCCATCATAAAGTATTTAAGCACGATACGGGCAACTTCCAACCATTGATGCCAATCGGTAACCGTGTTATTATTAAAATATACGTATAAATCTTTACTGGTAAAAATAATGAAGGTCAACGCAGCAATCGTAAATCCGGCTTTCCCGATCAAGTTAGCAAGTTTGGTAAGCTGGATATTCAACGGCGTCTGCTCCTGACTCTGCTCCGTAGCCTGACGAGCCACCTTTCCAATTTCTGTAGCATCCCCTACCCGTTCAACCCGCATCGTACCGTGTCCGTCAGTAATCGTTGTTCCACGCATCACCGCATTCGAAGGATAAGTAGCCTCCTCATCGAAATGCGCTTCATCCGTGGTTTTATTCACCATCAATTCCCCGGTAAGGCTCGATTCATTAACTTGCAATGAAACCGCCTCAACCAACGTACCGTCTGCCGGCACCTCTTCTCCGGTATTCAGAATAACGATATCGCCCACTACAATATCCTTACGAGGTATTTCATGTACCTTACCGTTTCGAAGTACCGTAACCGGCGTCTCCTCACCCACAGCGTTTAACAAATCAAACTTTTTATTTGCGTCATACTCAAAATAAAAGCCAATCCCTGTAGCCAAGAATATTGCAAAAAAGATACCAATCGTTTCAGCATACTCATTCTCAATGATAGAAATAATCAGAGAAAAAATAGCCGCAACGAGTAATACCCGTATCACAGGGTCATTGAATTTTTCCAAATAAAGTTTCCACATGGAAGGTCGTTTGGGCGGAGTTAAAAGATTACTACCATACCGCTGACGACTTTCGAGAACTTCGTTATCAGTAAGTCCGGTCAAATGAGAGTCTTTAACATTCTGTGACATAAGTCTAAAATTAAAATATTCAGTGACGCAAAAATACAATATATATTGGAAGCAATGAACTTATTAGTTTTTTTTATTAATTTTTTCCGCAGAAATGTTGTTTGTTTTCTTTTAAACTATTACTTTTGCACTCGGTTTCTGAAACACAAATGAAACACCGGACTTGTAGCTCAGTTGGTTAGAGCAACAGACTCATAATCTGGAGGTCCCAGGTTCAAGCCCTGGCTGGTCCACATTAAGAATCAAGCACTTACAAAGTTTTTGTAGGTGCTTTTTTTGTGTTCTTGCGCAAACAAATGCTTTGAGTCGGTTATTGTTCGCCCACCGTAATCCCTCTTTTTCCATAATTCAAACTTCGACTTTTGAAGCATAATTCCAATAAATTTAAAAAATTCTCCGATTTTTTGTAGTAAATTGCTTACCTGTGCGTCTAACAAGTAGAAACAATTTAAAATTTTAGAATATGAAAAAGATTTTGGTATTAGTAGTGCTTCTGTGCATCACTTATGGAGCTAATGCTCAGCTGTTATGGAAAGTTTCCGGAAAAGATTTGGCTAAACCGTCGTATGTATTTGGTACTCATCATTTGGCGCCGCTATCAATAACAGATAGTGTACCCGGTTTTAAACAGGCTATGAATGAAACGGAGCAGGTATATGGAGAAATAGTGATGGAAGAAATGCAAAGTCCAATCAACATGCAGAAAATGCAGCAGGCTATTATGTTACCGGGTGATACTACGCTACATACGTTATTCAATAGTGCACAGTATGATAGTGTGGCTGTAAAAATTAAGCAACTGATGGGGGTAGAGTTGCAGATGTTCGATAAAATAAAACCGGCTTTTCTCACTGCGCAAATAAGTGCACTGATAGCCATGAAAACCGTAGAAGGATTCAATCCTCAGCAGCAGTTAGACGGATGGATTCAGTCTGAAGCTCAAAAGAAGGGGAAAGCTGTTGCCGGTTTGGAGACAATGGATTTCCAAATGGGAGTTTTATTCGGAACGCAAACTCTTCAGCGTCAGGCCGACCAGCTACTCTGTACCGTCATGAATTTAAATAAGGCAGAACAACAAACCCGAAGGATGTCGGCTGCTTATATGAAACAGGATTTGAAACAATTAATGGAGATCGTTGAAGAAAAGCAGGGTAATTCCTGCGACGCACTTCCTGAAGAAGAAGAGGCTCTGATTTACAGGCGTAATGCTAACTGGGCTGAGGTCATGCCTGCCATCATGAAAGAAAAAGCGACTTTTTTTGCTGTCGGAAGCGGACATCTGGCTGGTGAACGTGGCATCTTAAACTTGCTAAGCAAACAAGGGTACACGATAGAAGCCGTGAAATAGTCTGAAGGCTCTAAAAACGAATATTTTGCAGAGAACCAAACATGTCTTGTGTCTAACGTACTAAAAGTTATGGATAAGATGAATAAGAAAGAAACTGACTTCATCCGGATATTAAAAGAGTATAAAACGACCATATATACCGTTTGCTTCATGTTCTCAAAAGACAAAGATGAAGTGAACGATATGTACCAAGAAGTCTCTATCAATCTGTGGAAAGGATTTGACAACTTCGCACAAAAGAGTGAAATGAAAACTTGGATTTACCGGATTAGTCTGAACACGTGCATATCATTCGACCGGAAGAAAAAACGGAGAAAAACAGTTCCGTTAACAGTAGACATTGACCTCTTTGAGGATAATGACCACGAATCAAAGCAAATTAAAGCACTCTATAACCGTATCAACAAATTGGAGCCGTTCGACAGGGCCATAATCCTCCTATGGCTGGAAAACCTTCCTTACGATGAGATAGGAGCCATTGTAGGTATTTCAACCAAGAATGTTTCGGTGAGGCTTTCCCGAATCAGAGAACAACTTAAAAATATGCATCCTTAAAAGACATTCATCATGGAAAAGAATAATATAAACGATATGGACGAATTGAGACAACAGTTTGCTATCCTTACCGAGAAAATAAAATCTCAGCAGATTAATAATGAACGACTTTTGCGAACTGTTATGCAGAACAAAATGAAATGGATAGATAAGTATATCTATATAAAGTTATTCTTGCTCATGCCCTTATTAGCCCTTATGTTTCTTTACTTTTACCAAACGGGGAAAGTCTCATTATACTTTTATATCACAACCATGCTACTTGTAGCAGTAGAAATTGGTTTTGATTTCTTTATTAATAAGGTAATAGGAAAAGGATGGCTAAAACATGACTTGCTGACTTCGCGCCAGATTTTTGTAAAGATGAAAAAGAATCGCATAAATCAAATGGTAGTCGGGATTCCGATATGCATAGTTTGGGCAAGTATATTCTTGTTTGAGTTTTTGAATTATGATTTATCTGATAGAGCTTATGCCATTATAATGGGAACAGGCATTGGAATCGGGTGTCTCGTTGGTACCGGAATCGCTTTCTTAATCTTCCGGAAAATGCAACGCATCAATGATGAGATTATCAAAGAAATAGATCATTTAAAGGAATAGTTTCAAATTTAGCTCGATGCCCACACACGAATGAATGAGGCTTCACATAAATACATAAGGCACTATAAACTATTTTCTCACAATCATATTTTATAGTGCCTTTACAAAAGAATAAACATTTACAACTTGGGGAATTTAACTAACCCTAATGTTTCACTATCATTTCACTCTTCCGGTCAAAAACAACACATAATCCTATAACGAAAGATAAACAAAGCATTTTTACCACCCGGTATTTGCAACTTTGAACTATTAGTCTACTTTTGTATCTGTAAATAGGTATCATCATTAATAGTATGAATTATGTTGCAGAGAAGAAACAAACTGAAAGATTTTCTGATGAGTGCGCTGTTCGTTTTCGGGGCAACGCACGCTTTTGCCCAAGAAACAACGGAGTTTCAAGTGAATCACGGACCTTATCTTCAAGAGGTGACTGCGCAAGGGGCTACTTTTGTGTTTACCACTTCGCTTCCTTCGTTTTCTTTTATCGAAGTGAAGGAGGAAGGCGGAAAGGATATCAAATCTTATTACCATACGGAGCATGGACTGCGCGATGCGAATACGGTTTTCCACAGCGTCAGGGCAGAGGGACTGAAGCCGGGAGCGGTGTATAATTACCGGATTCGCTCGAAGGAGATGCGCGACTTCCAGCCTTACAAGGTGGTGTTTGGCGACAGTATCACTTCGCAGTGGTACACGTTCCGCACCACAGACCCTACGCATGAAGGCGGGTCTTTGTTTGTGGTAAGCGATGTGCATAACAACTCTGAACAATTAGACACGTTGCTTAATCTTTGCGATTACAAAACGTGCGACGCTTTTCTCTATGCTGGCGATATGATGAATTACATAGAGGACAGCGAAACACCTTTCCGCGCTTTCATCGACAAGAGTGTACAGCGGTTTGCTTCTTCCATACCTTTCAACATGGTGCGCGGAAACCATGAGACCCGCGGAAAACTGGCACGCAGTTATCCGAAATTATTCCCGAAATCGAACGGGAAGATTTACGGTTCGTGCCGGATGGGAGACATCATGATTGTGATGCTGGATTGCGGTGAGGATAAACCCGATGATACGCAGGTGTATGCCGGACTGACCGACTTCGACGCTTACCGCACCGAGCAGACGGAGTGGCTGGCTCAATTAGTAGAAACGGAGGAATTTAAAACAGCCCGGTACCGTATTGTTATTTCCCACTATCCGATGGTCGACATTTTCCCAGAAGAGGAATTGACTCACGGCATCAACGATCTGAAAGCCAAAATGCTCCCGATTCTGAACAAAGCTCATATCGACTTGATGGTGTCGGGGCATACGCATGAGTTTGCTTTCCACGAGAAAAATAAGGCGGGGAATGCTTTCCCGGTAATCGTGGGAAGCAATCGGAGTGCTACCCGTCTTGATTTATCAGACGGAAAAATCAGAGTAAAGGTAGTAGATACGTCGGGGAAAGTTTTACTGAATACCTTGCTGTAAGTCAAAGACATACATCTGTCTGACAGTTGAAAACGGCAGGCGTTTTATCGGACAGCCGCACGCACAAATTCCGCTGCGGTTTGTCCGTCAAAACGCTACCGTTAGTTTTTGTTATCCCATGCGGATGCGTACATCGGTTCTATGGGTAGCGTTCAACGGCTCTACGGGTAGCGTTTTTATCCCTGATAAAAGCTCAGTTCCTGCCAACCAAACTTTCCGGAAATATAGCATACCGGTTGTGCTTTTTTACCGTACAATTTTTTGCATCTTCCGGTTATTCGTATACATTTGCATCTACAACAGAGAAAATAATAACCCCTATTATGAATGAATGTAACCTGTCAGAAAGCTATGAATGCTAAAAAGCTAATCGGAATATTGACACTGTTCCTTTTTTCGGGCTTCTGTGCCGCCTCACCTGCAACAACACCAACCGATTCGGTGACAAGAAACAGCTTTTCGGCAGGGAATGATTCCCATCCCCAAAAGATGGTTCATGCGATTGGAGTCGCCTTTAAGCCTACATACGTTTTCCCCACTCATGAATTTCTCAAAGGGATGAATAACGCACAGAGCCCAATAAACTCCGCATTGTCGGGACATCTGAAATACGGATTCCGGTTTACTCCCGAAACAAAACTGGGACAGCTGTATCCGCACGCGGTTCAGGGTATAGGCATTGGTTACAATACGTTCTTCAATTCTTCGGAAATGGGGAATCCGCTCGCCGTATATGTTTTTCAGACATCAAGGATAGCCACCATTACTCCTAAACTATCTTTCGATTATGAATGGAATTTCGGAGCCTCGTTCGGCTGGAAAAAGTATAATCCGGAAACCAACCCGATGAACCGGGTTGTAGGTTCTAAAATTAATGCTTACATCAATTTGGAATTCCTCCTGAACTGGCAGTTGGCACCCGGTACGGAATTGCGTGCCGGAATCGACCTTACTCATTATTCGAACGGAAACACGGGTTATCCCAATTCCGGAGTAAACACCATAGGGGCTTCTATCGGCGTAACCCGCTTTTTCGGGGGCGGCGACAAGAGTGAGAAACCGGCGTACCTGCGATGTAAACCGTCGTTCAGCCGATACATGAGCTACGACTTAATCGTATACGGGGCTACAAGAAAAAAAGGTGTGTTTTTCGAGAATAACAACTCGTTTCTTGTTCCGGGTTCTTTCGGCATCGTGGGATTGAACTTCAACCCACTCTATAACTTTAACCGTTACTTCCGTGCCGGCGTATCACTCGACGTGCAATATGACGAAAGTGCAAACATCCAACAACACGTTGCCAACGAAGTTATTCCCTCTACCCCGGAAGAGATTCGGTTTTACCGGCCTCCCTTCAAAGAGCAGTTCTCGATGGGGCTGTCTGTAAGGGCAGAAGTAGTAATGCCGATATTCTCTATTAACATAGGTATCGGCAAGAACTTCTTGTGTAAAGGACCTGATACGAACAAGTTTTACCAAACACTTGCACTGAAAACCAATCTTACCAAAAACCTGTTCCTGCACACGGGTTATCAGCTTTACCGCTTTAAAGACCCCAACAACCTGATGCTGGGCATAGGTTACCGTTTCAACGCAAGATAATTTTTAAAACCTTACTCCCTATGAAACGAATTTTCCTTCTTTATATCGCCACCCTCTCCGCCCTGCTCTGCGGATGTAACCGCGACGTGTTCATCAACGACTATGCACCGTCGGCGGAAGAAATAAAACTTTCGGATACCGACTCCACCGTAACCGTCAGCTTCAAAGCATCAAACTGGGTTATAAGAAACGTATTCTCCACCGACGAAGACGGAGCGTTCCGCGAAGTCCTCGGAGACATCTACGCAAAAGACGGTCACCTGATTGCGATGAACTCTCCATTCTATATGTCGGAAGAAGAAACGGTTAAGATGGTAATCGATCAGCCGGACATCCATCTGACCATCGAGCGCACGGACGAAACGCATCTGTGTTTCTCAAAGCCCGAAAACATGAACCTTGAGCCTATGATGCTGACCATAAACGTAGGAAACGACTATGACGAAAGGGAAATTTCCGTAGAGTTAGAACCTTCGTCGAGGTACGAGATTGACAGCATCGTGTATGCATTAGACTCTTACACGTACCAAGACAACGTGACGGTTGATATAAAAATGATAAAGATGACCAATGCGACCTCGGAAGTCATCAATTATATCATAATGCCTTACTCACACTTTCTGCAAGAATATACCTTTACGAACTTGTACATTGCAGGGAATCCGTACAGACAAAACGATGTACTGAAGATATTCAAGGGAAACATTCCGACAGTTCCTGCCCCTGAAACAGAGCGGTTCAACAACGATGTCAGCAAGAAACTTGTCATGAAAGAAACAACTATACAGCTCAATGAAACCACACAATGCCTACCGGTTCCGGAAGATATATTCAACATCTACAAAATGTTCCCCATCAACCCTCATAAGCTACAAATCTGCACTATAGAATGTTGTTACGGACAGTTCAACGTATATTGTGATATTTATGTAAGCCAGCCGAGAACCGGGAGAAAACACCTCCTCAAAGGTATATTGGAAATCAAAGCACCGATATCACATACTTTGATAGTTGGAAAAGAACAGGATTTTAATATGTGACAGATGCAAAGTTTTTCTTTCATCGATACAGTACAACAACCGATAAAAAGACTCAATCTATATTCGATTTATAGTCCCGCTACAAAATAATCCGTATCTTTGCACCGACGCTGAGGTGACATTAAGCGTCTTTACTTTATATTATCTAACCAAAGATTTTTAATAAGACAATTATGTACACCGTTATCAAGCGAATCGAAATTTCAGCTTCGCACTTTCTGAAACTCTCTTACCGGAGCAAATGCGAATGCTTGCATGGTCATAACTGGATAGTGACCGTTTACTGTCGATCTAAAGAACTGAACGCCGACGGAATGGTAACCGACTTTACTCACATCAAGGAAAAAGTGAAAGACAAGCTCGACCATCAGCATTTGAATGACGTACTTCCGTTTAACCCTACGGCGGAAAATATCGCCCGATGGATATGCGCCGAGGTGGAGAACTGTTACAAAGTAGAAGTGTGTGAATCGGAAGGAAACACGGCGATCTATGAGAAAGATTAACGAACTGTTTTACAGTCTTCAGGGTGAAGGCTTCCATACGGGTACGCCTGCCGTATTTATTCGGTTTTCGGGTTGTAATCTGAAATGTGACTTCTGTGATACCCGCCATGAAAGCGGAACGCTTATGACGGACGAGGAATTATTGGAACGGGTGTCGGCTTTTCCGTGCCGGATGGTTATTCTTACGGGAGGAGAGCCGGGCTTGTGGATTGATGATGACTTGGTAGAGAAATTGCACGCACTCGGCAAATATGTTGCCATCGAAACCAACGGAACGTGTGTACTCCCTGAAGCAATAGACTGGGTTACCTGCTCGCCCAAGCAAGGAGGCAAACTCAATGTAAAACGAATAGACGAAGTAAAAGTGGTTTATACAGGAGCAGGGCAAGATGTGGAATCTTATCTTGCCCTGCCTGCCCTGCATTATTTCTTACAGCCTTGTTCGTGCAGCAATACGGAGGAAGTCATCGCTTACATCAAAGCACATCCCCAATGGCGGTTAAGTCTGCAAACACACAAGCTGATTCATATCCCTTAGCACGCTGTATTTCTATCGCTCGACTGAATCATTTGCCGGATGGCATCATTCAGTTCATCGGCCTGCATGAGTTCTTCCAGCGTGATGTGCATACGCCACTGCCAATAGTTATGCGGATTTGCCGGCACGTTGATACGCTCTGCCTGTACATCGGGATTGCGCAATGATTCGTCTATCGAAGTCCAATCCTGCCATGCAAGCACGCAGAGCATGGAAGGGCTTTGCAGATGCTGTTCGATGATTTCTTTGCAGAGCCAACCGGGAGCATGTTTCGGAACCTCTCCCCAATGATGAAGTTCGTTGTGATAGAAACGCTCGGTCAGAGCAGCATCTTCTTCCCACCAGCCGCGCAAGGTAGGCATATCGTGCGTTCCAATCGTACAAACAGAACGGAACGGATATTCGTTAAGGCACCCGAACTCGCGGCCTATTGCTTTCGGCATACGCTGGATTTCAAGCGAGAGTATCTGCAGCTCGTTCATCACCCACGATACACAGTCGGGAACCATCCCCAAATCTTCTCCACAAACCAGCATCGGCGTAGACTGAGTAAGTACGGGTAGTTTCTTCATGGCTTCATGATACCAGAACTCGTTATGGCGCTGGTAGTAATAATGATTATACAGGTGGTTAAAGGCTTCCTGCTCTTGCTCGGCGAGCTGCTTGAATATGTAATCATTCTGAACAGCGATACGCGGATGATACAATTCCGGATTATTACGGTCGGCAACAAACAATACATCGCTGATTAAAGCATATAGTTTTTCTTTCAACCAAATGCTTTCCGAATCGGTCTTTCCTTCGAAAAAGGCTTCCACCTTGCGCTGCGTATCAAACTCCGGACGCATCTCATACAAATCATGATGAAGCGGACGTACGAAGGTTTCGCGCACGTAATCGCTCTGTTCGCCAAAAACAGTATTCAAAATGTATTCGCTGATAAACGGACGGAGCATGAAATCGGGACGGAAGTTCAACCCGAAACTGCGGATTTCATCGGCACTCATTGGCAAAGAGGGCACAAACTGTCCCAACAGCCCGTGAACGCTGTGCGTGGGAATCTCCCAAATGCGGAAGAACCCTAAAATATGATCAATGCGATACGCCGTGAAGTATTCTGCCATCTTAGCAAAGCGGCGGCGCCACCACAGGTAATTATCTTTCTCCATAACCTCCCAATTATAAGTAGGGAATCCCCAATTCTGACCGTTTACGGAAAAAGCATCAGGCGGTGCACCTGCCTGCCCGTTCATATTGAAATAATAAGGTTCTACCCACGATTCTACACTGGTACGACTGATTCCGATGGGAATATCTCCTTTCAGAATAACTCCTTTCCGACGGGCGTATTCGGCTACGGCGAGCAATTGTACATGTAACAGGTATTGCATGTAATAATAATACCCGATGAATGTATAAGCATCGCTTTCAGACGAACACAGTTGCTGTATTTCCTCCTCATCGTACTTGTTATATGCCTCCCAGCAATGAAAATCAGATGTTCCGTATAAATCACGCAAATAAGAGAATGCAGCATAAGGCTGTAACCAATGTCGGTTATCAGCGAAAAAGGTATTAAATTCATCCGATTTCAATACATTCTCTCCTTCTTGCCGGTAAACTTCTTTTAAGTAGGACTGCTTTAACCGGTTAACTGCCTCATAGTCTACTACCGACAAGGCATTCAAGCGAGCCCGTTCTTCTTCAAACCGACTAGCAAATTGGGCATCCGCCAAAGCAGGAAGCTGACGGAGGTCGATGTACATGGGATGAAAAGCATAAATGGAAATGCTGTTATAAGGATAAGAATCGGTCCAACTTCCGGTTATACTCGTATCATTAATAGGCAAAATCTGTACAACGTGCTGCGCTGTATCGGCAGCCCATGATACAAACGTCTTTAAATCGCCGAAATCCCCAACTCCGCAACTACCTTCCGAACGAAGCGAAAAAACAGGAATGGCAGAACCTGCAAATTTACGGGCTGGAAGTGCAAAAAAGACTTCTGTTTCCATCGGCAGATAAGTCTCACCACGCTGTAAAGGCTGCACGTTGAAAAGTCGGTTCGGACGGGATTCCCATTCTTCCACCGCTCCGCTCTCGGCATTTATGGCTACAAACTTATACTCGAAAGGTAATTGCAAAGAGGAAGCATCCAGCGTTATATGCCATACATTAGGTCTTACTTCCTGCATACGCAGCGGACGGCAATATTCCCAACTTCCTAAAGCATTGCAACTTCCTATAAGTCCCAACGCCTGATTCCGATTGCCCAACTCCGGACAAAGGGCACGAAACGTAATACAACTTCCGACGCTGTCGGATAGCTTATTATAAGATTGAGGAGTATAAATACTATTGAATGCTGAACTGTAACGATAAGAATCGGCAGGCAAGTCTCTCCAGCAATCATCAATTACATAATGATTCTGCTGGGCATTCCCTAAAGAGAATAGATGAGATATAGCTCCCAACTCTTTACGTATACATATATTATCCCGATAAACGGCATACCGATAGGTTACGAGCTGATTCGACCCAACCGGAATATATTCAAAACTTCCCTGCCATTCATCACCATTGCGGGTAGAAAGAGATATGATTTGCGTTTCATCATCGTTTAACAAAACACAAAGGTTCTCCCCCCACACAGTGCGATACCGGATGCGAAATGTCAGTTTCATGTTTTTTCAGATATTAGTGATTAATGCCCAAAAGTAATGAAAATAATATGGAAAACCGCTCAAAACATCTCAATAAAATCCATATTTTACGACATACAAGCCTATTCGGTTTCCCCGCGCGGGGC
>NZ_JAMBLM010000018.1:0-40693 GCF_023337095.1 Bacteroides caecicola
AAAAACAACTTATTGGAAAATTTAAACAGGCTCTTATATCAGAAAAAAAGAATCCCCCTATTTGCCTTACGAAAACTTTACCCAGTTCAATAAAGCAAATAAGGGGGATTCTTTTCAAAGAGGATTTATTGGCAAATCCGATTTATTCTTCCCATACCAAATATGCAGAAACCAACCAATGGTTCAGCTCATCATTACTTACCGGTTGTGCCTCCGGAATATCTACCGTGAAAGTATGTTTACCGGCTTGCAAACCTGTTAAAGGAATTTCTTCGGGGACAACATCCGAACCCGGACACCAGTTAGAGCGAGACAAGTCGGACGAAGCCAATGGTTCTTCTACTTCTTTTGTCTCATATCCCTTCTCACCGATATAAGCCGCCAAGCGTTTGATTAACCATACTCCCGTAGCCGGATTAAAGCGGCGGAACGACGCACAGTCGTCTCTCCACGGCGTGAAGTTATACACTTCTTTCCCATCTACTGAAAGGATGTTGCGGTTCGGTACAAACTCGTCGCCTCCCGAATGTCCTCCATGACCGGTAACGATGTATTTCAAACGTACATTCTTAGCTCCTTCAGGCAGTGTAAATTCGGTAGAAACCGCCTTGCGTGAGAAGATGTCGGGGTAAGACTGCCCCACGTAATATACGGTGTTCATTAACGGTTCTACGTGGCGACGAACCAATTTTTCACAAGCCACCGGAGTTTCTTTGAATTTCAGTTCCATGCTTGCTATGTATCCTTCGGGTGTCCACGTATCAATAAAGATACCTACGTAAGCCTCCCCTTTCAAGGTTGAATACAAATCCGTGATGTCTTGCTGCCATTGTACGCATTTCTCCCATTTAGGAATGTACACCGGACGGCGCTTGCTGGAGAGTGAATCATCGTCTTCACTGTAATGTCCTACCCCGAAAGGAGTCATGAAGCGCATCAGTTCAATGGTAGGCAGGTAGTTCTTTCCCGGAACGATACCAATCATGTTTTCCAGCTTCAAACTGTCGATGGCAGGAAACTTTTCTTTTCCCTGAGCAATATTCAGCAAATTAATGGCAGACTCTTTCGGCAGTACGAAACAAGAACCCGACTTATCCCAACGATCGCCGTTCGACGCTACCGTTACTTTCAGACTCACTGTTACGTCGCGCTGATAATCGGGAACTTGTATTTTCTTTAAAATAATACGTCCGTTTACCAAATGGATAACTCCATCGGCTTCTGCAGCAGCATAACCGCCATATACATCCGGAACGAAACGGACATTTTCCTTATCGAACACGGTTAATGTCAAGTCTCCTTTTGCCGGCAATTCTTTGTGTCCTGCTCCCCATGCGCTCAAAGCCATGAGCAGAGACAAACATATACTTGCTATTCTCATATTATCTTAATCGTCTTTATTTAACCACTTCAAAACCTCTCTTTTCCAGATATGCCTTAAATTTATGCAAGTATTCTTCGTCCGGACCATCGAAGAACGATACACCCGAAGCTCCGTTATTGAAAGCCTCATCCAATGCTTGTTCAAACGTGTTTTTGATATCCGGGAACATTAATCCGGCATAAATCTTGGCTCTTCCATTAATGGTTTCTACACTCTCTTTCACCGAACGTCCAATCCATTCCGGACCTTCGTAATAGAAACCGTTATAAATCATCGGGAAGTAAGCATCGAGCGACCACTGTCCCCAATCTTGGCGCACCATCTTGCGTGCCATAGACGGTCCGGGGAATACGGCAGCCGAAACGCGCTTGCCTTCCGACTTCAAGGTCTGCGTAATCTTGTTTACTACACGGGTTATCGCATCCAGACGGAAGTTTATCCACGACTGGTTCTCCATCGGGTACTTCAATTCCATCGGGTCTTTTCCGGTCTGTTCTTTAAACTTCTGACGGCATACGTCACAATAACAGTAATCGTATTCAGGCAATTCGGACGTTTGTTCGATACCGTAATTTTTCCATAAGCTGACAGGCAATACTACATCCGGGAAACGCACGTAATCAAGATGCACACCGTCTACGTAAGGCAAATTGGCCTCTTTCAAATAATCGGCAGCCAAATATTCGGCAACGCCTTCATGGTTCGGACAAAGGAAACGATAGTAATCCACGTATGCAGGTTTATCATAGCCCGATTCACCTTTACGGTTTACGGCAAACCAGTCAGGATGTGTTTTCAGTACCTCGTGGCGGTTCATCGTCCACTTCCAGTAGTGTGCTTCCAGACCGGCTTCCTTACACATCTTGTACGTATTTTCATCGTAGCCTTCGAACATTACTCCGCTGATACCACATTCTTTCAGCAGTGCGAAATATTTTTTGTAATATTCATCTCCTTTTTCTTTGTTGATGCGCATCCATACCCAGTTCTTTACTTGGCGGGGAGCAATGGTTTCGCGACTGAACCTTCCGGTATTGTCAACCACGTAACGTACTTTCTCTTCGGGAACACTAACCGACATGCGGAACGTATGACCGGTAGCCTCTACCGTGATTTCTGCCCCTGCCGGAAGATCTTTCAGCTCAGCATCTGTAAGGAAGAAGTTCTCTTTTGCACGCAGATAATTTTTCTCTTTCGCATAGTTATCCAACTGTGCATAATACATCGCCCAAAGCAGTTTATACGCAGCCATGTTATAAGGATACTTAAAGGTTTCTGTTCCCTGTCCTACCACTTTGTCTGAAAGGTATAAGAATCCCCATCTGTCGGGCATGTGCATATCTATCTTTCCGGTAGGCATCCATACCCAGTTTTCTTCACGCTGTCCGGGTTTCAGCCACTGCACACGTGAGAAGTTGATGCGCCAGTATTTCCCTGCCTCTATCGGATTGGCAAAATTCACAGCCAATGCTTTGCGGGGAATAGCCATTTCCACCGTCCACTGTTTATCTTTATCTTTCGAGTTGTTCAAAGTACCGTCACGCTGTACAGCCAGTTGGAGTCCCGGACAATCCCATTGAATCATGAAGTTGCCGCCCGCACGGTAAGGTTTGTCAAGCATCAGGTCGAATATCACACCTTTAGCGTTGGTTTCAATCTCAAAGTAGTTCTGTCCGTCGCAGTCCGGGTCAAGAAACACTTCAAAGTCATTGTCGTAATAAATAATCGTATCGCGCTGGCTCAATTTTGCCTTTATGTCATCTTCCTGCAAGGTTGCTCCTACGTAGAGATAATCGTCATCCCACAACATTTTAGCAGAAGTATCATAACACGGTTTGGCAAATCCCTCACCACTGATGTCAACAAACGAGGAAGTAGACTGTGCTTTCTGCCAATCCGTTTCATTCAGTTTGCCGTCTACCTTTATCTTTCCGTTCGTGCGATAGCATACATAGCCCTCTGGAGGAGTCAGCGTACGCTCATACTTTGTGTACAAATTCTGCGCCAGCATCTGTCCGCCCATTGCCAACGCAAACAAACTACATACTAATTGCTTCTTCATAATGTATCTGATATTAATTACTTTCTATTACCTGTCCTGCTCCGCGATATAATTTTACCGGTCCGTCCAGCAATACGGCTACCACCGTTATCTGCGGGTCGAGTACCTGTTCGGGCACGTCGATGTAAAGGTTTCCGGGCACCTCGTTCCAGTAATTCTTGTTATATACTTTATATGACAACATTGCACCGTTACCCACTACCCAAACACGGTTTACCTTGTTCATCAATCCTTTAACTTCAATCGGGCCGTTAGGTTTATACGGCAAGTAGAGATACAAAATATCTCCCGCTTCGTTCAGTGTGGTGTAACCTTGAAAATGTTCCGTGGGGATACCGGCACGAGTGTCGTAAATAGCTTCTTTGTGTTTCTTTGTCCAGCGTCCGAACTCTTTCAATATATTGATTTGCTCTTCAGGAATGGTTCCGTCTTCTTTCGGACCAATGTCGAGCAGCAAGTTTCCTCCCATGCTAAGGCAATCTACAAACGTGCGCAACAAGATATATGGCGATTTATAGTTGGTATCGGTATGTTGATAGCCCCATGAGTCGTTCATCGTCATACACAGCTCCCAGTATTTGTCTTCCGGGCGAACAATGGGTACTCCCTGTTCGGGTGTGGCATAATCACCATATCCCTGAATACGCGAGTTGATAACCACATTTTTGTTATCCGAGCGCAACAAATCTACGATTCCTTTGGCGTTCCATGCCTCGGCTGTTTGTTCCCAGTCGCCATCAAACCAATACAAATCCGGTTTCCAAGTTTTGTTCAATTCCGTTAGCTGCGCCATATTGAAGTCGACGAAGCGTTGCCACCGTACCGAATCATTCTTATAGCGAACCTCCGTGCGCGTCATATTCGGATAATCGGGATGCGACCAGTCGAGCAATGAATAGTAGAAGCCCAATTTCAGTCCCTGTTTGCGAACCTCTTTCGCAAAGGGAGCAATCAAATCTCGCTTGACAGGCGTACACTTCACCGTACTCAATGCACCCGCTTTCGTGTCCCACAAAGCCATTCCGTCATGATGTTTGGTTGTGATAACCGTATAGCGCGCCCCGCTCTCTTTTATCAAGTCCACCCATGCTTTCGGGTCGTATTTCGAAGCGGTAAACCCGTCTTTTTGGCTCATGTATTCATCGTATGGCAGATATTTATTAAAGAAAGACCAACTTTCAGAGACTCCCTTTACCGAATAAATTCCCCAATGGATGAAAATACCCAACTTGGCTTTTGCAAACCACTCCATTTTTTTTTCTTTCTCAACCTCCTGTTGCGTTTTTTCCTGCGCCTGCCCCACAACCGGAGAAAGCGCATAACAAAAAGCGGCAAATAAGGTTATAACCTGTTTCCTTGTCATGTTAATAAAAATTTTTATGATTATAATTACAAATATAATACTATTTAAAGAATTTGACAACAAGATGCGGGAAAGTATAATTAAATTCTATATCTTTAATACACTGGAACTTGTTCTGTATGACGTTAATGTATATATCTTGCGCTATTATTGTATTTTTTCCCGAAATTTTATAGATAAATAATTATTCCAAAGCCGAAGAAATTATTCTCAATAGTTCCTCTTGTGGCTACAATAAATTATGAACGGATAGCCCTCGAATGAACAGCGGGAATATCCTGTATAATATATTCCACCCCACTCATCCCATATATCTGCCCAATTTAAATGATCCATCTCTTCCCAAGAAGGAGCAGATGGAGGCATCGTTTTTTCATGAACGGTCACATTTCCGAAAGCATCCACAAAAATATACTTACAGGGATGTCCCCAGTTTGCGATAAGCGGTATTTCATCTATAAAGAATAGCCATGAATTACGATCCGATGACATTGTCTCTTCTTTACTTATTATTACCGGTGTATTTGCCGGAAGTATATCTTTAGTAGCATAAATGTCTATCTCATTAAAGGGTTTACCATAAGTAAATAATTTCATTTTCACCATTTCGTAAGCTAAATCTCTTGAAATCGGAGATTCTTCAGAATAACTATCATCATCGTCACAAGCCGCAAGACCTAAAAGTGCAAACAAGAATAAAAAGACATGTAAACGTTTCATAGATTTTTCATTATAGGATTAACAAAAGAAGTTTTAAGACAGCTAGACCTATGCCACAAGTAAAAAAAGAACAATCCCCTTGTTTTAAACCTTGATAAGTACAATACAAGGCAAAACAAGGGGATTAGTTTATACAAAATTATTTCTGCTGATAACCCAATGACCACCAAAGCGGAACCATCGTGGTATTAGTACCACCTAACAACTCCAAAGCATGGTTATATTCAACTTCATCAGAAGTTCTCAAAGTCTCCGGATAACGCATACGCTGCGGATAGTATTTCCAATTCTGACCAGATTCCCAAGAGTTCGGTCTCCAATCCGACATGTCTGAACCAGTCATAACACTTTCATTTGCCGTCATATCAAAGAAAGGCAAACCCAAACGACGATGATCAGACCACGCTTCCTGCACTAAATAAGGCATTTGTGCCAAATATTTTTGGGTGATAATCTTTGTCAGTTTATCATTTAAAGCCTTACCATATAATGTTTTTGATGCGACAGGATATTGATACTGGACAGTTTTTTGTTGATTTGTATATCCATCAATATAAGTAGCCTCAAATGAAGAAGGCTCAACAGTATGAGAATATTTTACAGAAGTACCTACTCGGTTATATTCCTCTGAATTCAGATACTCGTTCACATACTCGCTTACACCAAAATATTCAAAACTAGCACGAACACCATCTTCATAAGCCTGCTCATCAGAAATACCTGCTGTATTCCAACCCCGTAAAGCAGCTTCAGCAAGCAAGAAATAAGATTCCCATGCACCATAGAAAACTACACGTCCCAAGCCTGTTTCCCCTCCAGTACAATAATCTCTACCCCATAACGGATAGCAAGAGCGAATACCACTTGCAGTAGTAATAAGTCTATTTTTCGCAAGCATTGATGACCAACTTGAAGATGCTCCGCTAGGAACTCCATTCCATGTATAAGAACCTGAAATCTTAATCATAGAATTACCTTCTTCATCTAATAATTCACCGCCCGCAGCATTTATAGAAGTACCTTTACTGGAAGGATCAATCATATTATCTGCTATCGTATCATTCACTAACCAAAACATTTTTAAAGCACGCGGATCCAAATTTTCAGGAATACCATCCAACCAATATTGTTTCATCGGATCATCGGTATTTCCCACAAAATGTTGGTCATACTTAATGCCCAAATAAGTATTGGGATGGGTATATTTTGCTAAATCAGAACGTTGTTCAGAGACAGATACGCCACCCAAATTAGTCATTAAATTATCCATAGTAGAAGACAAAGCCTGTAAATTCCAAGTACGAGTATAAGGGCTGGTATAATCATCCCATCCGTTGTTTGATGTAAACCATAACATGTCATCCTGACTCTTTATGTAATTTCCATCCTTACAAGCGTCCTCAAATTCTTTCTGCGCATCGGCTACCATATCCGTATTAGTCAGACGCATGGCATAACGCATACGCAAAGAATTTGCTAATTTCTGCCATTTTGTACCCACATATTTATAAGCAGGGTCACAATTTGCTTGGGTTTCTGTTGGACTAACTGATGTATCAATTTTATCAGCTGCATCTTTCAGTTCACTTAAAATAAAAGCATAAGTTTCCTTTTCCGAATTGAATACAGGATTTTCAGCTTGTGCCGAGTTCAACGGATAAGGTCCAAAAGAGTCAGCAAATTGAGCAATGACCATTGCACGCCAAATACGTCCGAACTGTACAATATTATTATAAAAAGCATCTGTTTCTGCCCGCTTTTCAGCTTCAGTAATAGCAGTGGTTGCATAAGTTATCGTACTTGCCAAACAGGGGTAATAGAAGTTAGACATGTAAGCATCATCATATAATCCTACACACAATAGTCCAGCCTCCCCAAAAGCGCGAGCTGCATCTCCCCAATTTAAATAATAAACACGCTCACCTGTACTCGGATCCATCTGAATTTTACCGATAGCACTATTCAGAAAATATTCAGGTAATGTCCATTCCAACGGAGCTTTTGACGGGTCGGAATTTACTTCGTCAAAATCAGAACAAGAGTACAAACCACTCATTCCGATCAACCCTAAACCTATAAAAATTTTATTTATCGTTTTCATCCTATTCTTACATTTAGATCATTAGAAACCAAGGGTTACATTAAACAAATAAGTACGTGATGTAGGAGACGCACCGAATTCAAAACCTGTAGCATTGGTATTTGCTACCATCACAGATTCCGGATCGATACCATTCATATCACTATAAATCATCCATACATTATTTACAGACAAGCCCAATTTTACTTGTTGGAAACAAGTTTTCTTTAACATTTCACGTGGAAAAGTATAATTCAAAGCCACATTACGCAAACGGAAGTTGGTTCCATCATAAATATTTGCTTCCGCAATACCTTGATTACCCGTACCGATACCAGTTCTCCAATATGCTTCTTGAGTAACGGCTGTTGTATTTACTTTATAACCACCATTACCATCAGGAATTACACCGTCAACAACAAACTCTTCACGCTTACCACCCGGAGCCGTCACATCAGCACGACCATTAACCTGCAACATATAGTTTGTATATGAATAAACATCACCACCTATACGTCCATCGATTTGGAAACTGAATGCAAAGTTCTTGTAACTAAAGGTATTGTTCCATCCTAACATACAATCAGCCTGTTGATCTCCAATTTTATAGGGTTGACCATCGGTAGTAGGAAGACCGGCATCATTCAAAATCAATTTACCATAATACGGACTATTCTCATCCTCTACACGCGCAAACTTAGTTCCCCAAATTTCACCATAATTACCTCCTGTAACAGCATATACTTTCAACTCTTCAGCACCACCTAATTCATATTTAGGAATACCCGGACCTAAATCCAAAATCTTATTGTTGTTCTTTGAGAAGTTGATTTGCGTGTCCCAACTGAATGTAGCCGTTTCTACCGGACGCGCGTAAATCATCAATTCCACACCCGTATTCTGAATATTTCCGGCATTAATTATCTTATTTTTGTAACCAGACATTTCATTCATTGGAATCTTCATCAACTGACGTTTTGCATTTGATTTATACCAAGCAAAGTCAAATCCCAAACGGTTATTGAAAAATTTCATTTCCAAACCAGCTTCCCAAGAAGTAATCAACTCACTACGAACAGTCGAATCGTATTTCGTATCACCCGGTTTTGCTGTAGTATTACCAAATGGGTCAGATCCAATTGAATAAGAATCATACAACTGATAGGCATCCATGTCATTACCCACCTGAGCAAATGAAGCGCGTGCCTTAGCATAAGTAATCCATTCCGGCAAAGGTTTGTTAAAACGACTCATCATATCACTGAATACCCATGAAAGAGATACAGAAGGATAGAAGAACGAACGATTTTCTTTTGACAAAGCAGAAGACCAGTCATTACGGAATGTAGCATCCAAAAATACCCATCCATCATAGTTGAAACCAACCGTTCCATACAGTGAGTTAATCTTTTTATGATTATAAGTTTCGGTAACAGAACGGTCTGCATTACTACTGTTATTAATAGTAAATAAGTTGGGGACAGTCAGTTTAGACGCATGATTTTTCAACCCTGAAGACTTTCTTTCCATCAAGTTACCACCGAAAGTAGCATTCACACCTACCTTATCAATGATATTATCTTTCCGGGCAGTGAACAAAAAACTAAAGTTATTTTCATAGAAACGCTGTTCATCTAAAGTATACGAACTATTTCCATTATTTTTCGTACTTGCTCCCGCATAAACTTTCTCTGTAGCTTCTGTAAAATACATATCACTACCTCCACGTATTTCCACATCCAACCAATCGGTTATTTTATATTTCACAGCCGCATTCAGCAAGAAGCGATTACGTGTATCTGCATTCAGACTGTATTTTTCCAACCAATACGGGTTCAATCCGGAAGGAGACCACCAATACATAGTTCCAGCATCTGTAAGCGGATTGCTATAATCGCGTATATCCAAAGATGCAGGCAATTTATAAATTGTCAAGAATGAGTTCGAATCGTTATTACCAATCAAGGGACGGTTCTCTGCACCCGTTTTAATATACTGGATTTTAGCATCGATACTCCAGCGATCATCTTTACCGAATGTAGAAGAAGCACGCAACGTAAAGTTTGTACGATCTAACTCAGCACCCGGTATCTTACTGGCGTCATCCATACGGGTAGCCGATGCGTAAACAGCTGTTTTATCAAATTGTTGCTGGAATGAAACACTTTCCGTAAAGTTTGTACCAGTATTAAAATATGAATCTATATTATCATAATACTGCATAATACGCTTTTGCCCATTGAAAGTATATTCAGTACCCATTTCAGGACCCCAGCTCAAATTACTTTCACCATTATATAATCCACTTTCTCCTTGACCAAATGAACTCTGCAAATCAGGTCTCATGAAAATACTTTCAGCAGAAACGGAAGCCGTAATAGTCAATCCCAAACCTTCACGCTTCGTACCTTTCTTCGTAGTAATCAAGATAACACCGTTACCTGCACGTGAACCGTAAAGAGCAGCAGCCGAAGCACCTTTCAATACAGACATTGACTCGATATCTTCGGGGTTGATATCCGAAAGACCGTTACCCATATCCAACGAAGGGTTATAGAAGTCGGCGTTATCAGAACCCGTAAAGTTATCCATCGGAACACCATCGACTACAATCAACGGCTGGTTCAAACCGGTTACCGAGTTAGCACCACGCAACTGGATTTTAGAAGAACCGCCGGGACCGTTACTTGAACGGATCACCTGTACACCTGAAATTTTACCGGACAGCGCATTTGCCAAGTTCGTTTCACGAGCAGCAACCAGCGATTCACCTTTTACTTCCTGCATGGCGTAACCCAAAGCCTTCTTTTCACGCTTGATACCCAAAGCCGTTACCACCACTTCTTCAAGCACTTCCGTGTCTTCCGACATCTGGATAGTGCCTAAATCTTCCGCAGCCGTCAACTGTTGGTTTTTATAACCGATATAAGAGATTTCGAGCGTTGCGCCTGCCGCCACTTTCAACGAAAACTTACCGTCGATGTCGGTAATCGTACCGTTTGTAGTACCCACTTCGACAACACTTACACCAATCAAAGGTTCGCCTGTAGCATCGACAATCGTACCCTGAGCGGTAATTGTAGCCGCCTGCTGTAAAACAGACACATCCGCTGATTTTTCAGGAGCAGCCCATACAACTCCTCCCGTAGCCATCAGCAACAAAAACATTTGTGAAAACCTACCAATTCTCATAAATTTAACATTTAGTGATTATAATAAATTAAACTTATCTTCTATGTTTTTTGATAAAACGAATAAAAATCAATGCTTTTCAAACTTTTTGAGGGGAAATGTCTTTTTCATATCTTATTTTTTAGGCTAACTTTCATATATCTAACTATTTTTTTAAAACAAAGGTAGTTATATTTTAAAATCTTTATCAATCACGCTGTAAGAAATATTATACTCGTTAAGTATTATTAACAAATGGAATGAATTTTGAATGAACAAAATGAAGAAATCCTGCCTGCTTTCCGTGCCCCGATTCCTGCCCTTGAAAACAGGCAAAAATTCTACCCGAAAGGATGGTCTGTCCTATGGGTAGAAATGGTCAACGCTTCCGCATGGGATGATGAACGCTACCCATAGCGTTTTTTAGGGGCGAAAAATACGTGTCTGAGAGCTTCAGAACAGCTTCTTATTATAGCCGGAATGTCGCTTTTTATTGTCATTAGCTCATAAATCAGCCGTCATGAAAATTTAATAAACCAACTCTTTTACTACATTTGCTCAACCGTTGATTTCCATTATATACATTTATTATATATAAACAAGAAGTGATATGGATACCGTTTATAAAATAGGATTGGATATTGGTTCTACAACCATAAAAGCCGTGGTGCTGTCGGCAAACGGAAAAATAATGTTTTCGGTATACAGACGTCACCATGCCAAAATAAGAGAAAGCCTATCGGCTTTGTTGTCTGAAATACAGCAAAAAACAGGCGATGCGCTTGTCTGCGTCCGGCTTACCGGATCGGTAGGGATGGGAATTGCCGAAAAGTGCGGATTGCCTTTCGTGCAAGAGGTAGTGGCAGCCACACAGTACGTAAAACAGTACTCCGATGCCTGCACCACGATGATCGACATCGGCGGCGAGGATGCCAAAGTGGTGTTTTTCCGCAACGGTACGGCTACTGATTTGCGCATGAACGGAAACTGCGCCGGCGGAACGGGGGCTTTTATCGACCAGATGGCGCTGCTGTTGGGCTTTTCCGTAGAACAGATGAACGAACTTGCCTTGAAAGCAGAACGTATATATCCCATCGCTTCACGCTGCGGCGTGTTCAGCAAAACAGACGTACAAAACCTGATAGCCAAGAACGTAAACCGTGCCGACATTTCGGCATCCATCTTTCATGCCGTGGCGGTACAAGTGGTCGTTACGCTGGCACACGGATGTGAAATCCGTCCGCCCGTACTGTTCTGCGGAGGGCCGCTCACCTTTTTGCCTGCCCTGCGGAAAGCTTTTGCCGATTATCTCCACCTGAACGAAACAGACATCGTCCTGCCCGAAAACAGTCACCTGATTCCGGCATGGGGCACGGCGCTGACAACAGAATATGAAAACACCACTCGCCTATCCGATGTGATACAGACCTTACGCTCCGGCATTCTCTCAGACAAGCAACCGGCAGGTGGCTTAACACCCCTCTTTTCTGATGACAAAGACTACGAAAAATGGAAGGCACGCATCAACCGACACGATTTCATCTGCAAATCCCTCGGCGGCGGTACGGAGACAGTAACATTGGGCATCGATTCGGGCTCGACCACCACCAAAATAGTGGCAATGACTCCTCACGATGAACCGGTATACACTTACTATGCCAACAATAACGGAAACCCGATAGCCGCCGTAGAAAAAGGACTGGAGGAATTAGAGGAAGCCTGCCGGCGATCGGCTACAGACCTCCGCATTACGGGCAGCAGCGTGACAGGCTACGGCGAAGACCTGATAAAGGCCGCTTTCCACCTGAACGAAGGCATCGTAGAAACCATCGCTCACTACGAGGCTGCACGCCACCTGAACAAAGACGTATCGTTTATCCTTGACATCGGCGGGCAAGACATGAAAGCCATGTTCGTGTCCGGCGGCGTTATCAACCGGATAGAAATCAACGAAGCCTGCTCATCGGGTTGCGGCTCTTTCCTCGAAACTTTTGCCCGCTCATTAGGCTATTCGGCACAGGAATTCGGTGCGGAAGCCTGCTGCGGTGTCCATCCGTACGATTTGGGAACACGCTGTACGGTGTTTATGAACTCGAAAGTCAAGCAGGCGATGCGTGAGGGAGCCACGGTATCCGACATCGCAACAGGCCTTTCGTATTCGGTAGTAAAAAACTGCCTGTACAAAGTATTGCGTCTGAAAAACACCGACGAGTTGGGACAGAACATCGTAGTGCAAGGAGGAACGATGAAAAACGACTCGGTGGTACGCGCCTTTGAAAAGCTGACAGGAAGAGAAGTATCGCGCAGCAGTCGACCGGAACTGATGGGTGCCATCGGGTGTGCGCTCCATGCCCGCCGGCACCAATCGGAACCGACCACCCTGACAGAATTGTTAGGACGCGCCTCGTACACCACCCGACAGCGGCAATGCCACGGCTGCGAAAACCAATGCTTCATCACCACCTACACCTTTGCAAACGGAAACCGTTACCATTCGGGCAACCGCTGTGAGAAAGTGTTTACCAACAAAGGAGAAACTCAGCAGGGCATCAATGCCTACGCCCGCAAACTGGAATTGCTGTTCGACCGCTCGTGTGAAATAGAAACTCCGCGTGCCACAATCGGCATTCCGCGCTGTCTGAACATGTACGAAGAATATCCGTTCTGGCACGCGCTGTTCAGCTACTGCAACATCCGGGTTATACTCTCAGCGCCCTCTACATACGCCGGATACGAAGCTAAAGCCGGTCTGGTAATGTCGGACAACATCTGTTTCCCCGCCAAGTTGGTACACAGCCACATCCAAGACCTGATAAGCCGGAAAGTGGAACGGATATTCATGCCTGCCGTAGTATTCGAACACATGGACGGCGGACAGAACAGCTACAACTGCCCCATCGTTACGGGATATGCAGAGGTGGTAAAAAGCGTACAGAACGGCAGCGTCGCCATCGATTCGCCCGCCATTACATTTAAAGACAAACACTTGCTGTTTAAACAGTGTGAAGCCTACTTGAAACAGTTCGGCGTAGACACCTCTACCTGCAAACAGGCATTCCGGAAAGCCGTAACCGCGCAAGAGGATTTCGGCAACGACATGACAGCCTACAACAGACAGATATTGGAGGACAGCCGCAAAAAACACCGCCTTGCCATCCTGCTGGCAGGCCGCCCCTACCACACCGACCCGCTGATACAGCACAAACTGTCGGACATGGCGGCAAGCATGGGTGTCAATATACTTACAGACGATATAGTACGCCACACAGACATCGAAACAAACGACACGTACATTCTTCCGCAATGGGCTTACATAAACCGGATACTGAAAGCCGTGAAATGGGCAGCCATGCAAGACAACGATATCCAATGTATGCAAATGACTTCTTTCGGATGCGGCCCCGATGCTTTCCTTACCGATGAAACCCGCCATCTGATGAAACGGTACGGCAAAACACTGACCCTGTTGAAATTAGACGACATCGACAACATCGGTTCGCTCAAGCTGCGCGTGCGCTCTGCCATCGAAAGCCTGAAACTGAAGGCAGCAGAAAACCGGGAATCCGCCGACGTACAGCCTTTCATCGCTTCGCCCACTTTCAAAGTAGCAGACCGGAAGCGCACGATTTTGGCTCCGTTTTTCACACCGTTTATTTCTCCTCTGATTCCCTCGCTGATGAAATTGGCCGGTTACAAGGCTGAAAACCTGCCGATGAGTGATGCCGTATCGTGTGACTGCGGATTGCAATATGCCAACAACGAGGTGTGTTATCCTGCCACGCTGATAGTGGGCGACATCGTGAAAGCGTTTAAGCATGGCAGATACGACCCGAAACAAACCGCCGTCGCTATGGTGCAGACCGGCGGACAATGTCGCGCATCGAACTATCTGTCGCTGATAAAACGAGCACTGACGGAATCGGGATTCGGGGATGTGCCTGTCATCTCGCTCACATTCGGCAGCAACCTGAAAAATAACCAGCCCGGCTTCCGGATGAACTGGCTGAAGATGCTTCCTGCTGTATTAAATACGCTGTTATACAGCGACTGCATCGCCAAACTATACTACGCAGCGGCAGCTCGTGAAAAGGAAAAAGGCAGCGCAATACGACTGAAAGACATGTACCTGAACGTTGCACAAAGTCTGATAGAACGGAACGCTACCGATGACTTGCTTCCTTATCTGAGCATGGCATCCAAAAGTTTTGCCCAGATTACAGAAAAGCGCGATGTGCCTAAAGTGGGAATCGTAGGAGAGATTTTCCTGAAATTTAACCCGTTTGCCCAAAAGAGCCTCAGCGAATGGTTAGTAAACAGACAGATAGAAGTGGTACCTCCCCTGCTTACCGAATTCTTTCTTCAAGGCTTCGTTAACCAAATCGTAAACCAAGACAGCAAACTAAGCAAACGAACCATTCCGAACTCTTTCGTACGCTGGCTGTACAAGCGGGTATGGGCACGCATGGAAAAATTCAACCAAGCAGGCAGTTCATATCCCTACTTCACGCCGTTTAACGATGTGTTTGATGAAGCAAAAGAAGCCTCTAAAGTCGTATCGCTGACCGCTCAGTTCGGCGAAGGATGGGTACTCCCGGCAGAAATGCTTTCACTGTCACATCAGGGAGTAAAACACGTAATCAGCCTGCAACCTTTCGGATGTATAGCCAACCACATCGTATCGAAAGGCATCGAAAACCGTGTAAGAACGTTATGTCCCGACTTGCAAATACTGTCATTGGATTTCGACAGCGGTGTGAGTGAAGTAAACATAACCAACCGCCTGCTGTTGTTTATCAACAATTTGAAGTAAACAGTTCTTAATAAAACTCCGCAATCAGTCATCGCAGGACGATACAATATCCCAACATAGACTGATTGCGGAGAGAAAAAAATGCAATGCGCTTAGAGCCAGTTCTAATTATGAGGTAAATTCATCCGCCTCTTTTTGAACTCAACTTCGAGACAAAGCCAAATAGAACAGGCTCTTAAAATCCACACGAACTGAATACCAGTTTATAGGACAAAGGTTTCTGAGGAATCTGATATTTGGGAAGCGTATCTACATCGCGTCCACAGCTGGCATTACCTACCCCTCTTACGGCAGCATCTAAATGAAGTACCGTATAAGGACGCGGTTTCAGTTCCCATGTATGATTGGTATTCATCAAATCTTCATCCGTATAACGCAAAGCAGAGAAAGAAACATTTCCTTCCGTACGGATACATATACCTTTCCCCGATGCATTGGTGAGTTTCAGCTCGCGCAGACCTTCCCTGTTTCCCATAGATTGCGGCTTCACATAAGCCCCATCCATCTGTTCCACTGTAGTAGAGTAGCGTCCGATCCGGCAGCCGTCTTTACGGTCTACATAGTTTTCCCACGGACCATACGCATAATAATCTACCCGGTTCAATGTCGGGTTAACGCCGCACACTAAACCACAACGGCGCAGTTGGTCGGTTTGCGGCAAGAAATGCGCTTCCAGTTCCATCGCATTGTCCGGCAAGAACGTATAAGTCAATTCCGTTGTACACAGCGAACCTTTGCGAAGCGTAGTAACCGTTATCCTGCCTTCGGTTTCGGATACTTCGCATGTGCCTGTCGCCTCCAACCCGTTGGCAACCTGAGTGAACTTATCGTTTTCAATCCATCGGTGGTTATCATATACAAAACCTTCATTGGAGCTGATAAACGAAACACCGTTTATAACCAATTCGGTTAACCGTCCCGTAGTGCGCGCAAATACCGCTTTCAGTCCCTTGCTTTCTATAAGCACCTGTTGGTCTGTCTGCTCTACGTTATAAACAGATTTACCTTTCTTACTCTTCTGAACCGCCAAAGGAGCACGTTCCGACAGTAAATACTGATGCCGCGCAACCTCATGTCCGGCGGATGCCCACGGGGTAGTATCCTTCAAACAAACCTCTACATTCAGCAACAATTCCTGTCCCTTCTTCAGGACCTTAGGCAGACTGACACCCTGCAAAGGCAAAGTCAAGCGCAAAGAATCATCGGGGAGCACATCGGTAAGCTGTATGCTATCGGCTGGCAACGAGATGCCATCCAGTACGGCATTCCAACGCAGATAGAAACGGTTCAACGACAAGAAATCATACGTATTATACAAACACAGATTTACCGCCTTCCCTTTATCATCTACCTCGCAATCTCCGAAATGTACATACTGATACACAGCCTTTACCTCCTTCAGCTTAGGAGATTCTTCCCGCGTAGCCGGAATAATGCCGTTGGAACAGAAATTGCCTTGATGCGGGCCGGGGAAATCATATCCGGTATGCAGACGGTAAATTCCCTGCTTTATTTCATGGGGTTCATAGATTGCCTGATCCACCCAGTCCCAAATCGCTCCTCCGATAGTCGAGGTACTTGACTCGATGCTTTCCCAATATTCTTTCAGGTTTCCGATGGCATTTCCCATAGCGTGTGCGTATTCGCATATAAACATGGGTTTATCGAATGAGTTGACGTGTTCATCCATCCACTTCATCCCCGGATACATTTTAGAATACAAATCGCTGAAACGATTCCCTCCAAACGCCTTTCCGTCGCGTGTTCCTTCGTAATGGACAGGACGGTTATCCAATAGCTTCGCTGCATCGTAACATGCCTGAAAGTTACTTCCGCCGCCTGCCTCATTCCCCAAACTCCAGAAAATAACGCTCGGATGGTTACGGTCTCTTAACACCATGCGGTCGATGCGGTCGACAAACGCAGGAATCCATGAAGGCATATCGCTGATGGACTGATTGGCATGGTCCTCCAAATCGGCCTCATCCATCGTATAAAGCCCGTAGTAATCAAACATCGCATACATCTTTGCCGCATTCGGATAATGGGAGGTACGGATGGTATTGATATTGTTCTGCTTCATCAGTAACACGTCTTTCAGCATCGACTCGGTGGTTACAGCGCGTCCGTACAGCGGATGAGTATCGTGGCGGTTTACGCCTTTAAAGAATACACGCTGACCGTTGATATAAACCAACGCACCCCGAATCTCAATATCGCGGAAACCGTACTTGGTAGAGAATGCCATTTCGTCTTTACCACCCTCGCGCTGTACCACACGGACCGTATAAAGATTCGGGGTCTCGGCAGTCCACAATGCCAAATTGTCTAACGGGAAATCCAAACAGACATTACACAACGTGTCTTGCCGGGTGTAGTTTACCACGGTTTCTTTTTCTGCCACTAACTCACCTTGCGGACTGAACAGGCGTACCTGCAACTGCTTTTTCCCCTGACTGCCGTCACGGTTATCCAAAGACAGACGTACCTGCATGGTTCCCTTGCGGTAATCCGCCAGCCTGTCTAACTGCGAGGTTATATAATGGTCGCGCACGGCTACCATCGGGGTATTATAAAGATACACATCGCGGAAGATACCGCTCATGCGAAACATGTCCTGACATTCCAGATAAGAGCCGTCGCTCCAGCGGAACACCTGCACCGCCAACCGGTTTCGCCCTTCCTTCAGATAGGGAGTCAAATCAAATTCCGCCACATTGTTCGAACCTTGAGAATAGCCTACGTACCTGCCGTTCAGGTATACCAAAGCTGCGCTATAAATGCCACCGAAATGAATGAAAGTACGTTTATTCTTCCATCCCTGCGGCAAATCGAAGAAGCGGACATACGAACCTACCGGATTAATGCCGTAATTCTTTCCCCCGTCATTGAATCCCGGACGAGCCTCGATATAGGGAGGAACATTGGCGTGAGGATATTCCACATTGGCGTAAATGGGACGGTCGTATCCCTGCATTTCCCAGTTTGAAGGAACAGGAATCGTTTCCCAAGCCGAAACATCGTAATCTTCTTTATAAAAGTCAAGCGGACGCTGCGAAGGTTCCGGAACAAAATGGAAATACCAGTCGCCATTGAGCAAACAATAATTCTTGCTGCGACTTTCTACCCACGGCGTACGATAAAAAGCGGTATCGGTCAGCATGGCCTGCTCGTCAGGATAGGGCAAATACGTAGCGTGTCCCTTCTCTTTATTTTCTTCGAAGCGGGTTTCGTCTTCCCAATATACTTTGGGACGGTTTGCCAGATTATCACGCATCCCCGCCGGCAACTTCATGCCACTTGCCTTGATGAAAAACAACGCTTCGGGCATATTTTCTGCCTGCTTTTTAGGCAACAGCGTCAATGCTCCCTGCGGGTTACACACAAGCATCAATTCCGGCGTATTGGTGGGAATAATCAGAACGGCATCCCCTTTTTGTTTTACCGTCCATAGTTGCGATTCATCCGAACCGTTGTTATCCGTTACACCCAACACATTGTCAACACGAGCATACAACGCCTTGTTCTCAAAAAGATTGATGAAACGGAAACTTCCCGAAAGTTCTGTAACACTCCACTGCTGCCATTTGTCGTGGCCATGCACTGCAGCCAAAGCAGGCAGTGCCTTCCCGCTCTCCATAGTAAGGACTTTTTCAGGATACTGTTTCGGAGAAATATGATAAAGTTCGTCTTTTGAAAAGCTCACTTGGGCATAGATACCTTGTAAACTACCAATCAACAACGTTATCAAAAAAAACTTCAAATTACGTGTCATGTTTATTTCATTTTTAAAGTTGATAAAAGTCTTATAATGAGGTATGAAAATTCTACCCGATAAACCGGTAAGCCTTCCGAATAGAACCGTGATACTTATCCGCATGAAATGAGTAAAACTAACGGTAGCGTTTCAATGGGGCGAATCGGAAGAGCCAACCTGTTATTAATCAATACAAAGGGAGTCCGTAACGGCCGTCTACAATTTCTTCCAACAGTTCTTCCATCCGCGCTTTCACCCCGACCTCTTTTTCCGCAAGATTCATTATCTCCGACGGGTCTTTCTCCAAATCATAGAGCTGCGCATCGGAACTGTTTCCAGTTTCTATATTTACGCTCCGGATATAAGCCTCTCCCCTGCCCGGACGAAGGTATTTCCATTTGCCCATCAGCAGAGCCAAATTATTCTGCGCATTCTGAACCACCAAAGCGTTACGTCCTTCTTTCTCCTTGCCTGTCCAAGCCTCCCAATGCGCCTCACTATCCGGAGCCGCGCCCTCGGGCAACCGAACTCCAATCACTTCCGCCAAAGAAGCCATCCAATCAATCTGACACAACAGCGCATCCGATACTTGTCCTTGCTTGATTCTCCCCTTCCAACTCAGCACGCAAGGAACCCGCGTACCAGCTTCGAACAAGCTGTATTTACCACCGCGATAGATTCCGGAGGGTTTATGATTACCAAGTAACTCTACAGCCTCATCTTTATAACCGTCGTCTACCACCGGACCATTGTCACTGGAAAGAATTACAATCGTGTTCTTATCTAAGCCCAACCGTTTTAAAGCATCCAGAATTTGTCCGACCGACCAATCGAACTGCAACAGGCAATCTCCGCGAGGTCCCATGCCACTCTTTCCCACGAAACGAGCATCGGGCACACGAGGAACGTGGGCATCCTGCGTAGCAAAATACAAAAAGAACGGACGGTCTTGATGCGACTCCAAGAATCCCACCGCCTTTTCAGTCAAGGTCTCTGCTATTTTCTCATCTTTCCACAAAGCCTTCTTTCCACCTTTCATATACCCAATGCGAGAAATACCATTTATAATACTCTGATTATGCCCGTGAGAAGGATGCATCCTTAACAGTTCCGGATTATCCTTCCCCGTAGGTTCTCCGGGGAAATTATGCTTATAACTCACCTGAATAGGGTCTGACGGGTCGAGATTCTCAACCATGTCATTATGAACAAACACACAAGGGACACGGTCGCCCGTAGCAGCCATAATAAAAGAATAATCGAATCCGAGGTCGCGGACACCCGGCGTAATCACTTGATTCCAATCCTGCGTACCCTGCTTGTCCCCCAATCCCAAATGCCACTTACCGACAACTCCGGTTTCATAACCGGCATCCTTAAACATATCTGCCATCGTATAACGCTCCGGACGAATGATAAGCCCAGCATCGCCATCGGCAATCCCCGTCCCCTGCCGACGCCATGCGTACTCTCCTGTCAGCATGGCATAACGCGAAGGAGTGCTTGTAGCCGCAGCAGCATGTACATTAGTAAATCGGATACCACTTTCCGCCAGACGCTCTACATTAGGCGTGTGAATCGTACGACTACCGTTACAGCTCAAATCTCCATAGCCGATATCATCCGCATAAATAAACACCACATTCGGTTTCTCACGAGTTGCTTCACTCACTTGTGCTCTACCGGTCACAGTCAGCAACAACAAAGGACAGAGGACATAAGTTTTTTTCATAAATATCTTAATTCAATTAAGATTAACACTACTATTTTAGAACCTGTTTAAATTTTCCGACGCAAGTATTTTTATCCGCCCCTTTTTGAGTTTGTTTCCGGTCTGTTTTCCCGTTTTCACTCGTCAGATAGCCCGCTATCATCCTCGTAAAAACGAAAAAACATCCTCGAAAACAATTCTCAAACTGAGGCAGAGCAAAATTTAAACAGGTTCTTACTGCAAAAATGCAAATTTTTCATGATTATCTTATTCCATGAATGAGTAAAAATACTCTATTTATCGCAATTTCGTTAAAATCTGAGATGTTCAGCTTTCTGCTTATTTCCGACAAAGCAATGAAAACACAAGGTATAAGGGCATAAAAAAATCCGTGCAACTCTGTGAGCTACACGGATTTTTTCTATATTTTAGTTAGGATTATTTGACTTCCTCTAATGTGCTACTGATTGATAGTCAGATATTTGTATAAACCATGGTACAAATATGGTAATCTTATTTCATAAATATCCATAGAAATAAAAAACCGGGATAAAAGCAATGTAAATAATTAAATATCAGATATTTAATCTGATGGGGCTATTATTTTTATTTTGTTTTATTTATGTCAACACATTATTTATCCCAATAAATAAACAACCTCTTAGCCTCACTATCTTTTTTGTGAAGGATAAAACATGTTTCATAAACAACGATAAACAATTAACCTAGTTTGATTAGGTGATAAATTCCTTTCATTTGTTTTCACTTGTTCTTCATTCTTTGCAGTTATTTGGTACTTATCTTATTGCAAGAAGATGATTATTAATTATGAGGGATAAAAATCTTTCGTTTTTTATTGGAAACTATAATCTCTTTGTGATAGCAATAAGAAACGATAAAGATGAGTTTATAAACAATATGTATTAATATCGAAACAGACGAATGGTTGGAATTAATCGTATTCAGCAATTATATAATCATGCTCAATATAAATTTGTGGAGTTCCGCTAGCATGTAATTTAATAAAAGGATCGCGCGAAGAGCGTGACATTAATAGACAGATACTTAGAGTTTTTCAATTATATAATTGTGATAAATCATTCACAAATTATTGGCACTAATTCGAAATAGTGCCGATAATTTGTTGTATTTACGACATAACGGATATGATATGAGTAACGAAACAAAATCACCCATACTTAATTTTGCCGAAAAGCATCATGGCTTTAATATAGATGATTTGTTTGAGAGTCTTAGCAAGAGTATGAACATCAACAGCCGTCTTTTCAGATATTCTAGCAGAAGAAAAATCAAAGATGAATTATTTTCTATACTGAATAATTTGAATTTGATATAATAAAAAAGAATGTTTTACGAAAGAATTGATTGATCAAGTATGTACTGAACTGCATAAATACTCTCATGTGCGCGCCTATATATTAACCAGTTTAATTTATTATCTATATATAAAGGAAATAAACCAAACTAAACTGCTTTTTAAGTAACTCCAAAAGCGAAAAACGATATTGTATCATATATTCAATGCACATACAGGCAGACATATTATAGATAAATAAATGAAGTTATAACAAATACGAAACAACATAGTTCTTGTGTTGTTTTCTTGTGGCGTTTTCCTTATTCTTGTGGCGTTTTCCTTATTCTTGTGGTGTTTTTCTTATGGTGTTTCTGCTAAAGGAAATACCAAGCAATCTATACCAAATTCCTATATTACAAAGGAAACCTGTCGATGATACTTTCATACGAACAAAATTAAATTCCTGCTTTTTTATAATATCCAACTTTCTTACTTATCAATGTAGAAGATTTTGCATAAAAAGACTATCCTCGTAACCTGATGAATTATTGTTTGCTCAAAATCCAAAGGTAATTTCACATCCTATCTTTCGAAAGACTCTCAACCTTCCAATCGTTCAGAAATCTCATAGCTAGTACATCAATTTATGGATAACGGTTCTAAGTGCATTTTTGTTCAAGCAGGTTTATCTAGTCTATAAAGAAGATGAGATATTTGGGATGGGTATCTTATTCGTTTTAGTCATCATGGGTATATAAAAATAAAAAGCTCACCCTGAGCGCGCTGTTCTTACGGGAAGCGGGGTAAGCATGTTGCTACAAATTTAATACATTATTTTCTGCCTGACAAAACATTCATCTGTTTTTCTCTTTTTTCTATATCGTATATACCTTTTTATGTTATAAATAAAACTCTTTTATCTTAGTTTCATTATTCAGCCTTTCTAATTTAGGCTAAGCTTTTTTGTTGCATAAATACCCATCCGCCGCAATTCGGATAATACTGGTTTACAGTTTTTATTATTCTAAGATTATTACGAATATACAAACAAAATTTTAAATCTATTTTTCAGATAGTCCCCGAAGGTACTTAGACTACTGTTTTTATGTTTACGATATTATTACTGTTCAAAACTCATGAACAGATATTAATCATGAACAATATATTATATTGAAACTCTAAATTTATATAAAAACATGTATTAATCTAAGAGTATCCTAGTTAAAGATAAAAACTAATATAGGAAATCCCTAAAGTATTTGTATACAATTCATTGTAAATATGTACACTATTAAATTATCACTAAGAATAAAGTTGGATTTGGAAAAAGGGAGATCAGCTCTGGCCTCTGAGGGTCATTAGTGTGTGGGGTTACCCCCTCGCCCTTTCTTCATTGCAAATGCATTCATTGACTCGTTTTGTAACAGTGTTACACTATAAACTAAGTCAGCAACTATAATCGAGCGTATATTCTTTGGTCACATTCTTGATCATGGACTACTCCCTTAGAACTGTCTCTTCGGGCTTTCGCTGATTCCCTTTATTATTATTCATAAGGAGAATGATACTCTTTCTTAGACAATGCTTCTGACAAATCACGTGTTTTGTCCCAATTGAAAAACCATCGTCCATTTTTATTATAAACATTCAATTTTCTATATGCAGTATTTTCCTTATATCCAAAAACTTTAACCAGTATATCTTTTCTTTCACTCTTACTAAAGAAAGGACATGATAAAGCATCCAAAAAAAGCATTGCTATATCTGCGTATCGCATTGCATTTTCTTTTTGAACTCTATGCATTATCTCTTCTAAAATCTTTTCTCTAATATCCTTATAATCCGGTTCTTTACCTATAATATATAGGAGTGTACAAATTTGAAAATAACTTAAACGTTCATATTCCACTATACTACCACCAGTTATATTAAAGAGTCTTACTAACTGCGCACGAGAAATCGGAGTCCTCATAATACGGCTTAAAGTAAGCATCAAGTTTAGAACCTCTATATTAATTTCATTATTCTTTTTATTAGTTTCATAAATATCTAAACATCGTTTTGCTTCGCGATATATCCTGTTTTCTATTTCTGGAAGTATCGTTTTATCTGAACATTTCTCTGCCCACTTGTGTATAGTGTCTAAAATACGACACATTTTGATGGATGCAGAAACATTCATATCCAAAGAAAACACATAGAATGATATCTCAAGATACATCAGTAATAACCCAGCTGATGCATCTTGAGCACAATCTTTCTTGTGTTCTTTTTTAAGCAACGATACAAGCAAACTTAGGAAGTATCTGTTCAATGTTCCGTACTTCTGATTAAACTTATGTGTTATAGAGCGAAAGTTATTCACGACATTTATAAAGGACTTCATCTCATTCTTTACTGTATGTCTGTATTTACCATCTTCATTCTTGGCTAACCAATACTCTGATATATTAGATATTAAATCGTTAATCTCACGTTTTGCATCCGATACATCTGAAATAAAAGGTCTTTCATAAAACTCAAGTTTACTCTCATTTACAAAAAGCTTATAAAACTGCAGTTCTTCCTTATAAACATCCAATATTAATTGAAGATGCTCTTTGCTATTTGCATAAATATAATGGTCATCAACATATCTCCTCACTTCATAGTCACGACCAAGTCTTAAGGCATATTGTTCATGCTTAAGACGATTAACAACATTTACATCTATGCGCTGCAAAATAATTTCTGCAAAAATACGAGAAATTTCCGGACCAACAATAATTCCATTTGTTTCATTGTAATTGGTATGCTGCATTAAAGCATCAAAATCGTTCTCAAATGTGGATTTACCTATTTGATTTTTTGCCTGTTCCTTACCCTTGACAGCCCATGTTATTGTATGGGTGTAAATGTGGTAAAAGCAACTGGCTATATCCATTTTCATTAGATTAGTGTATTTCTGTTCAAGACGAAGATAATCACCACTTGTGAAAAACTTATACATCATATCGTATCTCTTATAAGTAAAATATGAGCAATAATATTTTTCCACGTCATCACCAACTATCTCAATACGGCTCTGATCATCTTGTGTTTCTTCATCATCAACATCTTCTGCCTTGAATACACATTTAGCACGATCCGAGATATAACGAATCGAAAATGGACTATTACCGCAAAGTGAAAGCATATAGTAGTCATATTTACTATAAAATTCAACACAATTCATCTGAGTGAAAGGATGCATTAAACTTAACTTACGACTTTTATCTCCACCATATTTTCGAACATAATAATCAAAAGGTATAGTCCATGTTTCAAATTTTCCTTTAAAAGTCTCGTCAAATACTTCTCTCACTTTTTCATCCTGCATATTTAAATAGAATGCTTCATTATCAAGCATCAAAGGAAGTTCATATGGTAGAACCTCAGTCAAAAGAACTCTATATTTATTATTTAAATCAATATAATTACTCATTTCCAACAATTGGTTATTTTTATAAGTTTTACAGACGAAAAATAATGATTTACGTGGTTCTCAAAACCAAAAACAAAAGAGTACTTAGCTAATTTTACTCTTTGGTCATCGGTCATTGACAGTTTGCGTCCTAATTTTCCTGTCTTACAATGGAGTATTTTTTGATAATACTTGTCCAAAACATATAATACAGACTTATCAGTAATATATTGATAATTAAAATAAATTCCAACTTTGATTGGAAGCAATGTAGAAGGAGCTGACAGAGTAAAGTTGCCTGTAAGGAATTTAATTCTATCTTTTAGCATATCAAAATCTCCATCATTGGCAAAGCGTACAAAGCTTTTAGTGATACGAGTCTTTATCATATTCACCTTTTTATCTGCTATGGTAACTTTTATATCACGCTCCTCTTTAGGGATAAAACTATAACCAAGATAACTAAGTTTGATAGCATTCTGCTTATCATTCCATTTATAAGACTTTGATTCATTAAGTTTTAATCCTATATTACCCAACATTCCTGGAATCTTATCCCAAACATCTTCCTGAGATTTCTGACTATTACAAAAGACAATAATATCATCTACAAAGCGGGCATAAAAATAAACCCCATCTTGCCTACGAACATCCAAGTCAAAATACTTCATATAAAGTTCAGAAATCGCAGAGCTTATACTCAAACCACGTGGTAAACCATTCATTGAAGCGATAACAGGTTCTTCAAAAAGACTCTTTAAAAGATATATTGACTGAAAGTTTAGACGTCCATCTTCTATAAATCTTTCCATTTGTCGTTTGCGGTCAATAGACTCATAAAAATGCTTTATATCAAGACGAATAACCCATTTAGGAACTCCTTCATTAAGCAATGAAATCATTTGTTTTACGATCTGATTTCGATTGGACTGCTTAACACCGTATATACGTTTTATATTATTATATAACTTCCTCAATACTAAATCCTGACAAAGAGAATCTATAGAACCATTAGGAAGGTTATTTAGATATAAATCGTATAGAACCTTTATTTTGAATTTATATGTTCCTTCATTAATAGTATTACCTATATGTGACTCCACAGCCTGAACAAAATCATCTTTGTTCAAACCACTATTTCTGCGCTCGCCTTGCTTTGCACAAGCATATAAGTTATATGGAGAAAATGATTGTGAATACATATGTTCTTTACTCGTTTATCATAATGCTTTATTATAATGAAGTAGCATTCTTCTTATCAACATAAAAAAATCAATTGTCTATATCAGTATACAAAACTACATAAAAAACACACAATATCTAATTGAACATAAATAATTACAGATAAAAATCAATAAACAGCAAAGAGATACCAGATGCATATATGAAGCTATTAAGCTATAAAATGCGTAATATTTGATTAAGATTTAAAGAACAATATGACTTTATTTCAGCAATTCTTCGATGAGAAAATATAAAAACTTATAACTTGCTGATATTTAAATTTTTAATAATTATTTATTGCACATTACCTACCAATTTGTTGCGGTACAAATATGGTACAATTATGCCATTAACAGCTAATAAACAAAGGTAAAAACTCAAAATGCAAAAAATAAAAAAGGCGTGAAACTACCTGATTTTCACGCCTTTATATATAATAACTAATGTTAATGTATTATAATTTACTTGACTTCCTCAAAATCAGCATCCTGAACATTATCATTCTTATTGCTGTTCTGACCGGCATTGTTATTAGCTTGTCCGGCATTAGGACCTGCCTGAGCATTACCTGTCTGGGCATACATCTCAGCACTTGCGGCTTGGAATGCAGTCTGAAGTTCTGCACTGGCAGCATCGATACCTGCCAAGTCTTGCGCCTTGTGAGCGTCTTTCAGCT
Organism: Bacteroides caecicola; assembly: GCF_023337095.1. Lineage (NCBI taxonomy): Bacteria > Pseudomonadati > Bacteroidota > Bacteroidia > Bacteroidales > Bacteroidaceae > Bacteroides > Bacteroides caecicola. The sequence continues at coordinate 27,719 of NZ_JAMBLM010000018.1, forward strand.
TCTGAAGAGCAGCTTCGATAGGAGCTTTCTTGTCGGCAGGAATCTTATCGCCTAAGTCTTTCAACTGATTTTCAGTTGAGAAAATCAAACTGTCGGCTTGATTCAGTTTATCTACCTTTTCACGCTCTTTCTTGTCGGCTTCTGCATTGGCTGTAGCTTCTGCTTTCATACGTTCGATTTCTTCTTTGCTCAAACCTGATGAAGCCTCGATACGGATGGCTTGCTCCTTACCGGTTGCTTTATCTTTTGCAGACACTTTCAAGATACCGTTGGCATCAATATCGAAAGTTACTTCAATCTGAGGTACTCCACGACGTGCCGGAGCAATACCTGTCAGGTTGAACTGACCGATTGACTTGTTCTGAGCTGCCATCGGACGTTCGCCTTGCAATACGTGGATGGTTACTTCGGTCTGGTTATCGGCTGCGGTTGAGAATACTTCGCTCTTCTTACACGGGATGGTAGTGTTGGCGTCGATCAACTTCGTCATTACGCCACCCATTGTTTCGATACCCATTGACAGCGGAGTTACATCCAGCAATACCACGCCTTTGATTTCATCGGTCAATACCGCACCTTGAACGGCTGCACCTACGGCTACTACTTCATCGGGGTTAACGCCCTTTGACGGAACTTTACCGAAGAAGTCTTCAACCAGTTTCTGAACGGCCGGGATACGTGAAGAACCACCTACAAGGATTACTTCGTCGATGTCTGCATTGTTCAGTCCGGCGTCGCTCATGGCTTTCTTACACGGTTCGAGACAAGCCTGAATCAAGCTGTGAGCCAACTGTTCGAATTTAGCACGGGTCAACGTCTTAACCAAGTGTTTAGGCACTCCTCCTACCGGCATGATGTACGGCAGGTTGATTTCGGTTGAAGTAGAAGAAGACAATTCGATTTTAGCCTTCTCAGCAGCTTCTTTCAAACGTTGCATTGCCATCGGATCGGCAGTCAAATCAGCACCTTCATCGTTCTTGAATTCTTGTACCAACCAGTCGATGATTACTTGGTCGAAGTCATCACCACCGAGGTGAGTATCACCGTTGGTTGACAATACTTCGAATACGCCACCGCCAAATTCCAAGATAGAGATATCGAATGTACCACCACCGAGGTCGAATACAGCGACTTTCATGTCTTTGTTCGACTTATCTACACCGTAAGCCAACGCTGCGGCAGTCGGTTCGTTTACGATACGTTTTACATCCAGACCTGCAATCTGACCGGCTTCTTTAGTTGCCTGACGCTGAGAATCTGAGAAGTAAGCCGGAACGGTAATGACGGCTTCGGTTACTTCCTGTCCCAAATAATCTTCAGCCGTTTTCTTCATCTTCTGAAGAATCATAGCCGAAATTTCCTGCGGTGTATACAAACGTCCGTCGATGTCGACACGCGGAGTATTGTTGTCACCCTTAACTACTGAGTAAGGAACACGGGCAATTTCTTTCTGAACCTGATCATAAGTTTCACCCATGAAACGTTTGATTGAATAAACGGTACGTTTCGGGTTCGTGATAGCCTGACGTTTGGCAGGGTCGCCTACCTTACGTTCGCCGCCGTCAACAAATGCTACTACTGACGGAGTGGTACGCTTGCCTTCGCTGTTGGCTATTACCACCGGTTCGTTACCTTCGAATACTGCTACACATGAGTTTGTAGTTCCTAAGTCAATACCAATAATCTTTCCCATAATTGTATCTATTTTTATTATTTTCAAATCAGTTTATTCTGTAACGCCGAAACGTTACGCTTTCTATTACACAAACGGCGTGCCAAAAAGCAAATGGCTCTCTGCCATTTATTTCTTTCGGCGAAGTATGACATTTTAGCTGACAACCTGTCAGTCGGACAGGCAGTTTTGAGGCTCAAGTTGGCAGTGTAAAACGCTACGGGTAGCGTTGCCATACGCAAGCGGTAGCGTTACCCAACGCTTCCCATAGAAATGCCACGTCCTATGGGTAGAATTTTTCCACCTGCCGGTCAGGTGTTTTTCAAGTCATTCCAGCCTCATTCAGAGTTTAATTAAAGCACCCCTCCGAGATGAGAAAACACAACATCTGTTAAATATTAAGTAAATGACATCCACGGATGCAAAAACTTTCTACCTTTGTTTTCTATAGTAATTATTTAAGCAGATGGGAATACTGTATGTGGTACCTACTCCGGTAGGAAATTTAGAAGACATGACGCTGCGAGCTATCCGCGTGTTAAAAGAAGCAGATTTGATTCTGGCAGAAGATACGCGCACCTCCGGCATCTTGCTGAAACATTTCGAAATTAAAAATGCCATGCAATCGCACCACAAATTCAACGAACACCAGACGGTGGAAAACGTGGTAGAGCGCATCAAGGCAGGCGAAACGGTTGCACTGATTTCGGATGCAGGCACGCCGGGCATATCTGATCCGGGATTTCTCATCGTGCGCGAATGTGTGAGAAACGGCATTGAAGTCCAGTGCCTGCCGGGAGCCACAGCTTTTGTGCCGGCGTTGGTGTCATCCGGACTTCCGGACGAACGTTTTTGCTTCGAAGGCTTCCTGCCCCAAAAGAAAGGACGCATGACAAGGCTGAACGCTTTACGTGAAGAAACACGTACGATGGTGTTTTACGAATCTCCTTTCCGCCTGCTGAAAACCTTAACCCAGTTTGCCGAAACATTTGGCGCAGAACGGCCGGTTTCCGTTTGCCGGGAGATTTCGAAAGTTCACGAAGAAAGCGTACGAGGAACGCTCGAAGAGGTTATCGCCCACTTCACAGCAACCCCTCCCCGGGGAGAAATAGTTATCGTATTAGGAGGGAAAGAAACTAAATTATAAATATCTAAACTGAATAAGTATGAAGAAGGTTGTATTATTTTCATTATGTGCTGCCGCATTCATGGCATCATGTACGAATACTGGAAAACAGAACGAGACCTTGCAAGCTCAAAACGACTCTTTGAGACTTGAACTTTCTAACCGCGACTCAGAGTTGGATGACATCATGGGGTCATTTAACGAAATCCAAGAAGGCTTCCGCGAAATCAATGAAGCAGAAAACCGCGTAGACCTGCAAGGGGGAACACTTGAAAGCAAATCGGCTGCCGAGAAGATAAAAGAAGACATCCGTTTTATCAGCGAAAAATTAAAGTCGAACCGCGAACAGATTGCCAAATTGGAGAAACAGTTGGCTAACAGCAACTATCAGTCGGAACAGCTCAAAAAAGCCATCAAAAACCTGACTGCCGAACTTAACGCAAAGCAACAGCAAATAGAAACGCTCCAATCGGAACTGGCTGCCAAGAATATCCGCATAGCGGAACTTGATGAGGCTGTAAGCGACTTGAACAAGAACGTTGACGAGCTGAGTGCTGAAAACGAAGTAAAAACCCGCACGGTGGAGGCTCAGGACAAGGCTCTGAACACGGCATGGTATGTTTTCGGAACAAAATCGGAGCTGAAAGATCAAAAGATTTTAAAACGCGGAGACGTGTTGAAAGACAATGACTTTAACAAAGATTACTTTACTCAGATTGACATCCGTACCGACAAGGTTATCAAGTTATATTCAAAACGTGCCCAACTGCTGACTACTCATCCCGAAGGTTCTTACGTATTGGAGAAAGACAGCGAAGGACAGTTGACGCTGAAAATCACTAACCCCACGGATTTCTGGAGCGTATCACGCTATCTGGTTATTCAGGTTCGATAAGACAAAATCTTTAATCTATAAAAAATCCTCCCGGTCTCAATTTTGAAATCGGGAGGATTTTTTTATTAGTTACTTTCAGGCTTAAACCGAAATATTCTCTGTTATTATTCATTGTCTGATGAAACAAATCAGTAACCCGGATTTTGTTTCATTTCAGGGTTAGCATTCATTTCGTATTCGGGAACGGGAAGTAACGTTTTATAAAAATCACGATTAAAACTACGCGCTTCTTCAGTTAACGCTTGCTGCCAGCCTTGATCAGCTGTAGATGTATAACGTACTATCGTCTCGTTATTACGCATAGCGTCGAAGAAACGATGTCCCTCTCCTACCAACTCTTTACGACGTTCTTTCAATACAGCCTCCAATGTTACCGGAGAAGCAGCATGTTTGGTAGGGTTCGCACGGTTGACAATGGCATCCAAATATGTATATGCCTTGTCTTGCTCTCCTCCTTTAACAGCAGCTTCGGCAGCATTCAGATAAACTTCAGACAAGCGGAACAACGGAATATTGTTGTAACGGATATCCGTATCTTGAGAGTTCGTATCCCCAAACTTAATCATAAAGACCGGATTTGTTTTATACTTATCAATAAAATCGGCCTTTACCGGTGCAACCAAAATACTGTGACGCACATCATCAGGGTCTTCATTTAGCAAATCAAGAAATTTCTTGGTAACGATTGCATCGGCATAGCCATCCTCGCTATACAGATAAGCGATGCCTTCACGGTCAGTCCAGTCGGTAGAGTTCGTGATAGCAAACTCGAACAAGATTTCTTTGCCGTGGGCGGAACTTGTTTCCTGCCATGCTCCTGCATATTCAGCATTGCTCCACAATGTATAAGATGAGTTTTTAATCACATCTTCTGCTACAGCCAACGCATTTTCATTTTCGCCCATTGTGAGATACACTCTTGCCAATAACGCCTTTGCTGCCCATACATTCATATAAACATTTGATGAAGCATCGGTAGACAATGCTCCCGAATTAATGGCATCCGTTAAATCGGTAATAACTTGCCTATATACCTCGGCAACAGTGTTTCGAGGTAGTTTCTCTTCCGCATCTATTACTGAAGTTACCACTGGAACTCCCAAAGAAGCTCCATCATCGGCTGTATAAGTCTTTCCGTAAATCCTTACCAAATCGAAATGTGCCAACGCACGTACTACCCTCGCTTCTGCTGCATATTGTGAAATGATATCTTGAGCCGTTTCTTGGTCAGACAGACCGCCTGCTTCGGCAGCAGCAATCACACGGTTTGCTCGTCCAATGACCAAATAAGGCACCTGCCACATATTCGGGGCATTATTCGCTGTAGAGTAAGTAAAATCATAACAAGTTTTAGTTCGAGAACCCGATGCTTCGTTCTGCATATCCTCACCACGCACATCACCGTAATAAAACATACGTGCACCGTAGTAATCAGGGAACGTAGACGAACCTTTCAATATTTGATACATGCCGATACGTGCCGTATTCAGGTCTGAACTCGACTTGATAGCCTCCGTATCCTCAACTCCGTCTACCGGAGTCCGATCCAACCAATCGCCTGCGCATGAAGTCATACCTGTCAGCACGAGGCTGAATGCTAATGTTTTATATATTAACTTTATCATAATTAGTGTTCATTAAAAACCGATTTCAATACCAAATGTATAAGTTCTCAAGGCTGGAGTTTCGAAAGTACACAATCCGTCAACAGGCATTTCCGGGTCTACATACAAGTCTTTCGATTTCCACGTCAGCAAATTACTTGCTGAGAAATAAATACGAGCTTTATTGAATCCTAACTTTGTGAGGTAGTTTTCCGGCACGTTAAAACCAAGTGACAAGTTTTTAACACGCAAATAATCGGTAGGCATCAACCAACGTGAAGAATTAACTCGTGTATTCCCGTACTTGAATTTCGGAAGTTTTGCATTATCCCCCGGCTGCTGCCACATGTCCTCCAGTTTATAGTAATCAGGAATTGAACCCTGCGAAGTATTAGAACCGCCGTTATCATGCAACCAAGTAGCATAATCGTATGCGTTTCCACCGATAGAATAAGTCAACGTCAAGTTGAAATCGATAAACTTCCACTTCAGGTAGTTAGTCAAACCTCCTTCTACTTTCGGGTCGTGATGAGCTACGATGACTTGTTTTGCTTCTGCCACATTGGTAGTGGTTTCGTTCGTACCATCGTTCTTATAATACATTTCATTACCGGTTTGAGGATCTACGCCGGCATATTCATACATATAATAAGAATAGTAAGGCTCACCCACTCGATGAATCAAAACCGGATTTACGGCATCAATTGTTTCAGTTTGTACACCATCCAACTTCACAACTTTATTTTTATTGTGTCCCAAATTCAACGATGTAGTCCACATAAAATCTTTAGTCTGAATATTGGTAGAAGAAATGCTAAATTCAACACCGCTATTTCTCAACGAACCTATATTTTGCAACATAGCAGCTGAATAATTAGTATCTTCATAATAACCGGGAACAAACGAAATCGGCATGTTCATCAGCAAATCGCTGGTTGTACGGTTATAATAATCCAAAGTCAAAGAAAGGCGTTCGAATAGAGTCAAATCCAAACCGATATTAAACGCTTTGTTCTTTTCCCACTTCAAATTAGGATTACCTACACCAATAATACCCATACCCGATTGATTATTATATTTCTGACCATACTTATATAAGTTCATATAAGCATAATAATCGCTGGGCTGCGTACCGTTCACACCGTAAGACACACGCAGTTTACCATCGGTAATGACATCGCGCAATGACTCCATGAAAGATTCTTGCATAAATCTCCATGAGCCTGAAACCGACCAGAAGTTACCCCAACGGTTGTCTTTAGCCAAACGAGAACTTCCGTCACGACGGAAACTTCCACCGATATAGTAGCGATGGTCGAAATTATAGTCAATACGTCCCAAATAAGAGGTCAATCGTGAAGACTGTGCATAAGTCTCAGCTGAAGTTTCTCCGGCATTGATCAACTCGTTCAACAGTCCGGGGAATTGTTGACCCGAAGCATAAGTATAACCTGTTTTGTAATCCTCGGTTTCAAATCCCAACAAAACATCCAAGTTATGCTTTTGAGCAAATGTCTTCACGTAAGTCAACTGAGTCTGTGTATTCAGCGTTTCATTATATCCTGTATAACGCTGCATTACACCATTAGAAGAACGCCCATCATTAGAACGCGGGTCCCACCAAACATCTTGTATAATATTAGTATAATCGAATGAAATCTTCTCACGCAATTTCAATGCATCCCAAATAGTCCACGTAGCAGCAATCGTATTAAATGAACGTGTAATCTTACTGCGGTCATAGTTATATGTAGCAGACTGAACCGGGTTAGCCCCATTGGTCAACGGAAAGTTCGTACTGAAATTCCCTTCCTCATCATAAACCGTCATCGACGGAGAAGCCGTCCACGCATACGACATAATCGGGCTGGCAAAAGCCGCACCTTCAGTTTCCTGATCTTGGTTTACACGAGAAAACAAGGTAGAAGCCTCCAGACGGATACGTCCGCTTTCATGAGTCACATTGGCAGTACCTGTAAAGCGTTCCAATCCGGCATTCATTGTGATACCTTCCTGCTTAGTATAAGCCAATGAAGAATAAAATTTTGTTTTTTCATTGCCACCCTGAGCGTTGATCTCATAATTCTGATGGCTACCGTTCTTAAACAAAATATCTTTCCAGTTCGTCCATCCGTTTGCCGGCTTAGCTGCATACTTGTCTATATTGTCTTCCGCATAAGCCAAAGCTCCTGCTTCACTTTCGCCCATTTCATCAATAGCATAATTTTTCAGGCCAGTCTTAATCAACTCACGGCGTGCATCTCCATCCAAAACCGGACGATAATTGATAGCCATGTTAGAGAAACCCCAGTCGCTACGGAAATTAAACTGTGTTTTTCCGGCAGCACCTTTCTTGGTAGTAATGACAATCACACCGTTTGCCGCACGCGAACCATAAAGGGAGGCAGCCGCAGCATCCTTAATAACCGTAATAGACTCAATATCGTTACTATTCAAAGTAGACAATATATTTGTACCTGTACTATTATATCCACCTCCGGTAGCAGGATCATTAAACCCACTTATGTTACCAGATAACATTGGAGTTCCATCAATTACATACAACGGGTCATTACCTGCATTCATAGACCCCATACCGCGAATACGAATAGAAGTAGTAGCTCCCGGAGCACCGGAGAAAGAACTAATTTGCACACCGGGGATAGAACCCGCCAACTTATCCTCCATAGACACGGTAGGAACATCTTTCAGTTTATCGGGTGACATAGTTGAAGCAGCTCCTGTAAATGAAGACTTTTTAAAAGTACCATATCCCGTTACGATAACTTCATCCAACACTTCAGAATCAGAGTGCAACACCACTTTCACTACCGGCTGAATCTTAACCTCTTGCGATTCCAGTCCGATGAAAGAAATCACTAAAGTTTCCGCCGAACTACACGGGAATGTAATGTGTTGATAATTAATACTATATGAACTTTAAGCAACGGAGTATGAATGTGTTGTAGCTGCTTCTATGCGAGGTTTCCACTTCGATTTTCTACCTTTTATGTACTATTTCTTTCCTATTTTGTGAATTGAATCAGAACCTTTTTAGACTTTTATGTCTGCGAAAATGCAGGAAGAAATTCCCCACCAAAATCTCCCATAAAACGCTACGGGTAGTGTTACACATCCCATGCGGTAGAGTTTACCGTTTCTACCCATAGAACCGACCAACTCTAACGGTAGAATTTTTCAATCTGTCGGGTGGAATGTAATGTGTTTATTATAAATATATTACAGGATTAAGCGAATCCATGTAAAAAAATAGAAGTGCCGAGTATTATTTAATACAAAACAATACTCAGCACTTCTTAAAATGTTATCTTTCGGAACTCTCCGTTTCTATTAATATCCCGGATTTTGTTGTTCGCGAAGTACGCTGTTCGCATTTACCTCACTGACAGGAATCGGCAAAAGAGCACGGAAATATGTGCGATCGAATTTACGTGAATCTGCATTCAGAGAGTAATGCCAACCTTTGTTGTTCTCGTCTTCATAGCGTACGATGGTTTCGTTATTACGCATTGCGTCAAAGAAACGCTGTCCTTCGCCTACCAGTTCTTTACGACGCTCCAGCAAGATACGTTCCAACGAAACGTTTGAAGCCGTTACTTGTTGGCTTGATGTTGTCGTACGGTTTTGGATAAGTTCGTTGAGATAGTAAGCCGCATCCGATGTATTACCCAATTTCATGGCAGCTTCGGCTGCATTCAGATACATTTCAGACAAGCGCAGGATAGGCAAATTCTGCAAACGCATATCTCCTTCGCTTCCCATCGGGAACTTATCGATGAAAATACGGTTGTCTCCATACGTTTTATACATGTCGCTGGGTGTACCGTCTTCATTCTGCTTCATTTGAACGGGCAATATAACGTTAATACGAACGTCGTTAGCATCTTGTGAAAGCATATCTACAAACGATTTTGTACAGATAGCGTCAGCATATCCATCTTCATTATATAAGTATCCGATACCTTCACGGTCTGCCCAGTCATCAGAGCCACTGTTAATCAGTTCGAAAATCATTTCTGAGGTGTGATTGGCATCCGATTTATCCCAAGCAGCTGCATATTGGTTCATCGCCCATAACTGGTAAGGAGAATTTTTGATAACGTCTTCTGCCATGTCGAATGCACCTTTATCGTTATTCATATATAAGTATACACGGCTCAACAATGCTTTAGCAGCCCATTGGTCGATGTATCCCTGATTTTCGCCCGGTTTTGTTGATACCGGCAGGGCATTCATATCAATGGCATCTGTCAGGTCTTTCACCACTTGCGTATAAACTTCGGCTACGGTTTTACGTCCTTCTAACGCATCAATCGTCAGGGGAGTAGTTACGATAGGAATACCTAATGAAGCACCGTTATCTGCCGTATAAGGCATTCCGTAGATTTTCACCAAATCAAAGTGAACCAATGCGCGCACCACTTTAGCCTGTGCATAGATGCTGTTCACTTCAGCTTCGTAGTCATCTTTATCGGCTATCGCACCGTTGTCAACAGCTTCAATGATACGATTGGCACGGCGGATTACGTTATAAGGTACGTTCCAAATGCTGGGTGCATCGTCTTCTCCATATCTCATTTCGTAGCATGACGAAGAACGCATTCCCTGAGTACGTGCCTGCATATCGTCGCCGCGAACGTCTCCGTAATAAAACATACGGGCTGCATAGTATTCCGTGTAGGTAGAGTTTCCCTGCAATCCGTCGTACATACCATACATGGCTGTTTTCGCATCATTATAGGTTACGATGGCAGAAGAGCTGGGAGCACCGGTCGACGGATCCAAGTCCAACCATTCGTTTACACACGATGACAATCCGATAACTGCCACCGTCAAAGCTAATGATTTATATAATGTTTTCATTTTAATTGCTGTTCTGGGTTAATTATATTAGAAACCTAATTCAATACCGAATGTAACCGTTCTTAATGCCGGAGTTTCAAACGTACACAATCCGTTAACCGGAGTTTCAGGATCTACATACAAGCCGTCCGACTTCCAAGTAAGCAAGTTGCTTGCCGATACAAAGGCTCTCAGCTTGTTGAATCCCCATTTCCGGGTAATGTTTTCAGGTATGGTGAATCCGAGTGTCAGGTTCTTGATACGCAAATGGTCAGTAGACATCATCCAGCGAGAAGACTGAACATTTGTATTACCGTATGCAAACTGCGGAAGTTTCGCATTGTCGCCCGGTTGCTTCCAAGTATCTTCTATCTTATAATATGCCGGTACGTTACCTAAATAGTTATACGTACCACCGTTTGATTGCAACCAAGTAGCATAGTCGTACGCATGACCGCCCAATGAATAAGTCAATGTCATGTTGAAATCAATCCATTTCCAACGTACATAGTTGCTCAAACCTCCCTGTACTTTCGGTTCAACTTTTCCGATAATAGTCTTGTTGGCTTCAGCATAATTGGTAGTGGTTTCGTTCGTACCATCGTTTTTATAGAACATTTCTTTACCGGTTTCGGGGTCTACACCTGCATATTCATAAGCATACAGTGAGTAATAAGATTCGCCGATGCGGTGAATCAGCGGACCACTGATCATTTCGTTCTGGCTGCCATCCAATTTTATCAACTCGTTTTTGTTGTGGCTGATATTGAAAGTAGTAGTCCATGTAAAGTTCTCATTATCGAAGTTGTTTGATTTCAACTCAAATTCAAAACCACGGTTTCTCATAGAACCTACGTTCATCAGTGTGTTGGCATCGCCGTATCCGTCGATAATACCTACTACTCCGGAAATAGCTTTATCCATCAAAAGGTCTTTTGTATCGCGGTTATACCATTCGAAAGTCAAACTCAAACGATGGAACAACGTCAAGTCAAGACCTACATTGGTAGCATAGTTCTTTTCCCATTTCATGTTCGGGTTTTCGATGGTTTCTTCGGCTGAACCGGCATTTTTACCATAGTTATATCCGTAACCGTACAGTCCCATGTAAGCATAGTAATCGCTGGGCTGCGTACCGTTGACACCGTAAGATACACGAAGTTTAGCGTCTGTAATCACATCTTTTATATCTTCCATGAATGATTCACCCGAAATTCTCCATGAACCAGAAACAGACCAGAAGTCTCCCCAGCGGCTTTCTCTTGACAAACGTGAACTTCCGTCGCGGCGGTAGCTTGCGCTGAAGTAGTAACGTCCATCGTAATCATAGTTAAAACGTCCCAAGAACGAAGTCATACGATAACGATTCACAACACTTGCTGCACGAGTGTCTCCTGCATTATTGATTTCAGGCAAGTATGAAGGATAAGTATTACCGTTTGCATACACATAATCGTAACGGTAATCTTCTGTTTCGAAGCCTAACAAAACATCGATGTTATGCTTTTGGGCAATAGTTTTATTATAAGTCAACTGAGTCTGTGTGTTCAATTTGCCACGGTTACCCATTACACGTTGGTAAACACCGTTCGATGAACGTCCATCGTTAGAACGCGGATCCCACCATACACGCTCGTTGTTTTGGTTGAAGTCGTAGCTGATAACCTCTTTCACATTCAGGTTGTCCCAAATGTTCCATGTAGCAGCCATTGAACCCAAGAAACGGTTTACGGTACTGCGGTTATAGTTATAGGTTTCTGTTTGTACCGGGTTAGCTCCATTCAGTGCAGGGAAGTTTGTACTGAAAGAACCATCTTCATTATACGGGAATGTAGAAGGAGATGCAGTCATGGCATAACACATGATGGGGCTGGCATAACTTGTACCTTCATTATTTACATTCTGATTAGAGTTGGTAAACATTGCATTGGCTTCCAACGTAATTCTTCCTGCCTTATGCGTTACATTGGCTCTACCTGTGAAACGTTCGTAACCTGATACATTAGTAATACCGTCTTGTTTCATGTATGAGAATGAAGAGTAGAAACTCGTTCTGTCGTTACCACCTTGTGCACTGATTTCATAATTCTGGTGGAAACCGTTGCGGAACAAAACGTCTTTCCAATCGGTATAGCCCGACCACGGTTCGGCAGCAAATTGGTCAATGTTTGAATCAGCAAAAGCAATTGCGTCAACTTCTGTTTCTCCTTGATTCATCGCATAGTTTTTCAAACCCAGATGCAAGATTTCGCGACGGTCAGCTCCGTTCAGAATCGGGCGGTAGTTGATAGCCATGTTAGAGAAACCCCAGTCGCTTCTTACATTAAAACGAGTTTTTCCTGCAGCACCCTTCTTGGTAGTGATAACAATCACACCGTTTGCCGCACGCGAACCGTAAAGTGAAGCAGCCGCAGCATCCTTGATAACCGTCATCGACTCAATATCATTGCTGTTCAGCGTAGCCATCAAGCTGTTACCAGAGTCGGCATAAGAGAACTCACTGACGTTGGTATTCAGCATCGGAACTCCATCGATTACATACAGAGGCTCGTTGCTGGCATTGATAGAACCCATACCGCGGATACGGATTGAAGCAACGGCACCGGGCTGTCCGGAAGTAGAAGTAATCTGCACACCGGAAACCGAACCTGCCAAGCGGTCTTGTACGCTGACAGTCGGTACATCTTCCAATTTTTCTGTGGTTATGCTTGAAGCAGAACCGGTAAATGAAGATTTCTTAAAGTTACCGTAACCTGTTACCACAACTTCGTCCAACACTTCGGCATCCGACTTCAGCACAACCTTCACAACCGGC
>NZ_JAMBLM010000019.1:0-27124 GCF_023337095.1 Bacteroides caecicola
TTTCAAAATACTCCGACAATGAAATCCAAAATATACTATCGTCTAAGTAGCGTCATAGTACTGACATTCGTGCTATCTCTTCATGCTTTTGCCTGTGGTCCATACCCTCCGATTATCCCGACACCTAAATTTTTCACTTCTAATTGGGATGGCTTGATGAGCCGGGATTTTAACAAACAAGAGAATCTGAGATTATGGCAAGAACTCACATCCAAGAAGATACCTTTAGAAGATATAGAGCAGGCTGTATATAAAGACAACAGTGATGTGTATGCCGATATGTTCTATTACTACGAGAACATACATACAGATAATCTTTTCTACATCTATCTACGGAACACACGAGATTCCGAACTTTCAGATTTCCTTGAAACTGCTAAAATGATGGAAGAGAGATGGGCGGAAATCAATTCTCCATGGTACTACCCGGCTACACGGGGATATGGTTATGAGGCAGATAACTTCCAATATGTTATTGACAGGTGTAACGATTATAAAGGGACACGCCTAAAGGACCGCTACGCATTACAGGCTGTACGTGCCCTCTTTGCATCACGCAGATACGATGAATGTATAGAATATTTTAAAGAAGCCTTTCAAAACTTTCCGGACTCCAATCTTTTCAAGCGTATGGCAATGGGATATGTTGCCGGATGCTGGACGAGGTTTGGAGAAATAGACAAAGCAAATGAATATTTCGCGAAATCGGGTGACATATCTTCAATAAAAACAGAGAATCTTGTTGCATTTATGGCCGAACGTAATCCTGATAGTCCGGAATTGATGTCATATATTCAAGGCTGTGCCGATGATTCAGCAAAATTTTGTGCAATTAAACCCATTGCAGAACAATTGCTTCGTACTGACAGATTAAAAAACCGTGGTGATTGGGAATTTGCCTTGGCTTATATGTACGGAGAGTTTCATGCAGATAATGACAAGGCTTCACAATACATTCACAAAGCTTTGCATCACAAGTTTTCGTCTGATGATTTGCGAGACCATGCCCGTGCTTACCGCATGAAAATTGATGCGGAAAATGGCAATAGTTCTTCACTTTTAGCCGATTTGAAGTGGATGGAATCAAAAATTGATATGCTTTCACCGGATGCTGATGAATGGAACAGAATCTTGCAGAATATAGTCTATGTCGGTTTAGTGCCGGAGTTGTGGAATAGAAAGGATTATACAACGGCTATATTACTGTGTGGCTATGCCGACAATCTTATTTACAACAAACAGCATATTCTATCATACGAACCGACAATAATTATTTATAATATTTATTCATTGAGTTTAGGGGCTTTAAGACAGAGTGAAGACCTTTGGAATAGTCATGATTATTGCTCGCTCTCGTTCCAATTGATGGGATCATTGACTTCAGAACAACTGATAAATGTTAAGCACGAGATAGCAACTGATAATCAACTGTTTGATTATTTGAAAAAATATGCCCGACATGATTCTGACTACATCAACGAACTTATCGGAACTCTTGCACTCCGCGAAGAAAACTATCAGAGGGCAGTCCTGTATTTTGCGAATGTTTCCGATAAATATCTGCGGACTATGAATATTTATAAAACAAGCTATCTAAACCGGGATCCGTTCGCTCCTTATCCTCACGGTGGCTCTTATAAAGATGAATCCGGAGAATGGATAACCAAGCAATCCACGCATAGAGTCCTAAAAGACAAATACAGTAAATACAAGTTTGCCAAAAGAATGCTGGAACTACAAAACAAAATGAAGCATGGAAAGAGTGCAGATGAACAAGGAATGGCAAGGCTTAGATATGCAATAGGCCGTCGCAACTCCTTTGAAGATTGCTGGGCTTTAACACAGTATTGGCGGGGAGAATATGTAGGATTGTTTGAGCCTTCGCTATATTATTGGTCTGATGATAATTACATAAAGAACTACGACGACATTCTGTATGATTACGAGAGTACAATCGGTCATGAAAAAACAGAGAAAATCTATCAGGATGAAATAAAAAAAGCCTTGTCAATGCTTCAGTCCGACGAATATATAGCAGAAGCAAAATATATGTTAGGATATTTAAAAACTGTGATTAAAGACTATGGCAACACCGCTGCCGCACAACACATCAAGGATTCATGTGACGATTGGCAACAATGGCTATAATTTGCAACTGCCACATATCAAATATTTCTGTTAGCATATGTGCCGGATTTTACGGAAGAAATGTAATCTAAAAATATCCGAGGATTGATATATTCTCCATTATGACGTATTGTCATATGCAAATGTTCCCCGGTACTACGCCCAGTATTGCCTGTAATCCCGACAACATTACCAGGTAGAACAGCTTGTCCCTGTGATACGAAGATTTGAGACAGATGGCAGTAGCTGACTGTGAAGTTGCCATGCTGTAGAGTGACATACTTTCCTGACACCTTATCCTGCCCTACTCTCAGCACTTTGCCTTTCATCATGGCAAACACCTTGGCACTCCGAGCATACAAGTCAATGCCGTTGTGGAACTTCCTCTTCCCCGTAAAAGGGTCTTTACGATAGCCGTATGGCGAATTGATTTTGATATGTGAGAGCGGATAGCATACGCTTAGATAGCGTGTTACCTGCTCTTTCTTGTTTTTATCCGTTTTTGGCAATGATGATTTGTCGGGAACGGACTTCAAGATTCTAGAGGTTACACCTTCGGGGGTTGCCTCTTTTTCATTTGTAGTTTTGGCCGGATTTTCCACTGCCACCTTATAGCGATTGCACGGAAAGGAAACCGTATTGAACTGCGCTTTCATATGGTTCCCGGACAATAACAAAAGAAGGGCTATAACGATTCCTGATTTACTCATGAACGCAAATGTAGAAACAGTTTCCGACTATACGGAAAAGTATCATTGTTTATCTCCCAAAATATAACATTAAATAAGTCCAAAGTATGAATATCACACTAAAATCATACTTAAACCATAAATAAATTCAAATAATCAGGCTATTTAATGCAGTAAAGAATCAAGTATGAATGATAGTATATATATTTGCCAGAGTATAATTAAAATATTATATCAAAATATGAAACAAGTACGATTTGAATTTGAAGAACTGCCATACGACACCCTGTCGCAGTTCGGACTCACCCAAGAAATGATTGAGGATCTGCCTATGCAGACTTTGGAGAAAATCAGCCACGGCAGGCACTCTCCTGTCCTGCCCATCAAGGTGAAGGATGAAAACGGGAACACTGTTACAGAGCGAAGCCGTTTCGCTTTCGTGCGCAAGGAGAACGGAGAAGCCGATGTGATATTTTTCCCGGTGTTGAAGAAATCACCCTTGGAAAAATATAACGAAGAACAGAAAAAGCTGCTTCAAGCCGGCAAAACCATCCTTGCCGATTCTGTAACAGCGGATGGACGCAAGACCAAGGTGTTCGTGCAGATTGACATCGAGACCAACCAAGTCATCTCCGTTCCCACGCAGGTCATTGCCCGCAATCTCCAAGTATTGGCTGAGGAGTTGAAACTCAGCAATGCCGAAATCAATGTGATGCAGCAGGGTGAACCTCTGACATTCGTGATGGAAGACGAGCCTGTCACAGTCGGCATTGACCTGAACGAGAAGAACGGCATCCGTTTTTGCCAAGGCGACAGTCAGAAATGGAGCGGACAAGCCAAAAGAGAATGGGACAAATACACATTCGGCTGTTATGGATGCTGGGTCATGGGCGATGACGGAAGTCTTGACTATATATCTGAAGAACAGTACACCGAAGAACTCTGGAACGAGCAGAAGAAGAGTGCCCAACGCAATATAGGCTCAGGTATTCACAAGTAATCAATCCTAAATTATGGCAAAGAACAACTATTACCCCGAAGAAGTCCTCATTGAGAAAATGGAGAGCGGTGAATACGGTTGGCTGGATTATGTCAACCACTTTTCTGCCGAATGGCAAGAAGAACTGGCAGCATATTGCGCAGAACGCGCATTGGAAATCAACGATGCCGCCGCTGAAGAATTTGTCCATTACAAAAGCGAACAATTAGAAGCCGCCATGGGAAGCGGTGAAGCATAGACACTATGGCAATACGAACCCATACAAATCCACGGATAGCGGACTTGCAACCCGAAATTCAAGACCTTTTGATGCGCAACGGTATGCAAGCACACATCGTTGCTGTAGGCGAGGGCTACCAGCTGGCGGTACAAGGGCACGACTCTCCGCTGATACGCTACCCAATCAGCAAGCAGCAGTTATTGGCTCTTACCGACTGGGGAACAAACCATGCCAACAAAAAGGCATACAGTACCTTTACGGAAATAGTAAAGAATGACTTTGACTTGCCACGCAGCTTTGTCCATGCCCGTAATGCCAACGGAAGGGTGGCCATGGGTCTGCACGGCTACCGTATCGGAATCGGAGAATACGGCAGGACTGGCAGATACGGGATGCCGCCTCCTTTCCTGGGGTGGACACCCCGGCAGCAGGAAGGCTACCATCTCCGCAGAGTAGGCGGACAGCTTTTCTATGCAGGAACGCCCATGGTGGCAGAACGCCCCGACAGACGCATGAAACCCGGAGAACTCCAATCGGGCGGTTATGGCTTCTATTATAAAGGCCATCAGCAACAGCAGCAAACGCTCCCTGCCCAACAAGACGTATTGGAGGATCTGCAAGCCGTCATCACCCCGTTGGCAGGCAAGCCCAGAAGCGAAGAGCCGGCAAAGCCCTACAAGGAGCTGATTACCTCTCCTGTCTATTTTTCCAATGAGAAATGGCAGGAATGCCTGTCCTCCCATGGCATCATCATAGACAAGGAAGAAAAAACCTTGACCATACAGTCGGAACAGGTCAATGCCGATATGGTTTATGATTTAACCTCCGATGAACTATCCGCACTGACTTCAAACTCCATCGAAGACCGCCCGATAGAGAAACGCCTGGAACTGCTGAATACGATTATCCATGATGACTTTGCCGATAAAATCACAATGGAGTCCCTGAATAGCACAGAGCGTATCGGTATCACCTTGCATCCTGAAGTAGAACAGGATTTGGCTGTACGCCAACAGCAGGAACAAGAAATATTCCTTTCATCAGAATCGGCAAACGCCCTTGCCTCCTGCCCTGAAACTATCTTGCAAGAAAGTGAAAGCATTATCCGGCAACAGCAGGAAGGAGCCTTGATTGACGGACGTGACTTGCCGTATATCAATGAAAGCAAGGGATGGTATCGGGAAGGAGAACACGGACGGGAAGTAGAAGTGGAAGCGATTGCCGTACAACCGGCAGAAACAGAGGGCAAATATAAGATGACCGCCATTATCAATGGCGAAGCCATAACCCATGAAATCAGTCAGAAGCAATATGACAAATTTCTGGCAGTAGATGACTACCACCGTATGAAACTCTTCTCCAAGATATTTCATGAAGTGGACATGAAGACACGCCCGGAGATGAAGACCGGCTTAGGCACAAAGATATTCGCAGCCCTTGCCGCTGGAACTGTCGTGGTTTCCGACCTTGCCCATGGCATACATCACCGGCCTTGCCCGGAATTATACGGCGAGCATTTCCATAATGCGCCACATCCCTATTTCAAGCCCGGAGTGGATTCACCGAGGGATGTAGCCGCACGGAATTTTGAAGCACAGATGAACCGGGAAGTGGCAGAGATGCGTAGAGGCTTTTAACTAAAAGAGACAGATACAATGGCAAACGGAGAACTGACATACGATGATTTTCTGCAACGGCTGAACATACAGGACGTACTGATAGATGCAGGCTATCACCTTAACAGGCGTGATGGCTTGCGTTATCCATCCTATATCCGCACGGACAGCAATGGCACACGCATTCGAGGAGACAAGTTCATAGTGACAGGAGGTGGCAGATGTTGCTTCCAGCCCCCACACCAGAAGCTCTATAATATCATCTCCTTTATCAAGGCGTTTCCCGAAAAATTTCCGGAACATAGAAACGGCGTGTCTCCCGACAGATTGGTCAACCTTGTCTGCAACAGATTGTTGAATCATCCAATCGAGGATAGAACCGATCGTATTATCCACCCCAAACAACACAGCAATCCGTTCAGTCTCAATGATTACGACATTCATCGTTTTGATGTGAAAGACAGAGAAACGCACAAGCGGTTCTATCCTTACTTCAAGCAACGTGGCATAGACATCTTCACACAACGGACTTTTGCCAGCCATTTCTTTCTGGCAACCAAACATAGGGAAGACAGCCTGTCTTATACCAACCTCGCTTTCCCGCTGGTATTGCCCAAAGAGCCAGACAAGGTTGTCGGTTTAGAGGAACGTGGTCGTCCCAAAATGGATGGTAGCGGAAGCTACAAAGGTAAAGCCGAGGGCAGTAACAGCAGCGAAGGTTTATGGATAGCCAATTTCAGCGAAGAGCCTTTACATACGGCAGCAGGTGTCGCCTGGTTTGAAAGCGGCTACGATGCAATGGCATTCCACCAGCTTCACCGAGAGACCTTTAGGGACAATCCCGAACTTGCACGAAAAAGCGTGTTTGTCTCCACCGGCGGCACTCCTACCGATATGCAGATTCGGGGAATGCTATCCGTTACCCCGAATGCGAATCACTACCTGTGTTTCGATAACGACAGTGCCGGACGTGAGTTCGCAAATAAATTCCGGCTCATTGCGGAATCCATGCACATCGACTCCGGACATATAAAGGTTTTCCCTTTGATGCCCTGCTACAAGGACTGGAATGATGCCTTGCTTGGCAAAACAAGCGAGGAATACCTTGACAAGATTAAAGACGCGGTTCTTCCTTTGGGCACACCACCCGGAACAAAAGGAAGGGCTTCCGATAATGAAGAAGCAAACAAACAATCCGTTATCCACAGATAAGAGCCATGCAGAATCAAAAGATATACAGAGAGATTTCCCTTCGCCCGAAAACAACGCAATTCCTTGTTGATGAGTTGCCGTTATTGACAGTATGTATAATAAGTATAATTTACGGAGGTATGAAAGATGCCCCACTTGCACCCGTAGCCATCCTCTTCGCAGTGCTTCTTTCCCTCTATTTGACATACCGGTTCATCTATCTGAAGCGCATACGCTATCATGTCGGGAGCGAACAACTGACAGCCGAGCAAGGCGTATTCCAACGTAGCATCGGCTATATAGAATTGTATCGTGTGGTGGACTTTCACGAGCATCAGACCCTGTTACAGCAAATCTTCGGCTTGAAAACGATAACCGTACTCTCTATGGACAGGACAACACCCAAACTGGAATTGATTGGATTACCCAAACAAAACCATATCGTGAATATTATCAGGGAACGAGTAGAATATAACAAACAGCGAAAAGGCATCTATGAAATCACCAACCATTAAAATACTGATTCTATCACTCTGTCTATTACTGACCTATACGGCAAAGGCACAGATTGTCACCACCAACCCACTAGAATATGCGGCATTGGCAGAAGGCAACGAACTGATATTAGGCAAAGTCAAAGACCAGATTGACGGCCAGAAGAAAACAGCCCTTTTGCAGAATACCATTGCCGCAGAGTTTGAGCAGATGCGCCAATGGGAGAAAAAGTACAACAGTTACCTTAAAACGGCAAGCGGTTTCGCGTCTTCCATCAAAGCCTGTACCCATCTGTACAATGACGGTGTGAAGATTTTCATCACGCTTGGCAAGTTGAAGAATGCCGTGAGCGACAGCCCACAAGGCATCGTGGCTTCCATGAACATGAACAACCTCTATATCGAGACAGCCACCGAACTTGTAACCGTATTTTCCCTGCTCCGGGATGCTGTAGCCAAAGGAGGCAAGGACAATATGCTCACTGGGGCGGAACGAAGCCAGATCCTGTGGGCACTGAACGACCAGTTCTCGGCATTCCAAAAGAAACTTAACCTGCTTTACCTGAGCATCCGTACCTACACGATGACCGATGTGTGGAACAATGCCACCGCAGGGATGTTGGATCGAAATAACGGAGAGATTGCACAAATCGCGATGCAAAGATGGCGCAGGGCGGCAACAATCAGGTAAAATAGATAAAGACAATATAGAGTATGAGACGGACAATCTTCATAACAATCATCCTGATGTGCCTGGGTCTGAAAGTCCACGCACAGATAGACCCGACCCTTGCCGGAATGGTGCTTATATACACTGAAAAGGCGAAGAAAACATTGAAGAGCCAGGAAAAAGTCATGCTTCTCCAAACTACCGGCCACATTTGGACAAAAGAAGAGGTGGAAGCCGTTACCGATTTGCAGAGGGAGTTCAACAACTATCTGGATTCGTTCCGTTCGGTTGTCAGCTATGCAGCCCAGATATACGGCTTCTACAACGAGATAACCAACCTGACGGAGAATATGGGTGAGTTCACACAACAACTCAAAAGCTCTCCGACAAACGCCTTGGCGGTTGCACTATCCACAAACCGGAATAAAATATACAGAGAATTGATATACAATTCCATTGAGATAATCAATGACATACGGGCGGTATGCCTGTCGGACAACAAAATGACGGAGAAAGAACGGATGGAAATCGTGTTCGGCATACGTCCAAAGCTCAAACTGATGAACAAGAAACTGCAACGGCTCTCGATAGCAGTCAAGTACACATCCATGGGTGATATATGGGCGGAAATCAACGAACAGGTAGTACCCAAAGCCAACAAGGTTGAAATCGCCCGATCTGCCATAAGACGGTGGAAACGAAGCGGCAAAGCCGGAACTTTTTAGAATAACGAATATGTAAAAACAAAAAATATGGGATTTTGGAGTTCATTATTAAAGAATGGCGGCAAAGCCATCAGTGCCACATCCAAAAGTGTCGGTGGTGCCATTATACATCCCTCGCAGACCTTGCGAGGGGCAGGAAGTGCATTGAAAACAGCTACCGTCGGTGCGGCAGCAGGCTATGTAGGTTGGGAGAAACTGACCACGGACAAGAGCGTGGCCCGTATCGTAAGCGATGCCGTCATAGGCGAAGATGCCACCAATGCCATCAGCGGCACGGTAAAATCCGCCGGAAATAAGGTAAGCCAACTCACCGACAAGGCAGAGCAGACCATAGCCAATGTAAACCAAGCGACAAGCGACCTCTCTTCCACGCTCAATGGAGCATCAAATTTCTTGGGTAGCGTTTCCAATGGAAATGGCGGCAATATGTTGGGCAAATTCTTCAGCAACCTTGCAAACGGCAAGGTTTCGGGGATGAGCATTGCCGGGCTGATTGCCGGCGCATTCCTGGTATTCGGCCGTTTCGGTTGGCTCGGCAAAATTGCGGGCGCATTCCTTATGATGATGGCCATCGGGAATAATGCCAATCTCCTGCAAGAAACCACTGTCGCCAACTCCAATACACGGCAAGCATCCTCCCGACAGGAAGAACAGAGCCATAGCGGAGGAATGAGAAGATAAAATTCATAAAACCAATATTGCAATAACAATGAAATATACAGAAGAAATGATTTTACATTCCCCAAGCGGCTACTGTATGCCCTTTGAGGAGGAGAACAATAAAGAAGTAACGCTTTCAACAGGTTATGGCGAACAACAAGATGCCCTGACCGGAGAGACATACTTCCACCACGGTATAACCTTCAATGCCCATCACCGTCCATTGGTCGCAGTAGCAAGCGGCACAGTATCGGGTATCGGTAACGACAAGGGACGTGGCTTGTACCTGATTATACGCTACGGCAAGTATGAAGTGACCTATGCCGGGCTTTCCAATCTGTTCGTGCGTTTCGGGCAGGCGGTAAAAGCCGGGCAGACGGTTGCCGTCAGCGGTAATGACCTGTATATGGAGGTATCATTTGCCGGAGAGGAACTGAACCCGATAGAGTTCCTTACCATGCTCTACGGCAATATTCAGGCATTGCGCAAAGCCGGGCACGAAGCCGCTTACGAGTTTGTCGGGTTTGACGGAGAGATGAAAACGAAGTATGACCGTGATAAGGAAGAAATCGAAGAACTGATGATTCGTTTTCTGCCTGTCTATATGAGAGACCTGCTCCTTGGAGAATACATCGTACCCGAATACACAGAGCAATCATTGCGGAATGTGTTTTCCACAGGTGCCGCCAAAAATTATTTTTTTGAGACGATGCCAAGCATGGCAAATCCTTTGGGTATCGGCAGCCGCGCCTTGCCGTTGGCAAGCAAAGTACAGAATCTCCTGATTGCCGACTTTCTGAATTACCTTGCACTCAGGCACAATGTCTATCTATCCACCTTGGACGAAGAAGTAAAAAAAAACTTCGCACCGAGGCAATAGCAAGCAGCGGCATCATCGACCCTTTGACCGAACTGGAGATAGACGTACAGAGTTTTGATATACCAAGACTCGTATCCGTATATCCCGACCGTGCCGGAGTACGCTGGTGGACGAAAGCATGGTTCAACAATCGGGAGGAAGGAGAACAATCGGTGGAGATAGACCGAAACAATGCCATCCGTTTCATTCAGAACCAGATAGAAAAAGACGAGTGGTTGGAGGAGTTCTTCCCAAAACAGATGGAAATATACCACCATGCCATAGAACAGACCAAAGAACAGCTATTGAACCAATTGAATTATTAGGATATGGGTGAAATCAAACATATAGAACGCTTTGCGGAAATAGAAAAGATATTCGGTGACTACTTCAATTGCCACCTTGCCCCCATCATGCGCGACACGCAAAACTATCTCAACCGCAAGCAGGCAGAGGAAATGGCGGACTACGCAACCAGCACAGCCGGCATTCTCAGTTCGATGGCAGCCGCCAACAATCCGATGATAGATCCGTACCAGACGCTGAAAGTGACCGGTGAATGGAACTCCAAGACCACAGAGGACTATCTGACAATGTGCAAGGATAAAATTGTCGGCAACAAGGATATGCAGAACGATTTGGCGATAATGGCCGGAGAATGGCGTGCCGCTGTTGTCGGGGAAATCGGGAGGGAACGGTACGATGCCATATCCGAGCAATTGGGATGCGACCTTGCCTACGCCTATACGGATTACCGTATGGAACAACTGATGATAGACAGGCTGGTCTATGAACGGATGCCCAAATCATCGGCAGACTACATTATCCGCAAAGCCGCACAGAATACGCTGTTAGGATTGTCGGCGACATTGAACCAATCACCTCTTGCCGCAGAGATTGAGCGACGTGGCGAAGCGGCCTACAAACCTTCCAAACTAGAAAAAGGGACAAGCCACGTTATCAGTGCCGGAATTGATGCCCTTTCTTTGGGAGGGGCAGGCAGTTGGGCCAGTTTCGCAAGACTTGTCGGGGTGGATTTGGCTTTATCTGCCTTGACTTCCTCCAATGAGAACGGCAACAAACAAAGCGTGGAAGACTGTATCAGCAAAGGCGTGTTTGGAAGCGAGACCAATGTCTTCGAGGATTTCCGCAGACAAGCCAAGACCATACAGAAAGATGAGAATCCATACATCATCGCCACCAATGAGCGATTGACCAAGAAGATTCCCATCCAGACTTTTGATTTTACGAAATGGATGAATGAGAACGCCATGACAAACAAACCTTTTTGGAGTTTTGCCGACGAAAAGAAAAATGAGGAACGGTATAAAAATGTGCCTTTAGTAATAATGCCGGAATACAGAGAAGCCTATCTGCAAGATCTGGAACGTGATAAGAACAGGAAAGCTGAACAATCGACTACAACAGAAGTTACAGAACAAAAAGACACCGATATTACCGGACAAACATTCACACAACAGGCTGATAAAGAAGAAATATCGGAGCAGCCGCATTCGGAAGCAGTCACACAAGAAACACAAGGGCAGCAAGTAGAACAGTCCAATATCCACACCAATGAAAACGGTTGGGAGGGGCTGTTATCTGCCTTGGGATTGAACGGCATGGGAGATATAGGCAGAAACTTAGGCTATGTATTCTCCATGCTTCCGGATATTCTGGTGGGAATATTTACCGGCAGGACAAAATCTTTGGATGTGGAAGACAATATTATCCCTATGGCAAGCATACTGGTCGGCCTGTTTGTCAAGAACCCTGTCCTTAAAATGCTGATGATTGGATTGGGCGGTGCCAATTTATTGAACAAGGCAGGACATGAAGCCATCGAATGGGAACGGAATGAAGGAAACAACAGACCAGTATCGGCAAACAGACCGGTACAATACCGCGCCTACCCGGATGAACCGCTCAATCCACGCATATCAAATCCGATATTAAAAGGCAACAATCTGGTAGCTACGATAGACCGGATCCCTTGTACCATTCAGTTACCCGAAAAGGTGATAGCCGCCTATCAAGCAGGGGTTTTGCCACTCAACACCCTGGCCAACGCCATTCTTGCAAAAAGCGACCAGACCAAGGCGATGATGGGGCGGAACTTTGAAGAGCATGACAGAGAGTACATTTCAAGAAGCAGAGGAATACAATAAACGACAAGCATATGAAAGAGAAATCCCAATTTGAAAAGAATGCCGCTGAAAAACAGGTTGAATTGCTTTCCGAAGCATTGAACAATGCTATTGGAGCCAGTGGCCATTGGCTCAATGCCACGGGTAAGGGATATCCGAGGTTTTACCCGAAAGGAGTTGCGGTCAGTCCGTTCAACGCCCTGTTTATGGCATTGCATTCAGACAAGACCGGAAGCAAGACCAACCTTTTCACGTTATACAGCGAAGCCAAGGCACGAGGAGAATCCGTCAGAGAGCACGAAAAAGGCGTGCCATTCCTGTTTTACAACTGGAACAAGTATGTAAACAAAAACAATCCCAACAATATCATTTCAAGAAACGATTACCAGCAACTTATTCCAGAAGAAAAAGAACGATACAAGGGCATACATAACAGGGAGATACGCACGCTATTCAATATAGACCAGACCCTGCTTCCCCTCGTTGACAAGAAGGCATATGAAACACTTTTAGAGAAATACGGCAATAGCGTGGAACAGGGATTCGGTGAAAAGGAACTGCGTGAGTTACGCCCACGCTTCAATGCCTTTGTGCAAGCCATTTCCCATAATATGGTGCCCGTCCGCACGGATGGAAGCGGTGTGGCTCATTACGACAGTCAAAAGGATGCCATTTACATCCCCCGGCAAAAGGATTTTGAACACTATACCGACTATGTGCAGGAAACCTTGCGACAAATCATATCGGCAACCGGACACCAGCAACGTCTTGCCCGTGAAGGCATGGTTATGAAGAACGGCACACCCCCGACCGAGGATGCTGTCAAGCAGGAGCGTCTGGTGACTGAAATTGCTTCCGGTATCAAAATGTTGGAAATGGGATTGCCGGCACGTATATCAGACGGAAACATCAAGCTGGTGGACTACTGGAACCGGGAACTCAAAGAGAATCCCTGCCTTATAGATGTCATTGAGAGCGAAGTCAACAATGCCTTGGATGTCATCCGCAAAGCGGAACGTGGGGAGAAAATCGAGTATGCCACCTATCGCAATCACCGACAAACCGAGCAGATGCAGGAGCGGATGCCAAAGCATTTCTTCGTGGCTGACGAGATAAAGAAACATCCCGACAAGGATAACAAGACCCTTGTCCTGGTCACCTGACTTCGTCACTATAAAAACATCAAATTTATAATATATTGATAGATAATGTTTTGTAACTTTGCATACCCTGATTTTGGGGTACGCAAAGCATTTTTGTATGTTTATCAAGCGAAAAAAGAATCGGTCAGGCACTGTAAGTATCGTTGTAGCAGAAAAGATTTCTGGTTATTATAAGGAACTTACCACTATAGGTATAGCGCGTACTCAAGAAGAGATAGATTCTCTCATAATGAAAGGTCGTAAATGGATAGAGGCGGAACAGGAGCGCCGCCATCCACGGCTGGATCTCTTCGGTGAGGAACGTAAGAAGTGTGATGCAGAACTTCTGAATGCCGAACAGATGCTTTCGTGCATAACCAACATCTCCATCAATGGAGCGGACCTGATACTTGACCGTGTCTTTGACAACGTGGGCTTCAACAGGATAGATGATGAGGTGTTCCGCCAGCTTGTAAAAGCCCGCTTGTCTTATCCTGCAAGCAAATCTGCCACAGTGGAGTATCTGAAGAATCATTTTGATGAAGATGTCAGCCTGTCGAAGATCTATCGTTATTTGGACAAACTGAGCGATAACCAGCATAAGATAGTTCAGGACATAAGCGTCCTTCACACAAAGAAGATTTTAGGCGGCCATATCGGTGTGCTGTTTTATGATGTCACCACACTCTATTTTGAAGCGGACTATGAGGACGAGCTTCGCAAAACGGGTTTCTCCAAGGAAGGGCGTCACCAGAACCCTCAGATTATATTGGGACTGTTGGTCAGCATTGGCGGCTATCCGCTTGCGTATTGCATCCATGAGGGCAACAAGTACGAGGGACACACGATGCTTCCGGTAGTGACGGAATTTGTCCGGAAATATGAGCTGGAAGATTTTATCGTGGTGGCTGACTCAGGGTTGATGAACAACGATAATATAGCCGACCTTGAAGCAAACGGTTACAAGTATATCATCGGTGCAAAAATCAAGAACGAGAGCAGGAAGATACAGGAATGGATACTGGAGCAGCCTAAGACAGACTGCCAGATGGTTGAATACGATAAAGGCAACGGACAGAGGTTATTGGTCGGATATACGGAAGACCGTGCCCGAAAGGATGCTTATAACCGGGAGAAAGGGATACGCCGTCTGGAGAAGGCATACCGCAGAGGTACGCTTACTAAAGACAATATCAACAAGCGCGGATACAACAAGTTTCTGAAAATGGAAGGGAGATGTGAAAGTGACCATCAATTACGAGAAACTGGAGAAAGATGCGAAATGGGATGGTCTCAAAGGATACCTTACCAATACGAATATATCCGTCAATGACGTATATGCCGCCTACCATAACCTATGGCATGTTGAAAGAGCCTTCCGCATATCAAAATCAAAGATTGAGATAAGACCAATGTTTCACTTCACACGGCGCAGGATAGAAGCCCATGTCTGTATCTGCTTCGTGGCCTTGAAAGTTTACAAGGAATTGGAACGTCTGCTGAAACTATCCGGCATAAATATGAGTGTGGACAAGGTACTCGAACTTGCTAAAACTATAGTGACTATACAGATTACATTGCCTCAAAGCAAGCAGACTATCAATAAGACTATGCTTATGAAACGGCATCAACGTATCGCTCCATTGTTTGCTGATGAATTTTGGGGTACGCGTTGACGAAGTCAGGAAGAAACATCCCGACAAGGATAACAAGACCCTTGTCCTGGTCATAGACAAACAGAAGAAAAGCGCCGATGTGATCTTGCCTGCCGGTGCGTCTCTGGAAGTGAACAACGAGATAAAAGGCATGAACAAGCAACGCATACAATCTGCCTTACAGAAAAGCGGTATAGAGAATGTGCGCTTCTATAATCCTGACGGAGCTTTAGGTTATCGCCCAGATGACCGCTATTTCATCGAAAAGCAGATTGAAGTGGCAAGGTTAAAAAACTGGGCGTTGGAAACTATCTCCACCATTGATGCCAATCCTGCGGTAAAACAGGCAAATGATCTTGGGTTCGAGCAAATCCAGATGGTGCAGGATGACAAAAACCGTTGGGCATTGTATATCAAGCCGGAAGGCAAGTCCGGTTATAGCATCTATCCTGACAAGGATGACCTGAACCGTTTCTTCACCACCCTCAAACAGTCACTGGACAACATCGACAAAGTGCGTGGCGAGCTGGCAAAGAAATATTATGCCTTGGCTGAAAGCAGACCTGAACTGAAGGTGGACTTGTTCCACACAACGGACGAGCACATCGACTTGAACCGCATCCAACGTGTGGCCGTGTTCAAGACCAAGAATGGTGCGATACTTTGCGCTCCCACCATAGACAACCAAAAGCCGCAACCCCGGAGTGTCACTCCACAACAATGGCAACGGATGTGGCTGGCTGAAGACAGGAACAGCTTCAAGCAACATCTGGCTGCAACACTCTTTGCGGATATACTCGACAAGAGCCGGTCACAGGAGCAGACTTCTTCCGAAAAGCAGGGAGATGAAGTGGAAACAGAAATCAGTCAGAGAGAAGAAATCAAACCGGAACATCCTAAAGAAGAAGCAGATGAAACGGAAGAAGTATCACGAGGTATGCACCGATAAACGAACAGAAATATGAGCAAGAACCAACAATACGCCGAGCAATATGCCGATTTTGCGATGGAGCAGATGCGCAAATATGGCATTCCTGCCTCTGTTACCTTGGCACAAGGCATATTGGAGAGCAGTAACGGGCAGAGCTGTCTTGCCTTGAACGAGAATAACCACTTCGGAATCAAAGCTACTCCCGGATGGATAGCGAATGGTGGCAAGTACGGATTATACACCGATGACAAGCCTGACGAGAAATTTTGCAGCTATGACAGCGTGGGTGATTCATACGAACATCACTCCAAGTTCTTGATAGAGAACAAGCGATATGACGGATGCTTTGCACTGGCTCCCGATGATTATAAGGGTTGGACGGAAGGGCTTGCCAAAGCCGGATATGCCAGTGGCGGCAATTATGCCCAAAGTTTACAGAAAATCATCGAAACAAACGGATTGCAAAAGTACGACCAAATCGTAATGGCAGAAATGAAAGCACAGGGACTGGAGATTGGTCAAGAAAAGAATGCCAATGCAAATGGGAAAGCATATTCATTTCCTGTAGGGCGTGAGGAATTTCTGTTTGTCACCTCTCCATTTGGTATGCGTACCGACCCGATGGACCCAACCAAGCAACAGATGCACAAGGGCATTGACATCCGTTGTAAAGGGGATGCGATACTGGCAACCGAGAACAATGGCAAGGTGGTGGCTGTCAACCACAATGCCAATACTCCCGGAGGAAAGTCCGTCACCATTGAATACAAAAGGGATGACGGAAGCAGGGTGCAGAACACCTATATGCACCTGTCTTCTGTCGATGTCAAGGCAGGCGATGTTGTTCAAGCCGGGCAAAAAATCGGAATATCCGGCAACACAGGCACACGCACCACAGGTGAGCATCTGCATTTCGGGGTGACACAGATTTCGTCCGATGGGCAGAAACGGGATATAGACCCGGCAGTATATCTTGCGGAGATTGCAGAAAAAGGCAATATCAAGCTGCAAGCCTTGCATAACGGCAATGACCTGTTGGCAAAGTACAAGACCAGTCCTTCCCTCGTAACACAGGAGGGCAAGATTCAAAATCCTGAAGACTGGATGAAAAAGCTGCTCTCTTCGGAGGATAGCGGCGTAGGCTTATCTGGAACTAACGACCCGATCATGGATATGGTAGTCAAAGCCTTTTCATCGCTGATGATGTTGGCGGTGGTAATTGACAGCAAGGGCGAAGAGGAGCAGATAAGCACCATATCTAAAATGGCCGATGAACGGAAAGTGGACTTGACTCCGTTATTGCCACATATGAGAACCTGCGCTCTTGTGGTTGGGGACAACAACAAAGCCATCTTGCAGGCAGACAATGGTACGATACAAATCTCACGAGAATTGAGTGCCAGCGAGCTGAGCCGCTTATCCCTCACTTTGAATGATCCGAAACTATCGGAAGAAAGCAAGCGTATGCGTGTAGCCGGAATGGTCAATGCCATGGTGTTGTCTCAACAGGCTTCGCAAAACTTCGAGCAAGAAATGTCGAAACAACAAAGCCGGGAAGAACAAATCAAAAGATAATGAAAAGCGTGATGATGGAAATAGGATTGTTGTTTATCGGGCTGTCCATGGCAGGACTGCACACCTTTGTATGCTACAAGCTGTTCGGCTTGGTAGCGACACTCGTGATTGTAGGGGTGCAGATTATCATTGCCTTGGGTATAGTCTGGATTAAAATCCGTGCGCCCGACTAAGAAAGCCGTATATAAGCAGGTAGTTCACATTTAACAGGATATTCTGGTCAAATGGTCTTGGTAAAATAAAACTACAGGCAATATGATAAAATGTAACGTAACAGTGGGTGGTACAATCAGCCGAGTGGCGACTGTGCGCACTAACAATGAAGGTAAAGTTTTTACGGCTTTTGCCGTAAATTGTGTAATACCAGCCAAAAGCGGCATCAACAAAACGGTTGAAATCTCTATCGCCAAAGATGGGGAGGACAACGAATTGAAGAATTATGCCATAGGGCAAAGAATAAATGTGTCAGGTACGTTGACTTTCAAGAAACGTGGAGACAATCTTTATTTCAATCTTTCGGCATCGGATGTCGGTCTTTCAGCTTCAAACGAAGATTCAATTAAAGGCGAAATGCACTTCAGGGGAAAGACCGGCAAACACATTGAAGAGAAAACCGACAAAAAAGGCAAGGATTTCTTGCAGTTTTCAGGCTTCTCCACCGAGAAAGTCAATGACGGCTTCGAATACCTGTGGGTACGGTTCTTTGGCTTTGATTGCAAGCGTGAGGAATGGTTGCAACCGCAGACCGGCATTGAGGTCAAAGGTGGAATGGAACTGTCCGTTTACAACGACAAGCTGAACATTGCCTGCAAAATATCGGAAATGTCAGAATATGTGAAACCCGCGTATAATTCCAATAACTGACAGGTATGGCCGGTTATAAAAAATATAACAATGACGGTCCTTCCGCAGAAGACAAAGCTCTTGACCTTTTTGCGGACATGATGATAGAACGTATTGAGACCATCAGCAAGGACTGGTCGAAGCCGTGGATCACCGAGGGCAGCCTGGGATGGCCGAAGAACCTGTCCGGACGTGAGTATAACGGGATGAATGCCCTGATGTTGCTTCTCCATTGTGAGAGGAACGGCTACAAGATTCCTCGTTTCTGCACCTTTGACTGCGTGCAGCGGTTGAACAAGCCGACTGAAAAGCAGGCTAAAGAGGGCGTGGAACTGCCGAGGGTATCTGTAAACCGTGGTGAAAAATCATTCCCGGTAATGCTTACCACATTTACCTGCATCCATAAAGAGAGCAAAGAGAAGATAAAGTACGATGACTATAAAATGCTCTCTGATGAAGAGAAGAAGATGTACAATGTCTATCCGAAGATGCAGGTGTTCAGGGTATTCAATGTTCAACAAACCAATCTTCAGGAAGCCCGTCCGGAACTTTGGAACAAGTTGACGAATAGGGATACCATAAAATTGGATGAAGGCGATAAAATGTCTTTTGAGCCGATGGATGTGATGATCCGAGATAACCGCTGGATCTGTCCCATCAAGCCGATGCACCAGGACAAAGCCTACTTCTCCATTAGAAAAAATGAGATTGTGGTTCCTGAAAAAGCACAATTCAAGGATGGGGAATCCTACTACGGCACGCTTTGGCATGAGATGACCCATAGTACTGGCATCGAGGGACAGCTTGACCGCATCAAGCCTGCCGCCTTCGGTTCAAATGAGTACGCCCGTGAGGAACTGGTGGCTGAATTAGGCAGCGCACTGGTGGCACAGCGTTACGGCATGAGCAAGGCTCTGAAAGAAGAGAGTTGCGCCTATCTGAAATCATGGCTGGAGCAACTGAAAGAATCTCCGCAATTTATCAAGACCACGCTTCTGGATGTAAAAAAGGCGAGTTCGCTGGTGACACAGAACATTGACAAGATAGCGCAGGAATTAGACCGGAAAAACAGGGTACAACAGGATAACGTGCAACGGAGTGAGACCAGACAATCCACCCCACAAGAAAAAATGTTCTATTCTTCCGTTGCTTACCTGCAATCCACTGATGACACCTCACGATTGGATGAGTTCCGGAACAAGGGAGATTATGAAGGGTTGCTCCGGCTTGCCAAGGAGTATTATGACGGTAACGGAATCAACGAGCAATACACCTTTACCTCTCCACTTCAGAACAAGGGTGATGACCTGCTCGTGGAAGATAAAGATTTTGCCGTGGTCTATAACAACAGTGTTAGCGGTTCTTACGAAGTGATGCTGAAATACTCTGAACAGGAAATCCGTGACCACATCAATCGATATGGAATCCGGTTGGCAAGCGATGATATAAAAGGTGTAGCCAAAGACATGGTAGCCGAACAGTTTTTGGCAATGACGAAGCAACGCACACCTGTTTTTGAGATGCCGTGCGGAGACATTCTCTACACGGGATATAACAGGGAAACCGACACGCTTGATGTCGGAACGGCTACCAATGCAGGTCTTGCTGTCAGACACAGTTTCCTATACGACCACGATTCTTCCCTTGAGTGCAATCTTCAATCTGTCTATACGGAATTAAACCGGATGGAGCAATATAAAAAGGAAGAAATGGAATACAGCGGTGGTATGCACCGATGATTATTAAAAACTGTCAACCTGTTCAGCCGTAGGGAGGATAACTCTCTACGGCTGATTGGATTTACTCCTATGTATCAAGGTAGTCTTTCCAATTTTCATCATCAATGGTCAGATTGTCCATTTCCCAGTCAAATTCCAATGTGGGAGCATTGGTATATGGAAAATAGATGGAATAACCGATTTGTCCGTAAGAACAATGAAGCGGTATCACGCATATTTCCCTGCCAAAGTAAAGCCTTGGGGTACAATATTTCCGCCAGTCAAAACGGTCTGCAAGGATATTCCTGCATAACCTGTTGTAATATGATTTGTCCGATAAGGTCATAGTCTCAGCCATTAGATAAATTCAACTTCAAGGGCTTGTAGCAATTCGTATATCTGTTCTTCTGCATCTTCCATATCCGCTACAATATCCTTGATATGATAAGGTGCGCCATTCTTGCCATGCCCATCATTGCCAATCCATAGATAGGCTTCATAATCGGGGTCAAAGCCCTCGTAATACTCTTTTATACCGGCTATGAGGTTGTCAATATCCCCGCCATGCATATCTGCATTGAAAAGAAAATCCTGTCCGTATTTGGTGAAGCGTTGGAACTCGAATAATACATTTGATTGGCTCTTATCATCAATGCTCACGCTCCAGCCTTTTTCCCGGGCAATGTCCTTTATTCTCTGTGTCTGTTCTTTGGCAGTCATCTTATGAGAGTTTTGCGTGGGGAAACTTTTTACATTTCCCCACAAGTTGGTTTAATCAGTTACTTGAAAATAATACTCCTGCTTTTCGTCCGACCATTCAGAAGTCATTTCGTCCGCTTCTCTCCATAGCTTATCGTAGAGAATGGCTTTCTGCCTATCTCTCTCGTGCCACTGCCATATCTTGTGATTAAGGACAAGGCAGAGTTCCGTCCAATACTTGTAGTTGTCTTTCCATTCGGATTTGGCTCGCCTGTATGTGTCAGTGATGGCATTGTTACCGAACTTGTCGGCGATAGAGAAATCCTGCCAAAAAGAGGTCATCGGCTCGTAGCCGTTCAACTCTGTTATGTTCCACTTTGGGATGGTGATTTGAAGTGTCTGCATACCTGTTACTGTTTATGGTTTTCGTAATATTCTTCGGGTAAATGATAAAGGTTGTTTTCTGCCAAATGGTCAATGGTTTCCGCTGCCAGACGGCACGCCCACTCGTTGCGCTGGTCATACTTGCCTTTATGCCAGTTTTCCGCCAGTTGCTCCATAAAGTAGAACATCAGTTTGGCTTTTTCGTTGACCAAATAACGGTGGTCATCCGCCAATGCCTTACCGACCTTTCGGGGTGAAGCCATTTTTCCGTTCACATAGTTTGAGAACTCGTCCGCAAAGCGTTTGTCGTTCTCCGACAGTTGATTGTTGTACTCCATTTCTTAATAAATTTGATGTTAAACTTTTTTCTTTCCCCTTTGCTTGGAAGCCTTCCGACTTCGCCACCGGGATCTGTTTTATGTGCATTAAAGACAGCGCAAACAGGGAAATAAGACAAGTGAACAAACAGGGAGTTAATGAAATACCACTAATGGCACATTCGTGGAAAGTTGTCGTTAATTCCACTGAATTGTTAGCGAAGCGGTACTTGGCATTCTCCCGGCGCAGTACCTTTGCACGATAAAACAAGACCTTGTGGCGTGGGAGTCGGCTCAAAGGAGGATATTCCAAAAGGTTACAATGGGCGGTTTGGCGGATAAAACTGTATCGGGCTTTAAGTGGTTCTAAAAGTGGTACGAGTGGACATACAAGTGGACATATATTATATCGCATTAATTTATAACGGTTTACGCATTACCTTTTAGTGGTAAAATTAAAATTGCAAACGCTACGGCAATCAGAGGGCAGCCGTAGCCGGACTTAAAGCCACCTGTTACAATATAATCATAACAAGTGGCTGGCAAAAAGGACAAAGCGGATTATGCTGTCATCCGCTTACGGATTTTTCGTGCGTTTTTCTGTACAAGCTGTATGATGCGGTCGTGATATTCCGTGTTTCGGTTACAAAGCCCTCTTGATTGCAGGACTTTGAAAGTATCAAGCGACAATTCTACGGTCTCAATGCGTTTGTTGTCTATCCGTGCCGAGAAAACCAATGAGTTGGGTTTGAGGTAATATTCGCATTGTCCTACGCAATGGTGCAGTGCGTTTCCCTCTTTGTAATAATCATCCACGCTCTCCAATACGCTGACCACAATCAAGCCGTCCGTGAATGACAATCCGAAGAATTTGCTTTTCAATTCTCTGAAACGCTCTTCATTCTCCAACGCCTTTTTTCTTTGGGCTTCACGTCTTTCCCTCTCTTGGATAATTCTCTCCCGTTCTTGGTAGCGGTCGTGTTCTGCTTTCAAGTCCAAAGGGCAGACATAATAGGCATTGTGAATATCCTTGCCACATCTTTCAAGCAAGCGAATGTAATCTATCCAAAGGGAAATATCTGATATATGGTAGTGGTTACGCATAACAATCTTGTATGTGTTCCAATATAAATCGAAATACATAGGATGTTGCAGGAAATAGTCCAAGTCCCTTTTCCGACCTGCCTTGAACATCGTTTCGGCTCTGCTGTCTTTCAGCAAGGATTTCATCAGTTCCATTGGCTCAATATCTGACAAAGAGCCTTTCAATCCGTTGCGCCTTAACTTATCTGTGGCTGAATAATATGGATAGACCTTGCAATCGGCAATCCGCCTGTAAACATAGTTATCGTTACGCAATTCCAGACAATTGTCAAAGACAAAACTGTCTTGATAATAGCCGATTGTGCGCCTTAACGCTGTCACTTCCGTCCTGCCGTTTTCATCCAACCAATAGCGGACTATTTCCATAGAATAATACTCCGCTTTCTTCCCCTTGCGGTAATCAGCCGTCAAAAGGAACACTCTCTGAACCTGCAATCCGTCTTGGGTCGTGAGAATGGAATAATATGACTTGTCTCTATATTTCCGCTGTAAGGTGTCGCATATCTCCAATCTTGTACCGCAACGGGGGCAATGGCAGTTCTTTGTTTTGGTCTCATTCCATTGATGTCCACAATCCATACAGGTGGTCATACCGCTTTTGGTGCGGAACGCATAGTGGCTCAGGCAGTGCCGGAACGCCCACAACTGCTGTTTCTCTGTCAGTGGCAGCAACCGCCTATTGGCGGCTACTACCTTATGCTGTAATCTCGTCTTTGCTCTCATAATCCTAAATCAAAGAGTGATGGCTGTTCGGGTTCTTGTCTGACCGCTTTCGGTGTGGGTTTGGGTCTGCTGTTGCGCTGTTGGATTTTGCGCAGTTCCTCGTCCTGATAGGCTTTGAGTGCCTTTTCCCTTGCTTTGGCTTGTTCTTCGGGAGTGAGTTCCACCCTGTGGTTGACTATCACACCGCAGTTGACAGCTTTGCCCACCTCGATATTGTCTTCATCATAATAGTGGGTGCAGAGCGAATACACCTCGTCATCGGTCATACCACAACCACCCTCTTTGCATATCGCCATTACTTGATTGAGTACGAATGTTATACAATCGTCCAAATTCTTGTTCTCTTTGGCATACGACACGGCAAAAAGTTCGTCTGTCTTGCCTCTTTCGTCCAGATATGCCTTTATGGTCTGCTTGAATTGTTCTGTTCCTTTCATCTGATTGTTATTTTGCTTGATAATAAATATTGGGTTCACTTGATACATTGTAGATATACGCTCCACACTTTACCAGCAATGCCTGTTGTCCATAAAACAACCGTTTCATTCCTTTGATACTGCCTGTGCAGTGAAAGTTCGGAAACCTACTGATGTTACAGCGTTTCCCCTGTTCTTTGGTCATTCTTCTCGTCCTCATAAGTTTAGAAATGATAGTCAATAACTCCACCGATGTATAACAATGTTCCCGGCTCTAATTGGCTCGCCACACGCAGGAACTCATAGGATTGTTCGGCTGCTCCGTTGACGCACAACTCGTCCATATAGAATTGATAACCTGTATCAAGCGGATTTTTGAGGTATTTTTCAAGTTGGTACACTTCTCCAATCCACATCGTGCAGTTCTCTGTGGTGACGGCTTTTGCCTTTTCTTGCAGGGTTGCCACAAATTCCTCTTTCCATTTGTCCGCTCCTCCGTTGTATCGGATTGTGTCCTCTGAAACAAGGGTAAACATACCTTTGGGTAAGATATTGTTTATCAGGTTGTCAATATGAAACTTGCGTTCTTCCACATCAATTTCCGAACAATAATCGTAATAGTGTCCGTCTCCCTGTTCAAGAGTGCAGTCATTCAGGATGTTGTCCTTTAAGGGTCTCTCCTCTGTAATTTGAAAAATCTTGCTGTGCATAATATGTCCTTTTTAATCGTTTAACTCTTGTTTTTTCTTTTCCCTCATTTTAAAGCCTTTATCGGCTTTCTTGTCGGGTTCTGAATTTTACGTGCAACGAAGAGACTGCGGGAAAAGAGGGATAAGGCAAGTAAATGGCAGAGGAATTGATGAAATACCCAATTTCTACCTGTCGGAAATTGTGGAAAGTTGTTGTCAACTCCACAAAGCCTATTAGTGGAACGGTACTTGACGTTCTCTCGCCGCTGTAACTTTGCAAAGGAAAATAGAACCGACAAGTGAGCCGGAGAATTTCACAATTGGTACAATTGGCAGATGGATGGTAGTTATAAAATCGGATAAAGTATAACAAAATCGGCAAATATGACCAATATTTGCCATATTTGTTATGTTGTCCAGAATTTCCTCTATTGGAAATATAACAATATCGGCAAAATACATTGATATTTGCCAAATTTGTTATAACTTTGCGATGTAATTGAAGAACAACAATGAATGCTGTAAATCAGATAATAGATATTGCCAGAAAACAGAATGGGTTATTCACTCGAAAAGACCTGCTGAAAGTGGTGCGATCCGGTATGCAAAACATATCAGAAGGATCTCTTGTTGTGCTTTTGAATAGAATGCTTGCAGAAAACAGAATTATCAGAGTCTCATATGGAAAATACAAATTAAATGAAGATTTGAAACATAATTTTTTGTATGAGCCAAACGAATTTATGCTTTCACTCAACAGGCATATAAAAGAAAAATTCCCTTTCATAGGCTATTGTATATGGCAACCATCTATATTTGCTTCGATGATGTTACATGTACCTGCGGTAAGGACTACATTAGTAGATGTAGAAAGGGAGGCAATGGAACCTGTTTTTATGTCATTACAAGGCATAGAATCTGAAATCCCTATTTTCTTGAATCCGACCCAAGAAGATGTGACCCGATATATTACAAATCGTGATATAATCATTGTCCGCCCTCTTGTTAAAGAGGCTCCAATAGATATTATTGACGGCTGTCCTGTTCCTACACTGGAGAAAATGCTTGTCGATGCCATATCCGACAAAGAACTACAACATCTTCAAGGCAATGAATTATATACTATATATTCAAACGCGTTCTCTGATTACGAAATCAAAAAGTCACGGCTGTTGAGATATGCGGCACGCCGTAACCGAAAACAAAAAGTTGAACAAATTATCAATACAATCAATATATGATACACCCCGATAGTAGAACATTGTCTTGGATAGAACAAGTAGCCAAAGACAACAAGATAAAAGATATAACCCTCGTTGAAAAAACGATCCGTGCATTCTCATTGCTGGAAGCATTGGTTCGATCAGGTTGTCCTTTTTTATTCAAAGGAGGTTCTTCTCTTATGTTGCATCTTGATACAGGAAAACGTCTGTCAATTGATATAGACATAATATGCCCTCCAGGAACAAGGATTGAAGATTACCTTGAAAAGTATTCCGAAGAATACGGTTTTGGAGAGGTAAAATTGATAGAACGTATCTCCCGTACTGATGTTCCAAAACAACATGCCAAATTCTTTTATCAAGTAGCATATCCGGCAGGAGGATATCAGGACAAGATTCTGTTGGATGTATTATTCGAGGAGATTCATTATTCAAATGTAGTGGAACTTCCTATTCAAAGCCGTTTGCTAAAAACAGATGGAGATCCCATAATGGTCAAATTGCCAAGTAAAGAGGATTTGCTGGGTGACAAACTAACTGCATTTGCCCCTCACACGACAGGGATTCCATTTTTCAAAGGCGAAAAGAACTGTTCTATGGAAATCTGCAAACAGTTGTTTGACATTGCATCACTTTTTGATATAGTTAACGACTTGTCTATTACGGCAAAGACATTCAATAAGTTTGCAATGGTTGAACTTCAATACAGAGGTGAAAGTCCCGATGCAATTCGAAAAGTTTTGGATGATATTTATGATACGGCCAGATGTATAGTAATGCGCGGACAAGAAAGCCAGGAAGAATTTGAACTGATCCAAGATGGAATAAAAAAGGTACGCGGATTTATTCATAGTGAAGTCTATACCTTAGAAAGTGCTATCACAAACGCTTCAAAGGCAGCCTATCTTGCCAAACTTATTGGCAAAGGCATAAATGAAGTGAAGCATTATAATCCGTCCGAAGCAAATTTATTAGTAAATGTAACGATACAACCTCCATTATCGACCAAGTTGAACAAATTAAAGAAGACGAATGCGGAAGCGTTCTTCTATTGGAGTGAAATACAAAAGTTAGGATAATACGATTTATAATACAAGAGAGCCGATCCGTCACGGACAGGCTCTCGTTAAAAATGAAAAAGTTGTTTTCAACTATGAACAAAAAGACTTAACTAAAAAACGTCAAACTAAAATATAAACAGTACAAACACTCGGTAACTTTTGCAAAATCACCGAGTGTTTTTTATGTCCATGTATTGTTGCACTATGCTATGTTGAGCATAAGTTTAATCTCAAAAACAAATACTT
>NZ_JAMBLM010000020.1:0-22457 GCF_023337095.1 Bacteroides caecicola
AATACTTTCTTGTTCAAGTGTCTTGGTTAACGCTATTTCACGAAATCCTCCATATCCTTGTACATCCTGCTCATTTGTCCCTTGACAATATCAAGATTCTCAAAGACAATCTGTTTTGGTAATAACTTGTGACAGAAATAACTTGATGCAAAAGGTATTCGCTCTAGCAGGTTATACTGTATGCGTTTGTCAAACATAAGCAGTTGCAACTCCTTGTCCTTAAACAATCTGCAAGGAAAAGAATCATTCAATGCGAGATTTGACATAATCAACGCAAAAGGTTTATCGAAAGAAAGGCAGCGTTCAAAAACTTGCCTTTTGTTGCTGAAAGGCGGATTAGAGACGATAATATCCCAACATTCCGGTTCATAAGTATAAAAATCTTTCCCGTATGCAATATGGGAGTGTATGACATTAAATCCATATTCTTTCAAGGCCAATACGAACTCGCTGTTTTCAGTATCAAACGGACACCATATGATTGCTTTCTGCGGCAAGTATTTTATAATGGGTAATACGGCGTATCTTGGCGTATAACGCCCGTCATTTGCCCTAATATGCCAGTTATTGTAATGATATATTTTCATCTTGAACTATTTTATCGTTTAATAAAAAGCATAACTTTCGTAAGCCTGTTGGCTTCCGTAGGATTATAATCTGAGATTCCACCTTTTCCTACCTTAGAGATATGCTCAACTGCCAGTCCGCGTTTAACCAGTTCCGTGGCGATATAATCGGCTCTTGATATGCTCAACGCATCGTTTATAACGGCAGTTCCAGTGGCGGCATCAGCGGCACCTATAACGGTAACGGACAGTCCGTATTTCTTTGCGACACGCGCCAATTCGTCAAGATTGACCAGCTGTGATCTGTCTGTCAACTCCGCAGTGCCGACTTCAAAAAAGAAACAGACCGGAGAACCGATGCACCCGTTACCGGATTTTATAATGGCGAGGCAATCTGAGTGGTTATAACTGGAAATGCTGTCAGCGTTCGCGTTTGTCGAATCCGGGACATTGGCAGATTTGCCCGATTGGGCATCTTCCAGATTTGCATTATCGCTGGCATCAGGTTCGGCAGTTCCGGAGCAATTCGCAAGGCTGTCATTGGCCAAAGGCGAGTTGCCGTCCCAATGCCTGTTTCTCAACCTTGCCCGGAGTGAGTTCAATCCGCTGTAATTGTTTTTGGGATAAACACCGCTTAAATTCTCACGGTTGTCAAACAACCGGCCGTACTTTTCAAGCAAGCCTTCAATCTCCAGAATTTTCTTCAGTTCGTTCAATGTCCGTACATCCCTGTCATGTTGCCCGGCATACCTGCGGTTGCTTTCGGTCAGCTCAGAAGCATACTCTACCAGCCACTCGTTCTGCCGAATATAAGGGGTTGCGTCCTCTGCTCGTTTCCATCCTACCCTGCCAATCGTGAAGGATAATCCGGCAGAAACGGAAAACATATTGTCACCGAAGCGGTTGGCGTTTCCATATCCGTCAAAACCCTGAAAAGTGGAAACATTGCCAATATCCAACAAGACAGTCAGCCGTTTGCAGATGCGGTATTGCCCTTGTACGCCATAAGAAACGGCAAAGGGCTTCTGTCCGTTTTGGGGATTATACATAAGCCCAAGACCGATGTATGGGACAATGCCCCAACGAGGATTTTCTTTCTTGGCATATTGTCCTCCAAGAACATTATACATCAAATCCGCATGTAAATGATGATAATCGCCGGAGGCAAGGTTACAGTCCTTGAACCGCCAACCGTTATAGCCGATTCTTGTCCCAATCTGGGGAGTGAACCATTTGCCGATCGATGCGGACAACGATGGCTGAACCCTGTCGAACAGGTCGGCACATCCAATCGGTTTGCCGATAAAAGCACCCGCACCACCTTGCAGGCTGACAAACCAGTTGCCGTTCCAAGGCGAAGTCACCAGCACCCCCTTGTGATAAGTCGGGTCTATGGGTTGAAACATCAGCTCCTTGTCCGTATGGGATTCACAATGTACACTATCCTGTGGAACAGGCCGTACATCCGCATTCGCTTGCAATGAGCGGCACATTGCTGCCGCTGCCAGAACAAATACTATTTTCTTTCTCATTCTTCTTCAATTATTTTTTTTGATCCATATCCAATGCAGGAAACCATTTCCTGCCGGTTATCTTTTCTGTTTCTTGCCGGAAGCCGGGCGCATCATCCTGCTTGCCATCATCATGCAACGCCTTGCCCATGCACGGTTGTCCTCGTCCTCATCGCGACCCCATTTGAGGTCACTGGAACTTCCACCGCCTCCGTGCGTTTTGGCAAAAGTGGTGGCATCATTGACCATGCCGAGAAACAGAAGCGTGGCACAATACATCACGTCTGTTCCCTGCTCCGTCAGGCTTTGCAGCAATGAGCCTTCAAATTGTGATTGCCCGGAAACTCCCATGGCAGCCAATCTTGCAGAATGTTCTCTCACCAAAGTTTCCAACATCACGTCTTTGAGAAGCACATCCACATTGGAGTGGATTTCACGGCTGTACTTATAGGCTTCGCCTTTCAACTCTTCCGTGCGTTCACCGATGGCATCCATATCCATTTTGAGGGTTTCAAGTTGCTGGTCAGCCGTTCGTAGCTTGTCCTGCTTGTCTGCCAGTTTGGTCCGGATAGAAGCCAGTTCTTTCTCCAACCGTTCCTTTTCGGCAACAATGGCGGCAGCATCTCCCTGATGGGATTGCAGGGTGCGTTCCAATGCCGACAGTTGGGATTCCTTTTCCGCTTTCGCTTTCCGGAGGTTATCCACCATGGAAGTCAAGCCTTTCACCCTGCGTTCCGCCAGGCTTATTTCCACTTTGAGGTCGGACAACGCCTTTTGATGCCGGACAATCTGTTCCTCGATATTGGTACACTCTGCCGAAAGATGCCGACGGTATTCTTCTGTGGTACGATGCCTGGCACCGGTCTCGGAGACATTCCTGCCTCTTTCCAGGTTCCATTTCCTGTTCACTTCCGAAAGTTCGTCATGTAACATCTTTGTTCTCGCGGAAAACTCCAGTTTGTCCTTTCCTGCAAACATTTTCTTGAATGCAAACTTCTTATCTTGGATTGGCAATAAGGTTAGGTGCATATGCGGCGAAGTCTCATCAAGATGTACATAACAGCCGATGATGTTCTCCTCACCGAAACGTTCACTCATGAACCGGTACATATCCTTTGCCCAAAGCTCT
Organism: Bacteroides caecicola; assembly: GCF_023337095.1. Lineage (NCBI taxonomy): Bacteria > Pseudomonadati > Bacteroidota > Bacteroidia > Bacteroidales > Bacteroidaceae > Bacteroides > Bacteroides caecicola. Next base: position 3,207 of record NZ_JAMBLM010000020.1, read on the forward strand.
ATTTCAGGCATCCTTTTGAGTGTGGCATTTTCCGGATTATCACCTGCCCCATACACTACCTCCTGGTTCCCGAACGCCAGTTGGCGCATCTGGTTCTTTGACCCGCCCAAAATGAAATCTACGACAGTACGGAATTTCGGTTCGGGCAAACCCTCATTCGGGTCTTTTATGCCACGTTGCAGAAGGTTTTCTGCCATGCGTTCAGGAATGGACAAGTTCTTGTCCACCGGTTGGATCCTGCATCCTTTGACGACCTCGAAATTCAAGCATTCCCTCCGGCGGTCATACGTTCCTTTTGCTATGGCGTTTTCCCAACCGCGTTCAGTCCAGTTGCGCTGGTGTTCGTTGCTCTGTGCGGCACTGAACCCTTTCATCACGTTCATGTGCATCACCTGCCATGATTTTTCAGCCATATTTCTCGTCTTTATGGACAACCCGTCCGCCCCAGCTTGCTGCTTGCCCGGGCACTTCTCCCACAGGACTTTGTCATGTGGGGTATTGAGTTACCCCTACTTCCCTCTGTTTGGATAACGTGCAAGCACTGCTGCACGATTGTAACGGCAAGCCTGCAAACGTAGGGTATCACGGTTTGTCCGTGGTTATACAATAGTTTTGACTTACGACACGGGTTGTGGAGTCTATAAAATGGGAAGGGTACGCTCCAGATATTCTGCCAACAGAGCTTTGAACGGTTTGCGTAGCGCAAGCAGCGTCTCTTCCTCACCGGAAGCATCATCAGCGATACCGTCTTCGCCAAATAGAAGCATTTGGGCGGTCTTCCTTGATGCTTCCAATAGCGAAGACCAATCTCCGGCCAATTTGCGGTTAAAGAAGTCTATAAAAGCTGCCGGGTTGTCGAAGCGTGAATTTCGTATGGTACGCTTCAATGCGGCCATGGCTATGCGCTCGACAAGTTCCTGGTTAAGTCCGTCTGTTGATTTGTCCGCTGGAAATGTTTCGTTGCCAAAACCATCAGCATGGGAGCCATCGGCAGCCTGTTTCAGTAGAACTCCGTAATATTGTTCACAAATATCACCCATCTGCAAATCCGACAAATTGCCGGTTATCCATTTGGACAAAGCCACATCCATTTCATCGGAAGGGCGTGTCCTTGCCTGGTCATTATAAGGGGCTGTGGTATTTCCAATGTCGCATTTGTTGAACGCCATTGTAATGACCACACTCTTGGCGAACCGTGTCCGGTGTATATGCCCCATATCCTCCAATTTGTCGAGGAATGTCCTGACCTTAGCCCTGTGCCAGTGCCATTCCACTGCAAGGTCAGTGATAGTCACGTGGCATTGGTCTGCCTGCAACACATATTCGTGATTCTTCAGGAAAGGAGCGACAAACCCTGCCGCACACTTTTCCAACAGGTCGTGGTAAGCTCCTGTCTTGGTCTTCCGGTCTCCGACTTTCTCTTTGAGGTAGTCGAAGAACTCCATGTCTGCCAATACTTGATTGGCCTGTCTATTCTTGTCTTTCGTCATTTCTGTTGATTTTTAATTTGACTATCTGTGGATGTGATCAAACTGCCACTATCCACTTGTTCATGGCAGCGTTGCGTGATGATGTCAATAGTAGTATTCGGACACAATCTTCGGATTATTCATCCACCTTATCCGGTTTTCTTCATCCGTCCATTTTGACAGCACGTTCCGGGAGGGATAGAACATGGCAGCCAAAAGAAGAAAGGCAAGCGTGACTGCCACGGTGTGCAGATGTGGGACTGCACAGGTTGTCAATACGAGTACTGCTGTCAGAAAGAATATCTTCCGTTCCTCGTGAAGTCTGGTCAGCCATCTGTCGGCACGTCTGAACGAGAATAGAATGGCACAAAACGTGGTAGATGCCAGAATACCCCATTCGCCGAAATGCCCTCCTGCATAAACATAGTGGTACAAAAGAATAAGTATGAGCATACAACGCGCGTACAGTTTCCGTGCGCTCCCGCTTGCGGTCATTCTTAAATAGAACTTCGTCATAAGGGGGCGGTTACTCTTGTACAATGTCAATGGCAATGCGATGAGCAATGCCGGGAAAAGAAATTCGATGATGATCCAAATCATAATGTCTGGTATTGTATAATCAATATTGTTTGAATAACGGCAAATCGGACAGTTCCAATCTGACCAAGCCGTATGTGGCAATCTCCACGATGGCTTCGGCATCTTTGGCTTCAAGATAGGACGCGCCTTTCTTCAGGCGGGCCTTGACTTCGGGATTCCTCTTGCGATACAATGCCAATGCCTTGTCCAGTTCGTATTCGGATATGCTCCATTTCGTGCCACGCCCATAGCCATTGTGGTCATAGATAGCCCTGAGACGGATGACACGGAATGCGCATAGAATCACCCTGCCTCGCTTGAAGATGATACGCGGCGCATAACTGCGGCTGTCGTCCACGACGACCCAACTTCGGTGCATATTTATTAGGTAAAGCATTTGCAGGTATATCGTCCGTCTCATATAAACTCCGCGAGCAATTCTTCCTTGTTCCTGCGGTATTTGAAGTAGCCGCTTTGTTCGTGGAGTTTCAGGTCAAGGCAGATGTCGGAACACATGAACTCCAAGGAGTCATAGATGGTCACATCGATGCGGTCAACCTTGCCGGTGTCCGTTGTCCTGGCATTCATCTTGAACATCTGCCCGAAAGTCGGATTGGAATAGGCACAGGTGCTGCTGCCAAAGGCGGTGGCTCCTGTCGGGATATGGTGGTAAAGGATTATCATTTCCATGTCATCCTCCAAAATGTCCATCACTTCTTCCAGATCGTATTGTTCCGCAAGGGGGAAAGACAGCAGGACATAATCGTCATAGAACCGGGGTTGCTCCATAGTGGTCACATCCAGCAGTTGCGGAAGCTGGAGCGGCACGAATGAAAGGAAATCTTCGTAAAAAAGTTGTAGCATATCGTTGTATTTTTATTTGTTCCTGTTTTTCAGATGGAAGTGAGCATGACCTTTACAAGCAGGTCCGGCAATGATTCCCATTGGCTGTTGTCCGTGCCGGTAATCCTGTTGAGTCCGGTCATTATGGACGGCATTTGTTCTGCCACATCGTATAATATCGCCTTCTCCTTGTCGGACAGCACGGCCATTCCGAAACCATCCAATGCGATATAGGGTTGCAATAACATCCAGACATAGGCACGTGCCTGCGTAGCTGTCCTGACCCTGTCATGGTTGATGTCATCCATGCAAGCCGACGCATTGAGGACAATTCTCCGGTTGGTGCGTTTGGTAAAATATATCAGGGCATCTTGGTACGGCAGCCTGCCACTCTCTGCCGATTGGAACACTGAAAGGCAACATTTCTCCGTGCGATGCGTGATGGCAGAAAGGTCGGCACCGGCAAGTTCCGGCAGATGGGCAAGGAAGGAACGGAAAAAACTGTCTTCTTCCCTGATAAATGCGAGCAGTTCTTCATTGCTGCATATTCCGGATTCCATTGTTTTGGCGAGAAAAGTTTCATAAGCGGATACTATATTCTTGGCTGTCCTTTGATAAGGCTGTATGGAATCCAAAGAATCAAAGAATGGTTTTGCCGCCTCTACAGTTTTTGCCAGTTCCGCATCTTGCCTGTAAGGGGAAGTCCGTTCCCTGATGAGCAATACATCCTTGAATGTTTTTGGGGTTGAATGGGCCAAACGGATAAACTCTGCCTGCAAGGAGTCATGCAACGAATGTATGGTGTTTTCATGATTGGAGTGAATACGGTTTGCCGTGTCTTTTGCGACACAGGCAAAAACCGAATCCCGAAGCGTCTGCCAATCGTTGACAGCCTCTATCAAATGCTCAGTCGAAAGGGATTCCACGCTGCGCATTTCGGACAAATACGCTCTATAAGAATTGACAGCACTTTCACTTGTCTGAAACATACTGTGACCGTTGTTTTTCTCGCATGACACTAACGCGAAAGTGGCAAAACACACGGCAATACATTTGGAAGGCACGATTTGCCTTTTTGAGTATGACAGGCAGCCTGCACTCTTCATTCTTCTTTCTGGTTTCATTTCGGATAAGCCTTTATACATACGGTTATTATTGAATTATGGCGGCAAATGTAAGTATAAAACTTCATATAATTATACTTGCAAATCAAACTTTAATATACTTTCTTTTTCATACTTTCAAGTATAATCGGCTGAATAAAGAAGAGAAAAACAAATGCAAACACAAAGTATAATTATCATAAATTATTTCTGTAAGTATGATTTTATTCAGATTAAACTTTGTACATTTGCAGTTGGTATCATTTAGCATTGAACACTGATATGGCAAAAGTAGGTTACATATTCAAGGCGGCCTGTTATGACAGCTTCAACGCTGACAAGGAATGGATGGAACAATACGGTTGTATACAAGTGGTGGAGGAAGAGAACGGACACGAGAAACTGCGCCCGCAATGGAAACAGCTTATGGCTAGTCTGGAGCGTGGGGACGAACTGGTTGTCTCAAAATTCAGCAATGCCCTGCGTGGTTCCCGTGAGCTGGCGGCTTTCATCGAGTTTTGCCGTGTGAAAGTGGTTCGGATTATCTCCATACACGACAAGATTGACAGTCGTGGGGACTTGTTCTCGGAAACCAAGGCTTCGGATGTGTTGGAGATGTTCGGCTCTCTGCCGGAAGAGTGCGCCGCGCTGCGCAAGGCTTCAGCCCACATCATCCACCTGAAACAGAATATTAACCAGCCGACCAAAGAGAAGAACATCAGCAAGGCAGAACGGGAAAGGACCATCGTGGCGATGTACAACAACGGTCATTCCATTGATGACATCTGGAAAGTAAGCGGATTCAACAGCCGCAGTTCCGTGTTCCGTATTCTCAACAAATACGGTGTTTCGCTCAATCGTGGGAAATTCAGCGGACCACTGGGCAAACGCAAACAGAAAGACTAATAAAATTAATTTATAAGGAATCCTCACAAAGACAACGCCCTATTTGTAAGATTGATAATTAACCCCAAGTAATCACAGCTATATTAATCTATGATAAATACAATCTTTAATCTATGTAATACCATTTCAAAAGAAATGGAAAGCAAGAATTATACAAATGCGTATAACGAATTTGTACACATGCTCGATTCTATTATTTCGTTTAGAAATCACGAAATGAATGGCAAAGTGTATTCAGATGATGATATAGCAATTGTTCTTTTAAGTCTCAAAGAATTCAACTTTGATAATTACAGCAAAGCAATTGAACCTTTAAAAATACATTTATACACACTTGGCAAATTTGCAGAGAAATTAAAGGCTAATATTAAGCCGCAATACGCAGAAAGGTATCAAACATTATTTTTGGATGTAATGACAGATGCTCAGCATGTCCTATCTGCTTATGAGTATATTATTGCGTTAAAAAACTACAACCAACAATTAGGGAAATTTAAAGCTTGTGGAGGTACAGAACCCATAAAACCCCTAATAAGGGCTGCTAATATTGGGAGAAATCCAAATATTAATCTTTTTGATAGGAGAACAATGATTAACTCTGTTTTTTGGCTTGAACAGCATCCTGACATAAAAGATTTACCTTTTAGAGATTTACGTCCTCATGCTGCCATTCTTATACGTCAAGCATTGGAAATTATGTGGCGTAATGCAATAGGATATTACAGAATAAAGAATCAGAATGGAGACACATTAAAACAATTTACACAGATAGGTTGGAAATTTATCAATCAATATAAAACCAAAGACAAAAATACATGTAAAGCTGCCGGAACAAATAATTTATGGTCAATAATTGTACCCGTGCCAATAAAGACTCTTGAAATGTTAAATAACTGGTGTAATAATTTCACACATGAGCCTTGGATCAATTCAATTTATATACAATGGTTCGTGACAGAACAATTATGGCGAGTCACACAACCAGCAACATTTAATGGTCATTGGACTTCGCTGCATGGTAATATCCAAATAACTGGGTTAAAGTATATGCAATATGAGTTTGAACAATATGTAGCCCGCGAAAATCATAAAGCTTTTGTAGATTGGCCTACTAATAGAAAAAACCAAGGTGCATTTGTTGTAAATGAAGGAAAGGAGCCAACTGCAAAAGACATTCGTGCAATCAGACTTAAACAAGCAAAAATTAACATCTGTAATTTAACGAAGGAATTGCATAATGAATGTATTGCTTTTTTCAAATTGATGTTTTGCAAACAATAATCTCTATGACCATTTTAATAGATATTGCCAGAACGTTGTCTGCACAATAATGACAACACTAATAATATCCATATTCGATTGACATTTAGCCAAATACATTTGTTTTTAACGTGGTTTTTTCGTATCTTTATAAGCGGTAAACCGAAAATATAACAGCAGTATGGGAGAAACGATAATTACATTATTGGCATTATGGGTGTTCATCAAAATAGTAAGGGCACTTCTCGTAGGATGGAGTAAAAGCGACTATCGAAGAGACAGATAGGGCTGATGAGTATCGAGAAGCGATCTCTGTCTGACTGCCATATCTGCACTGCGACGGTCGTGGGTTAAAGTTTTAATTCTCCCTCATATTGAATTATACATCAAATCACAAAGCGAATATGATTATTCTCATCATGGGGGCAACCCATACAGGCAAGACAAGACTGGCTCAACAGCTCCTTGAAAAGTATAAGTTTCCCTATCTCTCCATTGACCATTTGAAAATGGGGTTGATAAGAAGCGGAAACACTACATTAACTCCGGAAGACGACAATGAGCTTCAGAAAATCCTTTGGCCAATCGTCCGGGAAATCATAAAAACCGTCATTGAGAACAATCAGAATCTGATAGTGGAAGGCGGGTATATTCCTTTTGACTGGTCAAAGGATTTCTCGTCTCAATATCTGAGCGAGATCGACTATCAGTGCCTGGTTATGTCAAAAGAATATATCGACCTCCATTACACGGATATTCAGAAATATGAGAATATCATAGAAAAGCGTTTGCCTGACACCATGCCACCAAAGAAGAACTGATACGTGAGAACAACAAATATTGGGAGCAATGCCGCAAACATGGGTTAGACTACACCTTAATAGATAAAACCTATCCTGAAAATATAACGGAAAAAATCATCAAGGGCGGGCAGTAAGCGAGTTTCTTCTGCAAGCCCGATTTGAGGCAAAAGGTTTTGGCAACCAGGATAAAACGGAGTCTTGGAGCGGTTGGTAAATCTTTTTGCATCGGCGGTTCCGTAAAAGAGTCTTGTGAGAGTGGAGCAACGTGCAACATTGCAAAACATAACAAGTCTCTTTAGGAAGATTAGAAGAAGCCGTTTACGGGATGGGTGATAAATTATAATAGCGAACCTTTGGCTATAATAGGGTTATCATACGAGCAAAAACAAAAGCGACCGAAGCCGCTTTGTTTATTAGGGCGAGGCAGGAATTACTTCTTGCCTTTTTGAGTTTTCTTTTCCGGTTCTGCCGGAGCCTCCGTCTTGTCGGGAGTCGGGTAGAACTTGTTGGCGACCATGACAATGCGATTGTGTTTTACGCCGTCTTTGTCGGTCCATTCTTCGGGTTTGAAGTACCCCTCCACGGTCAGCAGAACGCCCTTGGTGATTTGGGTGAGCGATTCGGTGTTGGCGTTGTTTCGCCAGGCTTCCACGTTGATGAAGGCGGACACGCGCTTTGCTTCCTCCCCATTCTTCTCCTGACGGCTTACTGCCAATGAGAAGCGTGCCACACTTGCGTTTGCGAACTGACGGATTTCTGCGTCTTTACCAACGAATCCTGAAACTGCGAAATTGTTCTCAATCTGTTTCATATTACAATGCTTTAAGTTGTTATTAAAATTATTTTTACGCTGCCAACATAAGTGAGTGCAGTATAGGGTTGCAGCAAGGATAGCAAGCAAATACTCTTTATTTTTGTCAGCGCAAGCCGTCAAAACCACAGGTTCGATAAAGGAAGATTTGTGAGGCTACGCCATTGACCAAGGCTTTTAGCCGTACCCGGCTGCATACTAACTTTGCAACGGAAAAATGTATGATAACACGACCCAAAGCGATTGCGTGAAACGGATTGATAAAAACAAACGAGCAAGGTTCGTAAACAAGACTGCATCCGTCCGTGAACGCAAGTTTGAAAGAGTGCTTCGGCTATAGCCCAAAAGAAGAAGTATGATTGGGAGGAACGGGTATGACCGCCAAACGTGGATGCCAAACAATGCCTTGCACTTATGCCGCAAGCCTGCCAAGAGCATTCTGCCGTGGAGTATGCCGCCCCGAAGAACAGACCGACTTGACGAACAGCCGAAAACCGCATCAGAATAGTCGCTTCCAACTTTAACAGCCGACAAGACAGGGATGCCTCAGAAAAGAAAATAAAGCAGAAGTCCTGCTTTCACCGAACAAAGCCGCCTTGGTCGCCATTGGCGAAGTATGGAGTATCATATCTATAAAAGGAGTATTGCCGACTATACAGAACAAGGCATATTTACAAATGGTGGTCAGGCTTGCTTCTGCAAGCCTGAATTACAAAAGTCGATTGCCATGTATGGCATATCGGTCAATAGCAAAAAATGGCAACATAGAGAAAAATCCTCCGTGCTGCCATTCGCCTGAAGCCTGTCATCATTCCAGATATGACCAGTCGGTTATCTCCAGTTCTTGTCCACAGGGGAAATCGTTGATGGGGTCGCAAATGAAGGTGCCACAGAAATTGACCACCACGCAACCGTTCTTCAACGAGGCAGGTTCCGTCCAATCATCGTCCGTGTGTCTGATGTGATACCAAAGTTTACCTTTGGGTAACGTGTCGGTCTCTATCCGCAAGTCTATAAATTCACCTTCAATGGTATTGCCATTAGCCAAAGTCAGAAGCATAGGCGTTTTGCTTTCTTGTCTATAATCGTACAACATAATATTTGGGGTTAATCGGTTATCTCAATTATTTCATCAATTCTTCCACAAAGGAATGCTCTCAATGCGGTCTTATCAACCGCATAGTATTCGGCAATATGCCCATATTGCTTGACAAAAAAACGTTTCAATACATCCGAGAAGTCAAAACGGTAGCCCATTAGCGGAACAGACCTTTTGAAATAAGCATTGCTGTTCACACTGTTTGTCAGCCAATTCTTTTGCTGCCGGCACATAGGAACGCCCTCGTTGAGTTGTTTTCTCAACTGATATACCTTGCTGTCTTGCAGAGTTGAAAGTTCGGGAATATCCCAATCCACAAACCGTGTCGCTATCGGTGTCATCATATGTCAATCCTCCATTAGTCATAGATTAGCACTTCGTCCCGGTATTCCACTACCTCTTTGCCGTTGTTGAGCCTTACCACTATCTCATAGCCATAATCGCCAACCACTTCGCCATCCGTATATCCATCATAGGGGTTCAGCAAAGTGCAGGGACACCCGATAATGTCTGTTGCTTGTTCTTCCTCGTAAAACATAGTCCGATTGATTTTTAGGGTTATCTGTATGACCATTCTCCGTCTGAGAATACTTGGAAATTTACATACTCGTTGCAGAGTTCGTGTGTCAGCACTCGGATGTAGATTTTGTCTTTGTCCTCCAAAAGAGAAATCATCTCGTTTATCTCCTTTTCAGGATAGTCCCACTTCGAGGAAAACTCCCCCTCAATGTAATCTTCACCTCTGTCTAAGTAACAGTCGCCAAAGGTGTCATCCAAAAATTTCTCCACCATATCAAGGTCTTTCTCGTTCTCCGTACTTGCGTAGAAGATGTTAGTCGCATAATTTGCCATAATCGTTTTTATTTAAGTTTTTACTTTTCCCTTTGTTAGCATCAGCTACTTTCGGGTTTGATTAAAATTATGTCGCATTGAAAGGTGTCATGGCTCTTCTTGCAAGGTTTCATAGACAAAATACTACCTCAGTTGAAAACCGAGTGTGGAGATTTTGACTGGAACCGGCAGGCTTGACCTTGCGAAGAAGAAAGACAGGACATATACCTTCGCGACACAATTCTTATTCAGCCAACCCGAAAGACGATGATAAAGAAAAAGCCAAAAGGAATTATAATTGAAAGACCATCTATATGGATTACAACTGTTATTTTTCTTTTTGCTGGCCAAAAGAAAAAAGGCACAACGCTCCTCAATGAGAGATACGCCCCAAAAGCAGTTTAGTTTAGAACTTGATTATATATACAAAAACCAAACTAAACTTACTGTTCTCATGGAATCGGGCGTTTCAGAAACTATATCAAACCTAACCTCTGACACGAGGGACAAGTTAGGGACAAACGGAAGAAACACGAGGGACAAAAAACATCCCTTGAATTTCAACACTTCGTTTTTCAAAGGGTCTTATTAGTTTTCTTTCTTTTGGTATGCAAAATTTTGTCCCCAGTTTGTCCCTCAATGATATAACAATATAAAATTAAATACTGATATTCAATAACTTACAACAAGGCAACATTGTTTGCGTGGGTAAATAAATATTCTGCATCGGCAAGTAGGATATTGTAATCAACTGCAACGAATTAGAACCAACTATAATGAAGTCGCTGATTTTCAGCGGCTTTTTTATTTGCCAAAAATTCAGCTATAAACAGTTGTATACTGTTGTTCACCATATTTTTCTACCGTATTTCTACCGCGGAACAATTAAGGGCTTTTGCCCGATGTCACACTGACGCATTTGTTGACGTGTGTTGACAATGGTTTACGTGAGTAGACAAAAAGGGAAATTATCCGAGCTGTAAAAAGCTCATGTTTCACTAAAATATGGAGAATAACAAAAATGGAAGTAAAAAGAATCTGCCAGTGGTGCGGCAAGCCTTTCATGGCAAAAAAGACCACTACTAATTATTGTAGTCCACAATGTTCCAAAAGAGGTTACAAACACCGTATGAAGGAACGTAGAATGGAAATGCGCGAATTTCAGGAAATGCTGGAGGTAAAGAACAAACTGGAGAGCCAGGAATACTTTACCTTTTCTCAAGCAGCCAGACTAATGGGAGTTTCTCGCCAGTATGTCTATAAATTGGTAAAAGAGGACAAACTTCGTGCATCAAGGCTCAGTTCAAGAATGTCGCTCATCAGAAGAACCGACATCGAACTTATGCTGAAAACAAAACCTTATGAAGTTCTCAGACCAAAAGATGAATTTGACGTTACCGAGTATTATACCGCTGAACAGATTGCGGAAAAGTACAAAGTCAACGCCAAATGGGTGTGGACCTATACCCGGCAAAACAATATTCCCAAAGTCAGAATCCGCCAGTTCAATTATTACAGTAAAAAGCACATAGATGCGGCATTTGCCAAATATAAGACGGATGACGCCTTGACCGAATGGTACACTCCGGAGGAAACCGAGAAAAACTATGGGATGACACGTGTAGCCATCCGTTCACATGTTTACCGCAACAACATCCCTTCAAAGAAAGAGCACGGCCAGATATTCTACTCAAAACTTCATTTCGATCTGTCCAAGAAGACAACCGAAGATGATTCTTCAGAATATTATACCGTGCAGGAAGCCATGAAGAAGTATAGTCTCACACGGGATTCAGTTTACGGCATTCTGCAATTCCACGAAATAAAACGGGAGAAAAAAGGGCGCTTTGTGAGATTCCTGAAAGTGGAATTTGACCACATTATGGGCGCCAGATAATGAATCTGTACAGACAGATATACAGACTGGAAAATGATTTTATACTGAATGCGGTCTGCATAAAGTCATTGTGCATCTTCACCGCAAAAATTAAGTCAACTAATAACATTTGTAACTATGTCAGAATGTAAAACTGTAACTTTGAGAACCCGCCCGTTAAAAAATGGTATGCTTTCCTTCTATCTGGACTATTATCCGGGCTACCGTGACCAGGAAACGATGAAGACTATCCGTCACGAAGGTTTGAACATTTATATCTATGCAAATCCGAAGAATCAGCGGGAACGTGACTTCAATGCAACCATGTCAGAGAAAGCAGAAGCCATCCGATGCCGGCGCTTTGAAGCTATCGTAAACGAACGATATGATTTCTTTGACAAAAGAAAATATAAGGCAGACTTTCTGGAATACTACCGTAAGCAACTTCCCAAGCACGACCAGAAATGGGAATTCGTTTATCAGCACTTCTATAACTTCGTACATGGCAAATGTACTTTCGAAGAAATTGATGTGGAGCTGTGCAACAAGTTTCGTGAATATCTGCTCAATGCCAGACAGCTAAAACGGGATGGATATATTACACGAAACTCTGCGTCCGGCTACTGGTCCACATTCAGAGGATTCCTGAAAATTCTCTATCGCAATCGGCTGATCAAGGCAAACATAAATGATTTTCTGGAAAAGATTGAACCGGAAGATGTGGTAAAGGACTATCTGAGTGTTGAGGAATTGTACTGTCTGGCCGAAACGCCATGCAAGATACCAGTTCTAAAAACTGCTTCCCTCTTTTCGTGCCTGACCAGTTTGAGACTCAGTGACATACTTACTCTCTGCTGGGAGGAAATCGTTGATTTTGCAGCAGGAGGAAAATGTGTACACACCATCACGCAGAAGACAAAGACGGAAGACATCATCCCCATTAGTGATGAAGCTCTGAAGCTAATAGAATACTCACCTGAGAAGAAAGGTTTGGTATTCAAAGGTCTGAAAAGGTGCTGGACCCAGGTTCCCATGAAGGAATGGATTCGTTCTGCCGGAATCACCAAGAATATAACATTCCATTCGTATCGTAGAACATTCGCAACCCTGCAAGGAGCTGCAGGGACCGACATCCGTACCATACAAAGTATGATGGCTCACAAGAGCATAACCACGACCCAAAGATACATGAAAGTAGTGGACAGCAACAAGCGTGAAGCGAGCAACAAGATTACCCTAAAAAGGAAAGGATAGCAGTCTGTATTCTATATAAATAATAGGCCTAAAGTATGATTATAGTATGATTTAGAGTATGATTTTCGTACTTTAGGCTTATTTTTCTTAAAATCTCAACGATTATCTGTCACTAATTACAACTATTTGGAAATAGAAAATATATTTGCCACAAAAACTAATACATATAATTACGGAACATGACAAACAATATTAAATTATCGGCACGAAAGACAAGTTTCATACTTGCAGTAAGTTGTATCCTTTTTTCAGTAATTGCAACATATCTGTACATTAATCACCAGATAGATCTGACCAGATATACAACACCTATAATATTAGGAACTGTTGTAATAATCACAACGTGTGGAGGATTACAACGTGTATTCTATATATTCCTTACGGATGAATGTCCACAGATCTTTTCTGATAATCAAAGAAATTCTATACCTGACAAAGTTATTCCCAAACCAGATATGATAATTGAAGAATGCAGTGAACCAACTGTAGAAGTTTCAGATATAAAAATGATTGAAGTTAGCAATGCAACAGAAGTTATTTCAATGATTGAATTACCGGAAAAGACAAAAAATACTGATACTACAAAAAACAAAGCTGCCAGCTCTGAAATCGTTACATCCATTACAATATCAGAGAAACATGATGATTCGAAAGAAGTAAAAGTTTTAGAGCAACAACCTACCTCAGAAGTTAAACCCGAAGCTTTTTCATATCTACAGGGATTCGAAAGCCGTATGGAAGAAATTCAGAAGGAAGAACTGGAGAAAAAATAATGATTATAAAAGCTATTCATGAATATGTCACCTATTCTACCGCAAAATTTCTCACCAAAGAGAATCTGCTTATACTACATGAAAATATAGACCATTTGGCAAGTGGGCAATCAGATTTGTATAAACCCATCCGTTCAAAAATGGAAACTCCTCTTACATCACCTTCATTAAGACATTTTGTCTGGAATATAGGCGAACGGTTAGGTATATCATTATCAGAAAGAGCCAATTTCATAAAAACTATATTCCCTAATGAATTAAAAAATGCAACCTTGGGATACCTTGTCAAGAATCTCAAAGATACCATACACAGTCAGATTCCTATTGACAGTCCAAAATATGATGATTTTAAATTTGATTATACTCTTATAAACAAAGCGCAGTGTGAGAAAATAATGAATTAATACAGACCGGAAAATGATTCTCGTCTCCTATTTTTCTGCATAATGTCATTGATTTAGTTTGTGGCGTATTTAAACACAACAAATAAAGACATTATGCATTTTAAAAATTTAACCTTTAACGATTTACCTACAGTTGTAGGTGAATTATGTAAGAGAATTGAAAGTCTGGAAACTGTATTGAAAAACAGTCTGGCAGTCCAAAACAAGGTCAAAGAGAACCATCACGTTCCTATGACGGTGGATGAAGTATGTACCTACCTTGGCATATCCAAATCCTCATTTTATTATAAGGTCAAGCATGGGGGTATTCCTGTAATCAAACAAGGCAAACATCTTTTTGTCTATCGTGATGAACTGGACAAATGGCTTGAGACCGGAAGAAAGGTACAGGTTCCACTGACTTTTGAAGAAGAACAGACACAGATGCTTGCTGCCACCCGTCGTAAGGCTAACCCTAAAAACGTGTAAGGCCTATGGACAAGACAGACATTAGAATTCCTACTGACGAGGAATTGACCGCTTATATGGAGGAATCTGCTGTAAGTGCAAACGGAGCTTATGAACAGTCACCGGTTGTATTGATGGTAGATGATGCCGCAATCGGTACACTGGGGAACTTCAGTGCCTCTATAGGCAAGGCCAAAAGTAAGAAAACTTTTAACGTTACAGCCATTGCAGCATCGGCATTGAAAAACGGAACAGTGCTGAAATACCGTTCATCATTTCCAGAAGATAAGCGAACTGTTCTGTACATTGATACAGAACAGGGACGCCATCATTGCCAGAAGGTATTGAAAAGAATCCTGCGCCTTGCCGGACTCCCGGAGGACAAGAATCCAGACAATCTGATTATGCTGGCTTTGCGCAAATACGCCCCTCCGATACGTCTGGCTATAGTCGAACAAGCTATCGGCACAATCCCCGATCTCGGACTGGTGATTATAGATGGCATCCGAGACTTTCTTTATGACATCAATTCCCCCAGTGAAGCGACCGATATTATTTCCAGATTCATGCAATGGACGGATGACCGCCAGATTCACATTCATACCATTCTCCATCAGAACAAGAATGACGAGAATGCCCGTGGTCACATCGGCACGGAACTGAACAACAAAGCTGAAACAGTCATGCAAGTAGAAGTGGACAAAATGGACAGGACAGTAAGTGTAGTAGAAGCCATTCATATCCGTGACCGGGAATTTGAACCGTTTGCTTTCCGTATAAACGATGAAGTCTTACCTGAACTGCTGGATTCCTATCAGCCCCAGGAAAAGAAAATCGGAAGACCTGCAAAAGAACCGTTTGATCCGTACAAGGAAATTTCCGAGGGCGTGCATCGGGCAGCTCTGGACGCAGCTTTTACAAACGTCTGTATTACTAGTTATGACAATTATCTGGAACGGCTGAAGGAAGGATATGCCCTGCAGGACATTAAGCTGGGACATAACAAAGCAGTTAAAGTTGCCACCTTCCTCAGTAACAAAAGGATGGTCATAAAAGAGGGAAAGGAATATAAAATTAACCCAGACAGCCATTATTGAATCCGGCTTTACTTTATTGGCAGAGTGTACATATTAGAATAAAGCAAAGTCATAAAGACGTTATAGGGAATATTCATCCTCTCCCCTTTTATTGGATAACCAGAATACTTATATCGTTTATGGTAGTAGTAGAAATGCCTATTTCATTTGTATATACGACACGGCTTGCCGTGCAGTTTCAACAGGTATCTGTTGCGAGATATGCCAAGGTATAACCTCCACTCCGTTATGGTTGTACATTGGCGCTCTCGCCGGCTTAGCCACTTCGCCGGTGCGGTACTCGCAGGCTCGCACCTTAACCCGTTATAATATTAGATTTTCATGGAAAAAGAAATAATAAAACAAACAGAACAGAACGAGACTCCGGACAACAGGAGAACCGTATTTATCGGGGCCAAAGTCAGCCCCCGACAGAAAGAACATATCAAATCACTGGCCGAACAATGCGGAATGACCGTAAGCGATTATCTGCTTGCGCGGGCATATAATTATAAGCCAAAGGCAAGACTCTCCAAAGAAGAAGCTGCACTGCTGCAGAATCTGGACAACTGCCGTGCTGACCTGGTAAAATACACATCAGCCCTTCATGGAATGAGTGCAAGCCAACGGCACACGATGTTCAACCAGATTCCATTTATGGTGAACTGGCTGAAGGAGCTTGGCAATGTGGCAGAAAATGTCTGCCAGTTCCTAAATTCCGTAAAAGAGCCAAACAGTATTCCAACCAATAATAAAACTGAAGAATCATGATCGCAAAGGCTAAAGCAATATCGCATGGCATAAACGACATCCGTTATATAACCGGCGAATCACATAATAAAAAACATCCGGAAAAAATCTATCGGGTATTGGACAATATGATGCCATCGGAACCAGATGCAATGGGTGTCTGGAATTCCATGCAACTCACTCTTTCCCGCTTCCGTCCGGTGAAGAACTCAGTCATCAGAATTGAACTTAGTCCGTCACCCGAACATACCAAGGGCTTTACCATTGAAGACTGGCAAAAACTTTGGCAGGATTTCGCTAAAGAGTTTGACAAACAAGCGTTCAAAGACAAGGACGGGAAAGTACTAAACAGTCCGACCAATCTGGCCAACAGCAAATACACAGTCTGGCTCCATATGGAATCCAATAGCGGAGTTCCTCATCTTCATGCTGCTGTTTGCAGGATGGATGAAGACGGAAAGATTAACAACGACCACAATATACACTTTCGTGCCCAGTGGGCAGCAGAAAGAGTGGCAAAGAAACGTGGATGGACAACAGCAAAACAGGTAAGAAATGTCAACATGCCATTGGTTACACGGGATTGTATGAATGTCCTTAAATCCATGTCATCATGGTCATGGGATGAATACAAAGCAGCATTGACAAAGAAAGGATACACCATACATGAGCGAAAGGACGATGATGGTATTCTTCACGGATATGCAATCATGAAAGGAAGGACGAAATACAAAGCTTCCGATCTGGGTATTGGTAGAAACTTGATGGTTTCAAAACTTCCTGCCACATGGGAGAAACTTCATTATAGGTCAGGTATTGCAGCGAATAACAAACCTAAAGATACTGATTCGAGACAGATTCAGAAGCCATCGGCATCCGCTGACTATACCAAATATAAGATCTACAATCCGAATACGGTTCCCTATACATTGAGTCACGAAGGTCAGGAACATCGGTTCTACATTCCAGAAAAGGTACTCAACCATTTTAACGATGAATTTGATTATCGTTTCGTCTCCAATTCACAGGAGTTAACCGATATGGCAGTAGTAATATTTGTCGGATTGCTGGAAGTCCCCAATGCACCAACCGGAGGTGGCGGTGGTTCACAAAGCGAATTACCATGGAGAGATAAGGACGAGGATGATCTCTTATGGGCAAAAAGATGTGCCCGTGCTGCCATTCGTACTTTAGGAAAGAAACCGAAAACTGGATTA
This sequence comes from Bacteroides caecicola, assembly GCF_023337095.1. Lineage (NCBI taxonomy): Bacteria > Pseudomonadati > Bacteroidota > Bacteroidia > Bacteroidales > Bacteroidaceae > Bacteroides > Bacteroides caecicola. Next base: position 20,708 of record NZ_JAMBLM010000020.1, read on the forward strand.
AAACGATGAGCTTATGAAAAAGAAATTTGATTTTACCGCTGAAATGAAGGAAGTGCAGGTTACCAAAAGTACTCCTCAAAATGAATATCTTGAAGAAGAAAAACGTCTGCTTGGTATAAACGTAAAAGAACTTGCCGAGTTGAATGACAATGTGTATGGATTGAGGACGGATCTTACCGCATTGGTAGATTTACTAGGAAAATACAAGTTGTCTATTACCCAGGATACGCAAGAACAGGCTGTAAAATTTGGCAATACCGTTCTTGGCCAGTTCATTGACCAAATTGAGATCAAGTGCACAGAGGCAGAGCAGAGGATTGTTCAAATGGATAACCGCATTTATCTATCATATAAGGCATTTTATATTTTGATTGTCATTCTAATAGCCCTATCCTCTTTCTTGGTCTGTATGATAGTGGCGAATGTAGAATTTTTGCATTCTGGATTGGTTTGGAAGACAATTGCTTGCTGCGGATTTATAACGATTTTTGGAATCATGATGGTGGTAGTTGTGATGAGGATTTGTAAAAAATTATAATATAATAAGAAAGTATTATACTAACTAACAATAACATAGATATTTATTTGCATTGATTCATAATAATCTCAATTAATTAAAATGCAAAAAAAATAAAATTATAATAGTAGAAAGTCAATTTTTTCATATATAAATTCTATGTTTTTGTACCTTTGTATTTAGGTAGGAGTAAGGACAACTCGTTTAATGCGTTTAACGCGGGTTCGATCACCTTAAGTGTCGTAAACATGGTCTTTATTCTTACCTTTTTTATTTGTTGACTATGTGGACACTATAGAAAATGTATTTATGGATGCCAGCAGAATTACTTTGCCGCCTTATAATTACTTGAACTTTATAGCTTTCATTCTTAATAATAACATTTGCTCGTAGCGTATAAAAAACATGATTTTGATTAGCGTATTGAGATTTTCTAGCATATATCCAATTATCCGTATTTTCAATGATTTGGGGTACTATTGGCATCAAACCAAATGAATTTCTTATTCTTCCCAGCCCCCGTTTGCCATTACATATATGATGCCAACCTATACGATTGAATACAACTTTAGCATTTTTTAAAGCTGGACAAAATATGTCTTTCGTTCTAAGACTATCGTAAATACTTTTAGCTGCAGCTTTAATATTACCAATTGTATTAAAATGTTTATTATCATCAGACGATGCATGAATAGTTTTACATTCTGTCCATTTCAATGACTTGCTAACAAGATTATATAAATCTTTTTTGGAATGTTCCCCAAACCTTTGTTTGCGATCAATGTATACATAGGCCGAATTGTCGTATTTATAATTATCCATTCTTACCCACCAAGCCCAAGGTCGATATAGATCTTTTTTACCTTCCCATTCACTTGTTACATACACAAGAATTGTTGGTTCAACTTGTTTAGCATAAATTTTAAGATGTTTTTCAAGAGTACTTTTGGGAGAATATGGCTGCAATTTCAGCCGATCTTTGTTATCAATACCTTTATAGTAGGAAAGACCTGACTTAATTTGAACATGTATCTTAATACCAAGGTCTCTTCCCGTACTATCTCTTACATATATAAAGCCATCAAGCCCATCATCGTTTTCTTGTGTATTAGGCAACCATCCCCATCCAAAAAATTCCTGCACAAACATACTAACAACTCTAATTCCAGTAGCTTCCTGTATATAATTCTGCCTATTATTTTTCGCCATAATTTATCGATATTATATTTTTAT
>NZ_JAMBLM010000021.1:0-20739 GCF_023337095.1 Bacteroides caecicola
TGGCGTTGGCGGCATATTGTTTTTATGACAATAAACCCGAAGCGTTGCAGGGGTATACTATTGAACATACAAAGCAATTGGCTTTGTTTTAAGCTTATCCCGAACTCACGTATTGATATACTCTCCATTCATTGATTCCTTGAATCGAAAAGCCCCCATGCGAGAAAAGTCCTCAATCCCGATAAGATAGTCGAATGAAGAAAGCCGACGCACCGGACGTTTCTCTTCCTTTGCTAGAATCTGTTCCCGACGATTTATCAATGTACGCCCCCACCTGTCTGGAAGGGCATCAGAAAAACATCCGAAAATATCCTTGCCTGGAGCTGTATATTGCAGCTCTGGATAGTTATTCAAATCATCACTAAGAAACAAACTACCATAATCCTTTAACCACTCATTACTATAACAAAATCCATAGCTGTCAGAGCCACGAAGTGATTCGTAACTTAACTCTCCAACGAGCCTTGGTTCTTTCAGCCAATCGAAATCAGCTAATACATAAAGTTTTTTCATCGCTTATTCTTTTTTGGATGCTCTTTCTCGTTTCTTAAGATTCAAATCCTGCAAGGCCTTTCCCATTGCATCTTCTTTTGCAAGCAACAGAATATCATCATCTAACTGAAGCGCATAAAGCACCCTAAGATAAATGCCTATTGCCACCGTTGGTACACCTTTCTCTATGCGTGAAACCGTCAGAGGTGAACAGGTGGCACGTTCGGCGACTTGGGCAATACTGAGATTTCTGCGTAGTCTGGCCAGCCTGATCTGCTCACCTACTATCTGCATCTTCTGCTCCAATTTTCTTGGCAACTTGGTACCCATTGTACTTTTTGTCATTTCTCAACATATCATATAATATGCAAATATAGCAGTTTTACTTTATTTTATGATGTATTACAGAGATAATTTTTGAATTCATTTCTCTTAAAATCTGCTTTGGCTACATTATTGGGCGTTGAGATATTAAATGCTATTATATTATTCATAAGGCTGATATTTTACAGATAATAAACAATATATTGTTTATAGAAAGACAGCAATAATTTGAACAGAAAAAGAAATAACACTTCCTTTTCTGTTCAAAATATTACTGCTAAGGCAATCTTAAAAAATAGCGACCGCTGTCACATAAGTCTGTTGTTTGTATAATCACCGAAACGCTAACCTCACAGCAACTGAACTACCTCAAGGCTCTTATGGATGGTGAAATCTCGTTCGAGGACTCGATTTATGCCTATTGGTTGAAGACTGAGTACTTCGCAAAATAATCATAATGTCCACCATCGGTTTCAAAGCCATTTTTGTACCTTTCCCATCAAAAATCAATGGCAACAATTAAAAGAGGTGTAATAACTATGATAAATTTATTAATGCCAATTTATACAATTCGTATATTTGTTTTTGCGTTCTTTACTTCGTATGTAATCGTTATTTTTGTAGCTTCTCGCGTCATTCTTGATGTAATGATTGTATTTTTATCATTCAAAAGGAAAAAATTTGAATATAAAAAAACATCGACTAAAAAATCATAAAATAAAGAAGATAACTGTTCCGGTGTAAATTCATTAAAGCCTAATCCTTGTTGAACATCATCAGGTATTTCTTTCAATGTTCTTATGACAATAAATTTTATGTTAAAGGAATCAATTTTATTACATTTTATTGCAATAGCTCCTTGCAAAAATGTTTTATACCATTCTTTATTTTGCTTAATACATTCTTTTATGCCTTTTCTTATTTCAAAAAAAGCGACATGTAATAAATGATTTTCTATATTAGTAAGTGAAACGCAGTATTTTTTAAATTCAAGTTTATCAAGGATAGATAAATGTTTAGTGATATTAAATTCATTAATATATCTACGGAATTTATTACCATATATAGTATTAGCATTATAATATAGAAAAAATATTTCATCTTTAGATAACTGTGCTCGTGCTATTTTTGCATATCTAACCTTATCTTCTTCATTAAGTTTACTATGTGAAATCAAACTAAAAATTTGATATAAGACTCTAAAATATTGAGCAATATTTGGCTCATTTTCTGCATAAAAACTTAGATAAGCATTTTTAGCAATTTTACGCCCCCCATCTTGATTGAAATTCTGGTATATAGATTGTTGCTTTTGTGTAAAAAAGGATTTACCTTGCATTGAAGAAATTATAGAATTATATAGTGTGAGTAGGTTAAAAAACATATTATCAAACTGCTGTAATTTAAAAACGTATCGGCTTTCAGATATTTCTGTTCTTTGTAATCTTAAAGTCTCAAATAACAAAAGAACTCCAACTAATGCAAATAAGGCTCCACAGCACCCTCCTATAAAGTCACCAAATTGTGAGGATTTTTCCAATGAAATTATACCTGTTGGTATAATAAACTGTTCATAAAAAAATCCTCTAACACAAAACCAAATAAAAATAAAAAGTCCTATCAATGTAATGAGGACTGAGCTGATTAATAAAATTTTCTTTTGACACTTCATTGTTTGCTTATTTTAGTGTTTTACAAATATAGGAATTACAATTATAAAATATATCTTGAAAGCTCTTTTTTAGCTTACACGAATAATATCTCTATTAACTTGAATCTGCCGTATTTTTGTACCTTTTTCCACCAAAAAACGGCATTTTTCATAAGTTTTTGTACCGCACATTTTGACATTCAAGAAATTACACTTACTTTTACTTTCCAAAATGGAGGTACAAGCCGAGAATGGTGCTAAAAATCACTAACTTACACATTCTCAGATACTTGCCAACCTACTGGTTGTACCTTTTAGAGCGCTATACTATTGATAATCAACGATGTACATATACTGCATCGGCAAATAGCTGATTATCAACAATATTACAATATATTGCTAACTATTTGAAAGCCACCGTTTGGTGGCTTTTTTCATTTTAACACTTTCCATTTGAAACTTGTTATAACCAGTTTTTAAGGATAAATTTGGCTCAAATATCGTTCCTGTCCCTAAATTTTGCGACCAAATGGCAATGGAAAAATGACATATATGGCACCTCATGCAAAAATTGCAAAAGTGACAAATGTGCGCCCATTGACATGTTGGACACCTCGTGAAAATTCCTGCAAATACCTGAAAATTGCTGCAAAGGAAATGGACGATTTTAACATGCCAAAAATATGAAGATTTTAAAGAAATGTTTAACACGTGGAGAAGAGTTTATTGCATCCAAGATGTCAAGTAAATACTGCTGCAGAGAGTGCGAACGTGACGCATCTCGCAAACGTGAAGCAAAACGGAAAAAAGTGTCCGGGAAAGTGAAAAAGAAGCGGCTCTTCATTAGTGTCCACTAAAAAATCATAGAAGTTCTTTGCAATTATTGGAATTCAATTTGTTATAAGTGCTTTGGGAGTCAACGGATTTGAATTTACTATAAAAGTATTAATCAGACCGTTATGCATAAAGACAAGTTCATTTTTGCTCAATTAACCCGATTTCTTGATCGCAATCACTTCAACTATCTCGTAAAGAAGTATGAAGGCGACAAATATATCAAGAGTTATACCTGTTGGAATCAACTACTTACGATGATGTTCGGTCAGATTTCCAATCGGGAGAGCCTCCGGGATCTGGTTGTGGCTATGGAAGCACACGCTGGGAAACTCTACCATCTCGGAATCGGGAAATCTGTAACACGAAGCAATCTCAGTAAGGCTAATGAGCAACGTGATTACCGTATTTTCGAGGAGTATGCAACATTCATGATTGCCGAGGCCCGCAAGCGTAGAATCAATAAGATATTCGAACTTGACGGTCATGTTTACGCATTTGACTCTACAACGGTTGATTTGTGTCTGTCGGTGTTTGAATGGGCTAAATTTCGCAAACACAAAGGCGGAATAAAGTTGCATACGCTCTACGATGTTGAAACGGAAGTACCTGCTTTTGTGCATATTACACCTGCCAATATTCACGATTCAAAGGCTATGCCTGAGATTCCATACGAATCAGGAGCACATTACATATTCGACCGAGGGTATAACGATTTCAGTAACCTTAATACGATAAATCGTATAGGTGCTTTCTTCGTTGTACGAGCCAAAACAAATGTACGGATCAAGCCTAAAACCTGGAAACGAAGATTGCCGGAAGGTGTAGTTTCGGATGTAATAGGATGCTTTACGGTTTATAAAAGTTCTAAGGATTATCCCGAAGAACTTAGAAAACTCATCGTTGAGAATCCTGAAGACGGTACACGATACATCTTCCTAACGAATAATCTTGACGCATCTGCGGAGTTAATATCATCGCTTTATCGAAACAGATGGAGTGTTGAACTGTTCTTCAAATGGATAAAACAACACCTCAGGATTAAGAAGTTTTGGGGAACATAGGAAAACGCAGTACGCATACAAATCTGTTGTGCGATAATTACTTACTGTTTGGTAGCAATAGTCCAGCACGATATGAAATTAGAACGCAGCGTCTATGAAGTTCTCCAAATTCTCGGAATCTCTCTGACCGACAAAACACATCTCTGTGACTTTTTTGATAAATCGAATTTCAAAAATGTCAAAGACCGATATGATTCATGTGAACCGAATTTATTTAATTTTTAACCTTGTCCATTTTTAGTGGACAGTAGTGTAACGATTTATATAATTGCATTTTTTATATAGCACAAAAATCCCAAATAGAGCAACATCGAAATTTCGTTTATTTATGGGAAAATTGCGATTTGAATTTTTTTTTTGTAATAATGAGAAGGAAACAGCTAACTTGCATCAGAACTATACATCATTAATCAACACGATTATTATATCTCCTCCCAACTGTGGTAAAATAGCCCAAAGAAACTTTAGTCCCAGCTAATACTAGGTTTGAAAGTCTCTAAAATTGATTACTACAGAAAAGAGAGAGCTTTGTTGCTTAATATCAAATACCATTTCCCCGATTTTGACTGCGCATTCGTTCTCCATACCACAGAGTTCCGTTCTACAGATTTATAGAAAGATACAGCACTATGCATGTGTTCCATTACATGTCTGTAAAATAATAGCCAACAATGCCTCTATAATGGATACATTGTTTTGAAGCATATGATAATTATTCTCAGGATTAGCCCATATCTGGTTAAGTTATCTTTTTCTGCTATTATATTCAAGATAGATTGGGCGAGTAACATTACCCGGTAATCCACTAGTCAATATGTTTATTATAGGTGACGGTCCCAAACATATACTAAAAGTTTTCAAGTTTGGGTTATTTCTTCTAATTTCGTAATCTTCATCCTATCCTTCAAACCCCAGTAATCCAAAACTAATCTATTGATTCTATTTTTATCTTCATCAGAAAACCAAGTTACTTCACACTGAGATGTAACAGAAACATTATTGAAAAACCAATCCATGTATTCCTAGAAGTGATTTAAACCCAAATGGGCCGTTACTCGGACAGTTCGGAACAACGCTTCCGGCAGTTGTTTGAACGTGAGTTTGACTGGATGCAGTTCAATCTCTTCCTTATGCGGCAGCGGTTTGGTGAAAGTGCTAGAAAAGCCATTGCCATAGACGCGAGCTACATTTCAAAGTCGGGAAAGAAGACTCTTTATATTGGCAAGTTCCGGTCGGGATGCGCTTCTGCTATGAAACGAGGTCTGGAAATTCTCGGTATCGGCATTGTCGACATTGACAGTCGAGACTGTATGACGCTGCGTGCGGAACAGACACCGGACAAGGCGTATCTGGAAAAGCAAGGCGAAGATTACAGCCTTGTGGACTGGTATCTTGACGTGCTCCGCAAATACAAGGATAAGCTGCTTCGCATAACACGTTATGTCGTTGCAGACGCATGGTTCTCAAAGGCAAAGTTCGTGGGTGAAGCCTGCCTGATGGGATTCCATGTCATCAGCCGCCTGCGTGATGATGCCGCCTTGTGGTATGCACATGATGGTGTCCGCACGGGCAAGCGGGGACGGCCGCGTATCAAAGGCGAGAAGATTGATTTTGAGAAACTCGACCTTCAGCGTTGTGAAGTTCTCGATATTGAAAGAGGAAAGGCTTACTCAGTCAAGGCCTATTCAAAGGCAATGAAACGCAACATCAAAGTCGTGGTTCATTATCCGGAATCAGGAGGACAAAAATCTATTTCTCCACCGACCTTGACATATCGGCCAAAGACATCATCGAATACTACCGTACAAGATTCCAAATTGAGTTTTGCTTTCGGGATTCCAAACAGTTTACCGGACTCAACGATTGTCAGGCAAGAGACTTGAGGAAACTCAACTTCGCTTTCAACCCAAATCGGTCATTAGAAAATTCAGCTTTCTTTTTGCGCAAAATGTGCCGTAGTTATGGCAAGAATTAAGCAATGCACAGTTAAATCAAGCTGCAGGCAGATTTTTCACTTGCATTTTGCATGTGAAAATCTCTAATGACCGATTTGGGTTCAATGCTTCACTGGCCCCGATAAACATCGCAAAGGTCATGCGGAAACGATACTATCCCTCGCTTTCCATAGGACTGCTAAAAGCCTATCTGAGTAATGTTTATATACTCAAAAGAATTTTTAGTAAGTCCGGTCTGAAACCGAACAGAACTTTTAATACTAAACTTATCAAAGAACTCTTTGGCTTTGTGGCGGAAGCCGCTTAGCCGATATGTTGAATTTTTAACGGACTATTAATATCACGAGAAGGTAATTCTTTCAATAAGTATGGCAGTTCTTGGTCTCAATGATTTGATTTTTACTCAATGATGATTTTGTATTGCATAAAATAGCATACATTTTATGCAATATGCATTGCTGTTTGAATAAAAAATAGTAATATTGCACTTGAATAATAATATAGGAGATGAAAACAATCATTCTAAATCAGCGCAAAGAACGTGATGAACTGATGTCTCGTCCGTATTTGATACGTAAGAGCATCCAAGATACAGATTTGTTATTGAGCAACCATCTGATCAAGTTGATAACAGGTCCTCGACGGGTGGGCAAATCTACTCAGGCATTATTGATGCTGCGAGACAAGAATTTCGCATATCTGAACTTCGATAATTATCAATTGCTGGAAACTTGGGATGCGAATCTGGTCATGCGGATGCTGGATGATGTCTATCCTGGGTATGAATATATCCTGTTGGACGAGGTCCAGAACCTTGAAGCTTGGGATCTGTGGGTCAGTGAATTATATAGGATGGGAAAGAATCTTGTAATAACAGGCAGTAATGCCAGAATGCTCAGCAGTGAAATGGCTACAGTATTGACAGGCAAGTATCTTCAGGTAGAGATGTTGCCTTTCAGTCTTGAAGAGTTTTTCGATTGGAACAAGCTTGATCTGCATATACTGAAACCGGAACACAAAACAGAATCTCTTGTGCTGACAGATGACTATTTGAGGAATGGCGGTTATCCGGAAGTAGTCGCTTCACGCCAATTGACACGCAATTATCTTGACACGTTGTTTGATTCCATTATATGGAAAGATGTGGCTAAGCGTCATAATGTCCGGAATGTGACAGATCTGAATAACTTGGCCATGTATCTTGTCTCGAACTTCTGTAATCCTGTTAGTGCTAATGAATTGACATCGGAACTTGACTTCTCCAGTGTCAATACGACTAAAAAATATATGGATTATCTCCATGAACCATACCTTTTCTATTATTTGTCACGCTACAACAATAAGCTTAAGCTGATGAAAAAAGCCCCAAGGAAAGTATATGTCGTTGACAACGGTTTTGTGGCATCAAAGGCATTTTCCTTGAGTGACAATTTAGGGCGACTGCTTGAAAATCAAGTTTTCATAGAACTTATACGCCGGGGCTATGATGTTGAAAAGACCATGTTTTATTATCGTTCACGGAATGATAAAGAAGTTGATTTTGTCCTTCGTGAAGGACCACGCATATTACGCCTTGTCCAGGTATGTTATGATATGAGCAGTCCTAAAACGGAGAAGCGGGAAATGGACAGCATTGTTGAATGTGCCGGAGAATTAAAGTGTGATAATCTTGTTATTGTGACTTATAATGATAAGCGCACAATTGAGAAAGATGGTTATAGGATAGATGTAGTGCCAATCACAGAGTTTTGAATATATGGATGTCCTGACGCATTTCAGAAGTATAGAAGAACTGACGAAAACGCTCTCACGTGAGCAAAGATTGCTAAGCGAGATGTTTGAGAAGCGGAAGCTTATGAAGTTTCCGTCGGGGCTTGCCATTGACCTTGTCGGAGGAAATGAACAAAGATTGAGAAAACTGGTTGATTATGGTGTGCTGGTGGAATCCGGAAATGCGGTTGAGATTGAGAGCGACTATCTGAACTTCTTTGAGGAAGTGCTGAATGTCAATGAGGAAATTAGCGTATTAAGCGTACAGGAATGCATCAATACTCTGAAAGAGAATATCGGTTATTTCTTGCAAGAGACGAATCCCAACCGCAAAGCCGGATATCAGGATAGTGTGCGGCAACTTTTAAAGAAGACCGGATTCAGGACCCTGAAGAATGTGGTGGATTTGAAGCGTAATATGGACAATGCCTATAAGCAGGAACCCAATTATGTCATCAAAAAGAAGAAACTGGAGAATCTGGATGAGAAGAGCCATAGCATTCGTGCCATGATACGTGAGTGTGAAAAACTGATGGATAATGAACACGCCTTTTTCATCATGGCCAATGATCCGCACATGGCAAAGACCTGTAGCGATGTGAAACATGATTTTGTAGAAGCCTATCATGCGCTAATGGAAATTGACAGACAGATTATTTCCTATATCAATCAGATAGACCTGCAAAATCAACTTTACAAAAAGATACGGAAGTTGAAGTACCTGCAAGATCAGTTGCTTATCAAGACTGACACGAACCTTGTAAAAGTTCTGGAAGAAAGAAATCCTCTTTGGATGGAATCCCGCCAATACAATAAGATTCGCCTGTCTTTAGAAATGCTAAGGGAAAACGATCAGGTAGTAAAGTTGCTGAGACGAATTGCCGAACGGAATGGAATACAGAAAACAGCCAGAACGGAAGCCGGGCCTCTGGCAGAGGAAGACTTGCAAGAACATATCCGGCAACTGAAGGAGGTGGATTCTGCCGAAGTCTGGAATGCATTTTTAGCATCAAGTTATAATCTGTTTGAATTCATTCTGATGTATGACTATAAAGTAAAACGTAGCATAGAAGAACATGCTACCCTCTTCTGTCAGCTGGTTATCTTGCATCCTGATGAATGCCGGATAACAGGCGAATATGCAATTTATCAAGACATTGAATATCCTATAATTTATGCGAAATAATACTCAAAGAATATACGAGCGGTTAAGCCGGGGAGAGTTTCTTTCGGTAGACAGTGCAGATACCTCTGTCCGTCATCTGTATGAGGATATCGAGGAGAATTTGGAAGATTATACAGAATACTTCAAGGAAATAGGTCTGCAACTGGAATCTGGTAATGGTTACTTCTATTTTTCAAGAATAGGAGAGGGTAAACAGACGATAGAGCAGAAATTGGACAGCTTTTCAAAATGGCTTGACTATCTGGATTTTCTGAAATGCTATAATCAGTCATTTGCTGCAGGATATCAGTTTCGCAAAAGTCATTTGGTAGAACAGATCAGTCTGGATATCGAACTGAAGGAAAAGGCAAACCGTTTGTTCAAGAAATACGGTGTGGGGTCTAATGTTGAAATAGTAAACAAGCTGCTTCAGGAAATGCAGAACATGGGCTTTGCGGAGTGTATCAGCGAACTTGATGAGACTTTTAAGGTTACTTCGGCATTCCGCTATGCCGAAGAATTGGTTGAAATAATTCAAATTGCAAATGAAGATGAAATACCTGAATAAGATTATTTTTATCAATAGTGCCAATATTCCGTATGCAGAGATATCTGTAGACGGGAATGTACATTTCACAGGGACTCAGGGTGTCGGTAAAAGTACGGTATTGAGGGCTCTGCTTTTTTTCTACAATGCGGATAAACAGCATTTGGGTATTCAACAGGGGCAGAAATCGTTTGATGAATTTTATTTTCGCCAGTCAAACTCTTATATACTTTATGAAGTGATTCGAGACAATGGCGCATATACGATACTTGTCGGCAGATATCAGGGACGCGCTTCATGGCGGTTTATTGATGCACCTTATCAGCGTGAATGGCTAATAGACGATGACAAGCAGGTATTGAGTGACTGGGTGAAGATTCGCGAACGTATAGACAAAGACGTAGCTGTTTCTGCAAGAATCGAGTCCGGTGTGATGTTCAAGGATATAATCTTCGGCAACACTCATGACCATAAATATGCGCGTTATGCATTGGTGCAGAGCTCGCATTATCAGAATATTCCACGAAGCATTCAGAATGTCTTTCTGAATACCAAACTTGATGCGGACTTTGTAAAGAATACGATTATACAATCCATGACTGATGAGGATTTGCCGATTGATTTGCAGACCTACAGACGACTTGTTACAGATTTTGAGCGGGAGTATGACGAGATAGACTGTTGGTTCCGCCAAACACGTGATGGCAGTTACCCTGTGCGTCAGCAAGCATTGAAAATAGCTGAACAGGGCCGTACAATTGTAGCACTCGACCAGCAGTTGTCTGACGTATGGCACATGCTCAATCATGCTGTAGCTTATAGTGAAAAGCATATACCTCTTTTGGAGATAGAAGCCGCAGAAGTTGAAGCGGACATAGAGAAAGAACATAACCGTGAAAAGGAACTTACGGCAGAATATGATAAAGAAAAAGACGCACTCAATCAAGACCTTGGTGCCCAAAAGGGTAAATTGAAGGAAATAGCACAGGCAAGAAAGTATTTCTCTGACGAGGGTATTGATGACAAACTCGCTCTTGCCGGTCGTGAGTCTGCTATCAGACAGGAGGCTGCTGATAAACAAACGCTATTGGATGATTTGTTGAAAGCTTATGCATCGATAGAAGAAAAGTACAACATTGCAAGAGGTAAACTGGAAAATGCACGTCAGGCGTTTGGGAACATGCAAAAAGAAGCATATTATCAGAAACAGACCGAACTTCAGATAAAGCGTAAGAGCTTGGAAGAAGAACGTACCAGAAACAGGAATCAGGTTATGGAGACTTTCAACAGCTGGCGACACGACTCTGACGAACGTCTGCAAATGTTGTTGATTGAACAGAACAGGACTGAAAATGCGCTGAAGGAACTCCGGCATTGGCATCCCCGGGCTAATGAAATAAAGCAAGTAGATGAGGAACTGCAACAATTGAATTTTACGGAAAAAGAGAATGCGGCCCAACAGACAGCGGTAAAAAGTCAGATTGCCCGGATTACTGCCGAGTATGAGATGAAAGAAACGGAGATAAAACAAGCCTCTCAGCGTGAGCAGGAACGTCTTGACGCTGATCGTACACAAATGCGTGAACAAATCGCAAAGATTCATGATTTATTGGCTCGTTTAGACGGTTCTCTTTACAAGTGGCTTTGTGAAAACGCTGAAGGTTGGGAGAACACGATAGGCAAAGTCGTTGACGAAGAGAGGATTCTATATGCTCAAGGGCTTGACCCTCAGTTGGACAATGTGGCTAATGGTATGTTTGGCGTAAAGTTAAACCTGGATAATATTGCCTCTGTGCATCGTACGCCTGATGAATATAGATTGGAGAAGAATAACCTGGAAGAGCAGGTACGGCAGATTAACCGTCAACTTACGCAATTGCCTGTTACTCTTCAGGAAGAGATAGCTAAACTTGGCAAGAAATATGCTGTACAGGTCAATCCGCTTCGTCAGAAAATGACATCGTTGAAGGTGGAAGAAGAACAGGTGCCAGCCAAGCGGCAGAACCTACAAAATCGTAGACATAAGCTGGAGATGGAAGAACAGGAGCAGATTGCCCGCGAAAAAGACGTTCGTGAACATTCCTTTAATGAGGCAGTACTGCATGTGAATTCGGAGAAGGAGGCGCGCAATAAGTATGAATTGAAAAATAAAAAGGACCTTAAGGAGCTCGATTCATCGTTTAATAAAGCGACTAAAGCACTTGATGAGGAATTGCGTATTTTCAAGGAGTCGCAAGATGCTGTAGCGACCGAACGTAATCAGGAATTCGCCGTACAGAAGCAACAACTCAATGAACAGCAGAAAGCCGAACTTGCAGGCAAGGGCGTTGATACGAACCTGCTCGAGCAATATCGCAGGGCTTTAAATGATTTAAAGACTCTGTTGATAAGGATTGATAAAGAACGTTCAATTGTTATTAGATATCGCGACACAGAGCAAAATCTTTTTGCTAAGGAGCCGGAAATCAAAAAGGCTATTAAGATTATAGAGCAGCGGCTCGCCATGATACGTCAGCGTTATGAAGACAGGCGGACACGTATCGGGAAAAAATGTAAAGAAATGGAAGAGCGTCGGAAAAAGGTTCGTGGTGAACTGACACATAGGAGAGAAGGCTTGACGCTTTATCATCAGATGGTAGAAAATGAGCATCTGGTGCCTGATGCTTTCCTCTCTGATGACAAGATGAAGAAGACCGAGTTGGATTGTCAGCAACTTTTGAGTCAACTTCGAGGTACGGTCAATCAGAAGCGTGAATCGATAGACAAGCTTAAATCTATAGTTGTCAGTTTCAATCGTAACTTTAAGCCCCAAAATGCTTTCCATTTCAATACAATGCCTGTAACAGACAATGACTATTTGGAGATTGCAGCGGATTTGCAGGACTTTATGGACAATAATAAAATCGAGGAATTCCGCAGACGTACCAGCGAGCATTATAAAGATATCTTGGGACGTATCTCGGCGGAAATCGGTTCACTAATGAAACGCAGGTCGGATGTGGATGGGGTGATACAGGATATAAACCGTGATTTTATAGAAAAGAATTTTGCAGGAGTAATCAAGAGTATTGAACTCAGGGCAGATGAGTCATCTGACAAACTCATGAAACTGCTTATATCTATTCATGATTATGCTATAGAGAATGCTTTTTCTATCGGCGAATTGAACCTTTTCTCAAATAATAATCGGGATGAAGTGAACCGTAAGGTCGTAGATTATCTGAAAAGCCTGTCTCATCAGTTGCAGAACGAACCGAATCGTTCGACTGTATCTTTGGGGGACGCTTTCCGTTTACAGTTCCGTGTGAAAGAGAACGACAATGACACCGGCTGGGTTGAACGTATTAATAATGTAGGATCGGATGGTACGGATATTCTTGTGAAAGCAATGGTTAATATCATGCTCATCAATGTGTTTAAGAAAAAGGCTGCCAAAAAAAGTGGTGATTTTATCGTACACTGCATGATGGATGAGATAGGTCGCTTGCATCCTAACAATATAAAAGGCATTCTGCAGTTTGCCAATTCACGCAATATCTATCTTATCAACAGTTCACCGACATCGTATAATCCATACGACTACCGCTATACATACCTGTTAAGTAAGCATGGAGTAAGGACAAGAGTAGAGAAATTGTTGAAACGAATAAATTAATCGGATAATATGGCAATAAGTGCGTCTATACAGGCATTGTTAGCCGGTGAACAGGTTGCTGGGTCGAGGCTGAACAGTAAGTTGCTTGATGAGCTGTCGGCAGAAGGTCTGCTGTTGGTTATACCACGTGGCTCAAGAAAATCCTATCGTGCCCGTGATATGGAGGCTCTGAAAAGATTTCTTATAGACAAGGACGAGAGTTTCCGTATTATCGAAGCAAATGCTTCAGATTCCCGTGCCACAATGGCTGCGGAGACAGGAAATTCCAAACTTGTTATGGTCCGTTCCTGCCCGGGATTTCCTGTAAACAGTTATGAACGTGTTGAGTGTTTCTTAGGTGGAGACTCATTCCCTGTAAATCCGCAAGAAGGAAGTTTCCTCTTTGTCTCAGATTGGAAGAAATTTACAATTCCCGAAGATGTCGTAGTAATTGGTGTCGAGAATATGGAGAATTTCAGGATGATCCGCAGGCAACGCAGATTCTTTGAGGAGTATCTTCATACTCATGGACTTTCAGACAAAGTGCTGTTTGTATCCCGGTATCCTCAGTCGACCGACCTTAGAAGATGGCTGTGCACTATCCCGAATCATTATCTTCACTTCGGAGATTTTGATTTAGCGGGAATAAATATATTTCTATTTGAGTTCCAGCAATATTTAGGTAAAGAGCGTTCTTCTTATTTAATCCCAACTGATATTGAATCTCGCCTGAAGTCTGGTTCTCGGAAAAGATATGATGAACAGTATTACCGTTTCAAAGACATTAAGTCGGATGCGTGTGAATTACAACAGTTGATAGATTTAATTCATCATGAACGAAAAACTTATGATCAAGAGGGTTACATATGTTGTGATCTGTAGAGACGGATAAGAGTTGAAAGTTATAAAAATACAGTTCAGTAAGGATAGTCTTGCTGAACTGTATTTTGTCTAAAACTTGCAGCAGTTATTTAGGACTAGTCATTCTTTTTAATAGTCCGTTAAAAATTCAACATATCGGCTAAGCGGCTTCCGCCACAAAGCCAAAGAGTTCTTTGATAAGTTTAGTATTAAAAGTTCTGTTCGGTTTCAGACCGGACTTACTAAAAATTCTTTTGAGTATATAAACATTACTCAGATAGGCCTTTAGCAGTCCGATGGAAAGCGACGGATAGTATCGTTGGCGCATGACCTTTGCGATGTTTACCGAGGCCAGTGAAGCATTGAAAGCGAAGTCAAGTTTCCTCAAGTCTCTTGCCTGACAATCGTTGAGTCAGGTAAACTGCTTGGAATCCCGAAAGCAAAACTCAATTTGGAATCTTGTACGGTAGTATTCGATGATGTCTTTGGCCGATATGTCAAGGTCGGTGGAGAAATAGATTTTATGTCCTCCTGATTCCGGATAATGAACCACGACTTTGATGTTGCGTTTCATTGCCTTTGAATAGGCCTTGATTGAGTAAGCCTTTCCTCTTTCAATATCGAGAACTTCACAACGCTGAAGGTCGAGTTTCTCAAAATCAATCTTCTCGCCTTTGATACGCGGCCGTCCCCGCTTGCCCGTGCGGACACCGTCATGTGCATACCACAAGGCGGCATCATCACGCAGGCGGCTGATGACATGGAATCCCATCAGGCAGGCTTCACCCACGAACTTTGCCTTCGAAAACCATGCGTCTGCAACGACATAACGTGTTATGCCGAGCAACTTGTCCTTGTATTTGCGGAGCACGTCAAGATACCAGTCCACAAGGCTGTAATCTTCGCCTTGCTTTTCCAGATACGCCTTGTCCGGTGTCTGTTCCGCACGCAGCGTCATACAGTCCCGACTGTCAATGTCGACAATGCCGATACCGAGAATTTCCAGACCTCGTTTCATAGCAGAAGCGCATCCCGACCAGAACTTGCCAATATAAGGAGTCTTCTTTCCCGACTTTGAAATGTAGCTCGCGTCTATGGCAATGGCTTTTCTAGCATTTTCACCAAACCGCTGCCGCATAAGAAGGAGATTGAACTGCATCCAGTCAAACTCACGTTCAAACAACTGCCGGAAGCGTTGTTCCGAACTGTCCGAGTAACGGCCCATTTGGGTGAAATTTATCTTTCTTGGCAGTGCCATATACAAAATCATGAGTTGGATGAATGCTGTTTTAAAACTTTTGCGTAACTTCGCTAAATAACTTTTCAAAGCATCGGTTACGATTTCCTCATATTGGTCAAGTGCTGTTCCTTTCATTGCTTTAATGTGTGGTAGGATACCATTAAAGATAATGAAAATCAGACACTTGACCTATTTTATTATGCTAAACTTTATCAATCAGCGTGCTTATTTTCAACGGATTAGTTACAAATTTAACGAAGTATTAAAACATATAAACGAACAAAATTATGGGAGTAAATATCACACACATTATTAAACATGATTTTAGACAAACTCACGACATTCAACTTTGTCTCGAATTTGCTAAGAAAACCATTGAACGTCTGAAAAAAGAATTGCTTATCCAAAGCCCCTATGAAAGTTTTGAATTGCAATATGACGAAGCTCTTAACGAAATAAGATTCGAACTTCCAATCTATGATATAGAATTTTCTTTACATGGCGGTTTCTGGCAAGTGGAATCATTCTTTCATTATTGTCAGTTAGTAATGCATCAAGGCAATTATTTTTGGTTACGATGCTTGACGTATGATATAGCCCGTACATTAGGAGAAGAAGAAGCTTGGTATGCCACAGAGTATTATACTTGGAACGGAGGTAAATGTGAAACTGTTGAATCTACTTTTGAAGAGTGGTATGAACAAGCTGTCAAAGACTATGGCAAATCCATTCCCGAATTTGACCAATCAGCCATTATAGCTCAAGATGACCTATACCCAGACTACGAGCCAATCTATCACGATTCATTTAAAGAATGTAAAACACATTTCAATAGATTACAATCTCAGATTGTCGGATACAAATTATTAGGAATACATCGGATAGGAAAAAAATTTGTAAGGTGCGAGAAAGATGGGCACCTTTTCCTTTTAAACGAACATACACAAATACCACTATTCACAGAACCTATTGATGATGTACTTAGTCTGTTAAATGGGCCAGAATTTGTCATTGTCAAGAATGGACTTTCGGCTGTGTTTAATGCATACGGAAAGCAACTAACGGACTTTGTCAAAGGCCGTTTTGAATGGAAATGGGCTCCTTATACCCCATTGAGTGCTCATGAAAGAATCATTTATAATAAAGAAGCCAACATTCAACTGCATACGGCATGGCCGATGTTCCAAAACGAATAGAAAAGAAGAATGAGTTCATCCGTCTATAATAAACCGCATTACAAAAGATCAAAGCATTATAGTTTTCTCCATCTGTAGCGTATCCGAACCTGCAAGGTCCTTTCATTCATTATGTAATCTACCGATATTCTACACATTCAAGTCTTCTCACATTTTTATCTGCATTCTATACTCAGACGGTGTACGTTTAGTGATTTTCTCAAATTGGGCAATAAAATGAGTGACGCTGTTGTACCCTGATTCGTAGGCTACTTGTGAAATATTCATTTTTGAATAAGTCAGCAATTTACATGCATGTTCAATCCGTATTTCAGATAGACATTGGAAAATACTTTTGTCCGTGCGTTGTTTGAAATACCTGCACAACGCCGAAGGGTTTTGCTTGACAAATTCTGCTATTTCCTCCAAAGAAACTTTTTCCTTAAAATGGTTATAAAGATATGTATATACCTTATTAACAGGTTCTTTCATATCTGGTATATGGTTCGTCTGATTATACGCAGTGTCGGAGAGTAGTTTGAAATGCCGGCTTTCATGCAGTTTTTCGAACATACGCAACAGGCAGATAAGACGTGAGGTATATCCGGAAGAATCGAATGCCTGTATCAACTCCAACATTGCGTCGAACAGTCCTTCATCGTAGAAACGGATTCCATATTGGCTTTTCTGCAACAAATCATAGATAAAACGATAATCAGGAATGTCTTTCATTTGTTCCGGAAAAATGTCCGGTCTGAACTGTATGGCTTCCCCTGCACTCCATTCATCTTCCAAGCCACTTGCAGAGGTGGGATTCAGTTTAGTATGGCACAGGTGAAGATGAGGTACGTTACTTCCGATAAGAGCTATATCTCCGACTTTATATTCTGATACGCCTTCACCGACAAACTGTTTCCCGCTGCCCTGAGTGAATAGCATGATTTCGTACTCCACATGCCTGTGTAAAGGAAGTACAAAGCGGGGATAGGAAATATGGCTGCATACCGTCGCCATTTCATGTACAATCTTACGTTCTAATATCGGCATACTCGTATTTTTACCCTACTGCAAATATAATGAATAATACTGCAAATATAATGGAATCTTGTTTCTTTTTTTGCTGCTAACTTTGCAGCATCAAATGAAATAGATTGGTATTATGAACATTAAGGAACACAAGATTTCTTCGCCTGACTTTTTGCCGGAATTGCTTGGGTCGTTTGCAAAACCTGCGGCAGAAAACCCTACTGTCGCTATTATGGAAGCTGCATTCCGCCACCATCAACTGTATTGTCGTTATATCAATTGCGAAGTAGGACCCGAAAATCTACAGGCAGCCATTGAAGGTGCCAAGGCGATGGGATGGCGGGGATTCAACTGCTCCATTCCCAACAAAGTGGAAGTCATGAAGTATTTAGACCGGATTGGAGAGTCTGCACAGATTATCGGTGCGGTGAATACGGTCATAATCGGTCCGGACGGAAGGACAACAGGTGAAAATACGGATGGGAAAGGATTTGTAAAGGCTATTTCGGAAATAACATCCATAACAGATAAAAAGGTTGTCATCTTCGGCGCAGGTGGGGCAGCCCGTGCAATAGCCGTAGAAATGGCACTGGCAAGAGCCAGAGAAATCATCATCGTGAATGTGAGTGAAAGAGGAAAATCATTGGCGGATTTACTGAACAGCCGCACACCGGCAAAGGCTTCATTCCAGCCATGGAATCAGGCATTCAGTATTCCTTCTGATGCAGATATCGTAATCAATGCGACTCCCGTAGGCTTATATCCTAACGTGGAGCAGCGTCTCAACATCCGCGTGGACACATTACTGCCGCAGATGATAGTGGCAGATTGCATCCCCAATCCGGTTTATACACATTTTCTGAAAGATGCTTTAGCCAATGGATGCAAACATATTCTTCCCGGAATGAACATGCTTGTTTACCAAGCCATGATAGCTATAAAATATTGGACAGGAAAGGAGGTGGATGCCGGCATCATGAAGCAAGAACTGATGCGAGTCTTAGGTTTATCAAAACAATAATCAATCATGCTGTCAGTAAGACAGAGAAACCTTATCCTTATTGGCATCAAGGCCAACGTCGCTAACTTTCATCCCAACTATTTAAATACGGACTCTCATGAAATTAAAACTTATATTCACTTTGCTGCTTTACGGATGGTTATTCATTCCGGCAAGCGCACAAAATCCGCAAGATATGTACACTTATAAGCAAACAGGCAACAAATATATTGTCAGTATCCAAA
The DNA here is from genome assembly GCF_023337095.1 of Bacteroides caecicola. NCBI lineage: Bacteria > Pseudomonadati > Bacteroidota > Bacteroidia > Bacteroidales > Bacteroidaceae > Bacteroides > Bacteroides caecicola. The sequence goes on from NZ_JAMBLM010000021.1 coordinate 18,984, forward strand.
ATCGCGAGGAAATCGTCAAAGCCCTGAACATTTTCTGCGAAGAACGGGGCATCAAGTCGGGAACCATTTACGGGATAGGAGCAATAGATGAATTAATCCTTCGCTTTTTCAATCCTCAGACCAAACAATATGTTGATAAGACTTTCCAAGAGCAAATGGAGATAGCCAACCTGACAGGAAACATCTCACAAATGGACGGAAAGACCTATCTACATCTGCATATCACCGTGGGGCGCAGCGATTATTCCGCTTTGGCAGGACATCTGCTTGCCGCTACGCTGAACGGAGCCGGAGAGTTTGTGGTAGAAGATTTCGGAACCTCCGTCACCCGCGTTTATGTTCCGGAAATAGGATTGAACTGTTATCAGTTAGACGAATAAATAAATATATATACGACATGAGAACAGGATTATTCAGTGCCATTTTGATGTTAGTCTGTATCGGCATACAGGGTTGCAGTTCTTCTTATGCGAAAGAAAATCACACAGGAGAACGGTTGGAAATTTCTTTCCGCTTCCAACGTGGCGGCATTGCTTCCAGCCAATATGCCATTTGGATAGAAGACGAAACGGGTAAGTTGGTACGTACCTTGTATGTTACGTCTTTCACAGCAAAAGGAGGATATGAATACCGGAAAGATGCCGTTCCTGTCTGGGTAAGCAAGGCAAAACCTCAAGTCCTGTCTTCCACACAGATAGATGCCATAACGGGCGCAACACCACGGAACGGCGTGGTAACTTACCAATGGGACGGGACGGATGATAATGGCAACCGTGTCCCTGTGGGAACATATAGGTTTTTCATCGAAGGTACTTTGTATTGGGAAAACAGGGTTGTCTATACTGGAAAACTGGAATGGGGAGGTAAGGGACAGGATTCCATACCGGTAAAAGTCCAACGCTTCCATTCTTCCCAAACTAATGAGTACATGATTACAGACCTGAAAGCTTGTCACATCAAGAACTAAAAGTGACACATCATTGAAACCGGAGTAGGTGCAGCTTTCACCTATTCCTCATGAATCTTCAAAAATTTCCAAGTAAGCGGAAAAAGATATTCAAGACGTTTGGAATGGAGACTTCGACAGCCGAAGGTCGACAAACGGTTATCTAAGTATGACAAAGGTATGGAAGACGACTGCTGATAAAAAAACGCTGAAGCGTGTCCTTGCGTCCGTCCGGCCCGTAAAGGGAAGCCAGCCCGTGGTTTTCCGCCAGTCCGGATTGGATAGCCGGTGTCACGCCCCAACTTGAATTTTCCCGACCGAACCTTGCGTCTTTCCATTTCTTGCGGCCGCCCCCCGCCAGACCAAGGTAGGGCGCCATCTAGTCCGATTGCCAGAACGTCACAAATATAACATTTAAAATCGAATGGCAACTGAGCAACACCGAAGAACTTGTAATAATGATAACCGATGGATGCGTATCCCCCTGAAGACCGCTATGGAAAATATCATAGACAGCCTGCCAATCTGAACTCATCTCCAACAGTTTACGACTTATCCGAAAATCTGAAAAACGCAAGCGGTTAAACCAACCAACCTTCCGAATAGAAATGGTCAACGCATCCGCATGAGTTGGGTAACACTAACGGTAGCGTATTTGACCGGTATTCTGTCAGAAATATTGCCTTACATCTAAGAGCCTGCTTAAATTTTCCGATTAAGTATTTTTATCCGCCCCTTTTTGAGTTTGTTTCCGATCTAAAAGCCGAAGAACATTCTCGAAAACAAATCTCAAACCGCAGGCAGAGCAAA
>NZ_JAMBLM010000022.1:0-18961 GCF_023337095.1 Bacteroides caecicola
TGCAACACACTCCACACACTTTTTTTCATATTTTTTTGATATTTGTGGAAAATATGCTGTAAAACAGGGTTTTACAACGGAAACTTTTTGGAAGGGAAGCCGAGAAGAAGGAAAAACCGTACATCTGTATATACGAGCGTACGCGATTACATTTATTTATGCGGCACAAACACGGGCAAATTTCTAACCGAAAGGACGGGAATTTCTATTCGGAGCGTAGCCTGTCACATGCGGTAGGAACAAGCTGCACTTCGGCTTCCGTTTTTAGGGCAATAAAAAAGGGTAAAAAAATGCCTCTTCAGCGGAATTTTACCGAATGAAGAGGCTAAGAACTTTTTTAAATTTTCCGATTAAGTATTTTATCCACCCCTTTTTGAGTTTGTTTCCGGTCTGTTTCCTTGTTTTCACTCGTCAGATAGCCCGCTATCATCCTCGTAAAAACGGAAAAACATCCTCGAAAACAATTCTCAAACCGCAGGCAGAGCAAAATTTAAACAAGCTCTAAGATTAAAAATGATTTATCAATTTTCTAATTGCTTTATTTCATCTTGAGGCGACTCCGGGGTCGTAACCAGCACTTTATCAATACGCGCCCCATCCATATCAACTATTTCGAAAACAAAACCATTCCATTGCATTGTTTCTCCACTTTGCGGCACATGCTGCAAACGGTCGAGAATCAACCCACCCAACGTATGATAATCTGAGTTTTCGAACAGCTCCTGACGGTCGAAATAACACAAGAAGTCATATAAAGGACATTGACCATCCACCAACCATCCGTCGTTATTAACCCGTTTGATAATATCCGGTTCTTCACCGCCTACTTCCATCGAGCCAACCAACCCTTCGAGTATATCGCGCAATGTAATGATACCCATACAAGTACCAAACTCATCACAAACCAATGCCCTGCTTATTTTCTGGGCTTTCATCTGTTCCAAAGCCTTATAAACATTCATGTTTTCATGAAAGAACACCGGTTCGTGGGTCAACTTATTTAAATCGAAATCCGGTTCATGCAGGTGCAAGACCAAATCTTTCAGGTCGACAACCCCTTTCACATGATCTAAATCTCCGTCGGCTATCGGGTAAAATTCAAACATCTGCTTTGCCAGAACCTCTCTTACATCGTGGGCGTTCATAGAAGTATCCAGCCATGCAATCTCGTTTTTATGCGTCATAATAGAACCGACCTTCAAGTCGCCTAATAAAAATACGCGCTGAACAATGTCTTGCTCTACCGGCTGTACTTCTCCGTCCTCCGCTCCTTCTTGAATCATCGACTTGATTTCCTCTTCTGTAACCTTGCTATCCGATTCTTTGATTCCTAAACAATTAAAGATGAATTCCGTACTCTTTGAAAGCAACCAAACAAAAGGTAAAGCAATCTTAGCCAAAAAGCTCATAGGACGGGCAACGGCTTTGGCAGCTTTTTCGGCTATTCCCAATCCGATGCGCTTGGGCACGAGTTCACCAAAAATAATAGAAAGATAAGTAACAATCACTACAATAGTAACCTGCGCCGTAGCAGGAGCATAAACCGCGGGGACTCCCCACGTAATCATATAGCGGGCAAGCTCTTCCGCTATTTTGTTCCCAGAATAAATACCCGTCAGAATACCAATCAGCGTAATGCCTATTTGGACAGTAGAAAGAAAGCGGTCGGGTTCATTTGCCAAGTTAAGTGCTACACGAGCAGATTTGCTGCCTTTTTTTGCGTCTGTTGAAAGCCGAGACTTACGGGCTGATATTAATGCCACCTCGGACATGGCAAAGATACCGTTCAGTACTATCAGACCGATAATAATTATTATTTCATCCATATAAATACTTAATGTTTGGGGCAAAATTAAAATAATGTTCATAGTATTAAAAAACTGAACTTTACAATTATATAGTTTTAACACATTGTATTTTACCGGAAAAGGAGCAAAATTTAAGCGCTTTACATCTCTCAATCCGTATCAGCAAGAGGAATGAGCAAATAAAATATACCAACATCTTGTTAGAAACGGCAGGATGTTTCATCTCAAAAATACCGATTATTTGCGATTGCGGCAGCTTTGATATACCTCTACCTTTGCAGCGAAATAATCAGATATAAAACCTATATAAAAACAAACGACATTGGAAACTAAATTAAAACACTTCACTTTAACATTTTTATGTATAATATGTATATTCCCGTCTACCGCCCAACGGCATCATAAACATGCCTCCAATCGTATCCATTTTACTTTAACAGGCAGAGTGACTTCGACAGATAAAAGCATCATCGATTTTGCAACTGTCTATTTAAAAGGCACGCGATACGGATGTACTACCGACGAAAAGGGGATGTATTATCTCAATGCTCCTGCCGGAACGTACACACTGGCGGTATCTGCCATCGGCTATCAGACTTATGAAAGAAAAATTGAAATCAGCAAAGACAATCCCATAAGGCGCAACATCGAACTGGAAACAGAAGAAACTGAATTGGACGAAGTAGTGATTGTCTCAAACGGAGTGGGGCGTGTAAAGCGTTCGGCTTTCAACGCCGTAGCATTAGACGCAAAAGAAATGCACAATACAACTAAAAACTTAAGTGAAGCTCTTCAAAAGTTACCCGGAATAAAACTCCGCGAGTCAGGCGGAGTGGGCTCGGATATGCAATTAATGTTAGACGGGTTCAGCGGAAAACACGTAAAAGTATTTATAGACGGTGTTCCGCAAGAAGGTACAGGAACTGCATTCGGGCTCAATAACATACCAGTAAACTTTGCCGAGCGCATAGAGGTTTATAAAGGTGTAGTACCCGTAGGTTTCGGCACAGACGCTTTGGGAGGAGTAATCAATATCGTAACAAACAAGAAACGCCGCAACTGGTTTCTTGATGCGTCGTATTCGTACGGTTCATTCAATACCCATAAATCATACGTCCACTTCGGTCAGACGTTTAAAAACGGGCTGACTTATGAGGTCAATGCCTTTCAAAACTTTTCGGACAACAATTACTACATAGACAATTACATTACGGAATTCAGCGAAGATGGCGTAACAGAAAGTACCGACCGCAGTAAAATATATCACGTAAAACGCTTCAACGACCAATTTCACAACGAAGCGATTATCGGGAAAATCGGTGTGGTAGACAAAAAATGGGCCGACCGATTGATGCTGAACTTTACATACAGCAATTTCTATAAAGAGATACAAACAGGAGTTTACCAATATATCGTATTCGGACAAAAGCATCGCAAAGGACATTCTTTCGTTCCGTCGATAGAGTATAGCAAACATAATTTATTTGTGAAGGGGCTGGATGTCATTGCGAATGCCAACTACAATCATAACATCACCCATAACATTGATACGGCTGCCTATAAATACAACTGGTTAGGACAGCGCAAATACACCGGAACTCCCGGCGAACAATCGTATCAGAACAACGAATCGAAAAACATGAACTGGAACGGAACTTTTACAGCCAACTATCGCATTGGTACGGCACATACATTTACGCTGAATCATGTTATCAGTACGTTTAAGCGCACTACACGCTCTTACGTGGGAGGAAGTTCTAAAATCTCCAGCTTTGATATTCCTAAAATCACAAGAAAAAACATCACCGGATTATCTTACCGGCTGATGCCTTCGGAGAAATGGAACTTATCTGTTTTCGGGAAATACTATAACCAATATAATAAAGGTCCTGTGTCGCAAAACGATGACGGCGTAGGAGATTACATCAATCTGTCAAGACATACAAGCTCATTAGGGTATGGAGTTGCGGGAACATACTTTATCATCAAAGACCTTCAGGCTAAACTGTCGTACGAGAAAGCCTATCGGCTCCCTACTACCGATGAGCTTTTCGGAGACGAAGACCTTGAAGCGGGTAAAACCAATCTGCGACCGGAACAGAGCGATAACGTTAATTTCAACCTCAGCTACGGTCGTCAGTTCGGAAAACACGGGCTTTATTTGGAAGGCAGTGTGATATATCGCGATACCAAAGATTACATCAAACGCGGACTGGATGCCATAGGAGGCATGAGTTACGGTATTTACGAAAACCACGGACGGGTAAAAACGAAAGGATTCAACATCTCACTCCGATACAATTATGACCGATGGTTTAATATCGGAGGAACATTCAACAACATCAATGCCCGCGATGACGAACGATACCGTGCCGGAAACACGTTACAAGAAAGCGTCAGCTACGGACAGCGCATTCCCAACCAGCCTTATACGTTTGCCAATTTCGATGCAAACTTTGCTTGGCATGATTTATTCCGCGAAGGAAATACGCTAACGATTGGGTACGATGGTTACTACCAGCATGAGTTCCCGCTCTACTGGGAAGCGCTGGGAGACCCGACCACGAAAAGCCGTGTACCTGACCAACTGTCGCATAACCTTGTTCTCGGTTATTCGATAAAGAACGGACGATACAGTTTTTCTCTCGAATGCAGAAACTTTACCAACGAGAAACTGTATGACAACTTCAGTCTTCAGAAAGCCGGACGCGCTTTTTATGGCAAATTCAAGGTGCATTTCGGAAACTAAAACATATAAATAAAGCAATATTAATCCCTACAAAACCATTCGACCAATGAAAAAGAACAATTTCGTATGGACACTTGCCGCAGCAATGGCTTTCGGCAGTATTTTCACCGCTTGCAGCGACAATAACGAGCCTAATAGCAATAACGGTAATGACAACAAAGATGATAATACCGAAGAAAGCATTCGCCGCTACGTAATAGCAGCAATAGCAGACGATGCGGCTTATCTGCTTACTGCCGAATCGCTGGACGAAGGCGAAGTGACCGGAAGAGGAAACGGAACGGAAACCGAATCGGGCTCAAACTGGATATTCTACCGTGAGAATTATCTGTTTAACTTCCAATATAACGACGGTAATGCAGGTACGGGATTTTCTTACCGCCTGAACTCTTCGGGTACTATCGAAGAAGCGCGCCAATATACCTATAACCGCACTACCACTTACGGTACATGGGGAGACAATGTGATTACAGCCTCAACCAATGCCGGAACTGCTGAAGACGACGGCGAAGGCAATTATGCTTACTACCTTCAGTTCAATTACCTGAATGCAAACGACGGCAGCTCGAAAACGGGCAGTCATATAGCCGAAAACTTCCTCGGAAACGGAGAACGTGTCAGCTTTGCCGGATTCGTAGAAGCCAATGACCGCCTGTATACTTCGGTTGTACCGATGGGAATGAGCCATTATGCTGTCAACACTTATCCGGAATTGATTTCAGATGTCAAACTCATTACAGATCATAGTGGCGGGCAAGGTTCCGGACAGTACACTGCCGGCATGATACCTACCACGCAATATCCCGACAGTGCGTTCATAGCAATTTACAGCGGAGATGATTTCAATGAAACGCCTATCATCGCCCGCACGAACAAGATTGGGTTTGCCAGCGGACGTATGCGCTCACAGTATTATCAGACTATCTGGGCAGCGGATAACGGCGACCTTTATGTGTTCTCTCCCGGATACGGACGTACCACAACGGCTGAAACAACTGTCACCGACACCAATACCGGACAAACGCATACGCTTTATCGCGTTCAAGGGCAACTTCCTTCGGGAGTGGCACGCATCAAGGCGGGAGAAACCGAATTTGATGACAGTTACTATGTTAATCTTGAATTGCAGGGCAACCATAACCCGATGTTCCGCTGCTGGCACATCACTGAAGATTACTTCTTGCTTCAAATGTATAGCGACGGCGCAGAAGGCATGGCGGGCACTTCTGCCAAACGTAACGAGTTGGCTGTATTCAAAGGTGAAGACCAGACGCTGACCGTTGTTACCGGACTGCCTGATGCAAGCGTTCTTTCCAGCTTCGGTACGCCTTGCAGCGACAAGAGGTACGCTTATATCCCTGTGGTCATGACCGACGGAACTACTACGACCATCTATCGAATAGACCCTGCTACGGCTACTGCCACTGCCGGATTGAGCATCAAGTCGGTCGACAGTGTTGCTGCACTGGGAGTTCTGTCTTCGTCCAAATAATTGGGTAAAACACTGATTACAGACTCTGAATAAGATGAATAAAATATACAGAAAACTCCATCTCTGGTTGGCTGTCCCGACGGGCATATTGATTTCGGTCATTTGCCTGTCGGGGGCAGCACTCGTTTTCGAGCAAGACATCACACAGGCACTCAACCCACATTTATACCGTTCGGAGCCTCAAACCAAATTCTTACAGCCTTCCGAAATTGCTGCCCGCATCCGTGAGCAGATGCCGGATTCGCTTTCACTGTCTTCCTTGCAAATGCCGGGAGAGGCGGACGGCGTGTGCATGGCAAGTTTTAAAAATGCCGGGCGGAGGACGTTGAGCGTAAATCCTTACACGGGCGATGTAAACGGATGGACCAAGAGTTATCCGTTCTTTCAAACCATGCGCAAACTGCACCGGTGGTTAATGAATCCTCCCGCACAAAAAGGCGAAAAGTCGGTGGGGAAAGTCGTGGTGGGCATAACCACACTCGTTATGGTATTTATCCTCGTCAGCGGACTCATCGTATGGATTCCGCGCAACCGGAAAGCATTGAAAAACCGGCTGAAGGTTTCATACAGCAAGGGGTGGAGACGTTTTTGGTACGACAGCCACGTTTCATTGGGATTTTACGCCACTATTTTCTTACTGATAATGGCGCTGACCGGACTGACGTGGTCGTTCGGATGGTATCGAACGGCTGCTTACTCGCTTTTCGGAGGCGGACAGCAGCAAACATCTGCTCCGGGCAAGGCTAACGGCAAACAGACCGGTAAAAAACAAGCGTTCGACTATAACGTATGGGATAACGTATTCCATGAATTACAAAACCGTTATCCGGCCTACCAAAACATTACCTTAGCTATCGGTAATGCACAAGTATCGCCTTACACCCATTCATCGATGCGCAAAACAGACCGCGTTACGTTTAATCAGCAGACGGGAGAAATAAAAAAGATTACCCGTTACAAGGAGTTGCCCCCCTCGCAAACCCTGAAAGGGTGGTTTTACGCCGTCCATACCGGAAGCTGGGGAGGCATGATTACCAAAATACTTTATTTTATAGCCGCACTAATCGGAGGCGTTTTGCCGCTAAGCGGTTATTACTTGTGGATGAAGCGAAAACATTACATCTGAATCCTTTTTTCTTGCAGTGCTGTATTTACTTGAACAACAAGCAAATACAGCATTCGCTTTTCTTCGGAAAACGCAACCGCATAGACTTCCTGTTTCTACCCGATAAACCACTCAACGCTACCCATAGCGTTGCCCTGTTCTATGGGAAGCGTTTCAGAGCCGTTTCCATACCCGTAAGAATAGTCTTTAATCGGCTTCTTATAAAAATCAGCCGGGCTCCTGTCTTGTTTATACATATTTCGTTATCTTTGCATATTGTAATGACTATTTGCAACACACCATGAAGCGTATACAGTTAATTCCGCCCAAACAGATAGATGTAACCATCCAACTGCCTTCTTCGAAAAGCATTTGTAACCGTGCGTTAATCATCAATGCGCTTGCCCACGGGAATACCCAGCCGGAAAACCTTTCGGACTGCGACGACACGCAAGTGATGATACGTGCGCTCACCAACATGCCGCCTACCATCGACATCCATGCGGCAGGAACGGCAATGCGCTTTCTCACGGCTTATTTAGCTGTGACCGAAGGTACACACGTCATTACGGGAACGGAACGGATGCAACAACGCCCCATCCGGATTTTGGTAGACGCGCTACGCTCTTTGGGAGCTGAGATAGAGTATACGAAAAACGAAGGATATCCCCCCTTGAAAATCAACGGGCGACAACTGACAGGCAGCGAAATCTCTCTGCCGGGTAACGTCAGTTCGCAATACATCTCTGCCCTGCTGATGATAGCTCCCACACAAAAAAAAGGCCTGCAACTGACGCTTACGGGCGACATCATATCGCGCCCTTACATCGACCTGACGCTGGAACTCATGCGGCAGTTTGGCGCAAAAGCTCAATGGACGGACAATAACCGGCTGAAGGTAGACACCGGAGGGTACCAGCCCCGCCGCTTTACGGTAGAAAGCGACTGGAGTGCAGCCTCGTATTGGTATGAGATAGTATCCCTTTCAGAGCAGGCTGCCGTACGGTTGCCCCGCCTGTCGGAACACAGCTTGCAGGGCGACTCAAAGGTGGCGGAGCTGTTCGGGCTGTTAGGAGTAAGCACTACGTATCTGTCAGACGAGGTAATATTACGGAAAGAAGGGGAAACCGTATCGCGCTTGGAGTACGATTTCATCAACCAGCCCGATTTGGCACAGACCTTCGTGGTTACGTGTGCGATGTTAAACGTACCTTTCCGCTTCACCGGATTGCAAAGTCTGAAAATAAAAGAAACCGACCGCATCAGCGCACTGATGACGGAAATGAAAAAATTAGGCTATGTACTGACAGAAAACAACGGCTCGGAACTGTCGTGGGAAGGGGAACGGTGTGAAGCAGACACCAATCCTGCCATCGATACGTACGAAGACCACCGCATGGCGATGGCATTTGCTCCGGCAATCCTCCGCCTGAAAAACTTACGCATCAACCATCCCGAAGTGGTGAGCAAATCTTATCCACACTATTGGGAAAACCTGTCGGCAGCCGGATTTGGCATCATAGAAGAATAACGTTATGGGAATACTGATTGTCATACTGATAGGAGTGGTTTTATTCGGACTGGCGGTAGGTTACGCCTATAACCGAAAGATTCAAAAGAAAATCGACCGCGGCGAACTGAAAGAAGCTCCCCCCGTTATAACGGTAGACAGCGAATGTTGCGGACAGCATGAAGTGTGCGAAAAAGAAAGCCTGCTTGCCGCCGTAAGCAAAGAGATAGAGTATTACGACGATGAAGAACTAGACCGCTTCAAGGGACGTCCGTCGGACGGATATTCCGAAAAAGAGATTGACGAGTTCAGGGAAATAATGTATACCATGAAAGAAGAAGAGGTGGCCGGATGGTGTCGCAGCCTGCAACTGCGCAACGTGGAACTGCCTGACGAACTGAAAGACGAGCTTTTCCTGATAGTAGGAGAAAGAAGATTTAAAAACTGAATCGACAGAAACTAACGATGAGTAATTTACTTGAACTATTCCAATATACTTTCTTCCAACACGCCCTGTTGGGAAGCCTGTTTGCCAGCATCGCCTGCGGAATCATAGGCACTTACATCGTTACACGCCGGCTGGTTTTCATCAGTGGCGGAATAACCCACGCCTCGTTCGGTGGCATCGGCATCGGTCTTTACACGGGTATCTCTCCCCTATTGGCGGCTGCGGTATTTTCTACACTGTCGGCGTTCGGGGTAGAATGGCTCAGCAAACGGAGCGACATGCGCGAAGATTCCGCCATCGCCGTGTTCTGGACATTCGGTATGGCAATCGGAATTATATTCAGTTTCCTTGCACCGGGTTTCACGCCCGACCTTTCTTCATACCTGTTCGGGAATATTCTGACCATTACGCAGGGAGACATCTGGATACTGGCGATACTGAGCATCGTGCTTATCGCATTTTTCACGCTCTTCATGCGTCCCATCATCGCCATCGCTTTCGACCGCGAATTTGCACGCTCGCAACAAATGCCCGTAGCCTTGTTCGAATACATCCTCATGATGTTCATCGCCCTCACCATCGTGGCATGTCTGCGCATGGTAGGCATCGTGCTTGCCATCTCGCTGCTCACACTTCCGCAAATGACTGCCAACCTGTTTACATACAGCTTCAAGCGCATCATCGGGCTGTCTATCCTTATAGGCTATATAGGCTGCCTCGGAGGGCTTTTGCTGTCTTACCAGCTACAAGTACCCTCAGGAGCAGCCATCATATTTGTGTCTATCTTGATATATACCGGAGCCAAACTCTATAAACAGTTCCGGTAAGGGTTACGGTTATTTACCACCGATAAACTGTTCGGCACGTCCCGGCGAAAGTAACTCCCACAAAGAAGCAACTACCCATCCCGGAGCAAAGATATCGTTGTAATAACCCTTGCCATTCTTTCCGTAATCCCAATTCGTGTGCTGAACCACTTCCGGATAAAATCCTTTTTTGGCAATGCCGCATAAATGTCCCTCGTAAGGCAATAACTGGCGCATCGACGAACTGATCACATCGGCAAAATCAGCAAACCTCGGTTCGTCATATACCTCCGACAACCAGCGAAGCACATCGGCAAAATCGAATACAAAAACATCGATGTGGTTATTTTCTACCGAAACATTTCCCCATCCGCGTGTTTTCAAACCAATGTCGCCCAGCATCTGACCTTTGGCAAACGGAACATCCCACGTATAATACCACGACAAAGCAAAATAGGCAGCCTTTTTCGCCAGCTCTGCATAATGTGACCGTTCTTCTCCTTTGGTAGCCAATGCCAGATAATAAGCAGCAGTGGAAGCATAAAGCGACGCCTCTTTATCCTCACAATTCGCATCAAGCGTAGAAGAGAAATAGTCGGCTTTCGAAATCAGTTCGTTTTCCAGATAAGCCACCGAACGTTTTGCCGACTCTAAGTAACGCTTATCTTTAAAATATTTAGATCCCATCACCAAAGGCAAAGTGGCAGACGGCGTACTTCCTCCGCTCTTATCTACTACCGATAAATCGTCGTTAAACTTGCGCGGGAAACTTCCGTCCGCATTCTGCAAACGTAAGAAAGTATCAAGCATACCCTTCAGCCGATTTTCCCATTCAGGATGCTTGCGCCCTTGCTGTTTCTCGTAATTTAAATAATACAGAGCAGCATATACTCCCTCCGACTGCCGGCGGATGCTATGTACAGGTTCTGCCTCGTTGCGTTTATAATGAATAACCTCATGGAAAAAACCGGCATCAGAGAAACCATGTTCCAGATACGAATCGAATATAGCATTGGCGTTGGCAACCAAATCGTTGCGATGTTTGGCTTCGCCGTACTCTAAAGTGTTGAAAGCATTCAGTAAGGTACGTCCTACGAAACCCACTTCTGCCACATCCAGCTTTTCACAGTCTGCCGTACGCAACTCAACTCCCGAATAATATTTAGCCGGCGTATCACTTACGAAACTTTCTACAAAAAAATTGCTTAACACGTCTTTCATAATCTCATCGGTATAAGGCGTTTCTACCGGAACAGGCTTGTACAAGTCGTAACAATATTCCCATGCCTGTTTCACGCAGTCAGAGAAATCAGTCGGCGCGTTTTCATTGATTTCCCACGTCAACGTCATGCTTTCTCCTTTGGCAAGATACTGATATGCCTCAACCGACGGAGCCAACGTCAGTTTACGAATATACGTTTTAGGAGTTTCGCGATACGGAAATCCAAACGAAAGTGCCGCTATTCCTCCGTTATTCTCAAATCCCGTATAGCCCACCGATGTTTTTCCGGAAAGTATTACTTCGCCCTCCTTATGGGTAGTCAATGCATCCGTTTCAAACTTATCCAACCGGGCTACCGACCACGATTTGTTGTTTTTTTCATCGAAGATGGTAGTCATCGGACTACTCAAACGGTCCTCTCGCACCGTCCAGCTGTCCGAAGTATGGAAAGAAGGAGCTTCCTTCGGAGAACGTAAGTTGCGCCGATACCAGAAACCGGGCATATAAAACAAACAATCATCATGCTTTGCTCCGCTCTTTATCTCTTCGCCATAGTTGAAATAAACATCCTCTGATGCCACAATAAATAAGGTAATCCGTTTCGTATCTTCATCCCCCGAAACTTTCTGATAAATCATTACGGGCAGTTTTTCATTGCTTACCAACTGATAATTGAATTCACTCTGACGAAGTTCCTGAAATGTTAACGGATAACGTACTGCGTTGTTTCCCGGAACTTTCAATGAGATGGAAGCCGTCACATTAACCGGAGTATACTCAATGGCACTCGCTCCTAATGTACCTGCCAGCAAAACAACGCTACAAAATACTTTCTTCAAAATCATAAGCTCTGTGTTTTCTTTATTTTTTATAAGGTTTGATTACTTCATTCGCATTAACGGAAATATCATAAATTCCCGCGTCACTTTTCTTGAGATGCAAAGGAACAATGCGTGTTTTACGGGGAGACACTGCGGTATCGGAAGCATGTACATGATAAACATAATAGTACTTCCCAACAGAATCGGTAAAAATATCCCCGTGTCCGGTTCCGTTTTCCTTTACTATATCACGATGGATAATCGGATTGCCACTGTATTTCTTCCACGGCCCTAAAGGAGAAGAAGCAGTAGCATAGCCTACAGCATAATCAATATTCATAAAATGATTTGCCGAATAAAACAAATAATAAACTCCATCCAGCTTTATTACAGTAGGACCTTCCATTATGGGATCGGATACATAGTTCGGCGTATTCTCCCACGCCTCTGTACAGTCTAAACACTTTTTCAGTGTTTCCGGTTTGATTGCTCTCTTTTGCAAATCGAATTCGCCTACCCAAATATAGTTTCCGTGATTAAAACGGACGTGATACAAATAATATTTTCCATCATCGTCTTTAAAAAGAAACGAATCGATGTTCTTTTCACTGCCGTCTATCGGTTTTATGGTGTTCTGCACAAAAGGACCTTTCCACGAATCGGCTTCTGCCAATACGGTTTGTTCATTCGCCGTATAAGTCAGATAACAATGAGTTCCGTCTCTAAACCACTGTGGAGCCCAAAAGCCTTTGTCACCAAAAACGTTATCGCCTTCTTTTAATAAATATTGGACAGAATCGCCCGTCATCACCTCCCATGTTCTTAAATCGGCAGACTCTAACATCGTAAATCCTTGAGGGTGGTTGTCACCAGTACCCGTCAGATAATACTTTCCGTTCTCCCTGGTAATCGTAGGATCGGCAAAAGCAATCTCTTCGCCATCACTTTCTGCAACTTGCTTTTTCGCAGTACCCGACGAGCACCCTGACAATACAGCGCTACACGCCACTATACCTAATAAATATTGATATTTCATTAATTTCCAATTATCTTTAATCCTACTACAATACCGGTTTCTCTGATTCCAATGACGGAGAATTTGTTTTTACAGAAGGCCAATCGTCCTCCCAAACAATTTTATCCAACATCAGCACACGACCATCCGGGTCTGACACTTTGACTGCATGATAGAACATCCAATCGTCACCGGCTTTATCGGTTACAATTTCCGAATTATGTCCGGTTCCTACAAAACTTTCATTCTTTTGAATCAGAATTTCATGATGATTATCCGACATGCTTCTCCCCTGCTTGTCAAAATAAGGGCCGAAAAGTTTATCAGAACGTCCTACCACCGTGGTATAGGTACTCTTTATGCCCTCGCAGCATCGCCCTATCGAAGCAAACAAATAATAATATCCGTCGCGCTTATGAATGTATGTTCCTTCATACGCATCACCTGCCACCTGTACCGGCTTAGCCCCTTCTTTCACTTTCAAACCGTCATCCGACAATTCGATGCCATATATTCCGTGAAAACTTCCCCAAAACAGATACTTCTTTCCGCCGTCTTCTATATAAAAAGGGTCGATTGAATTTTGGACATTTATCCCATTACTGCGGAACATCATCCCACAATCTTTAAACTTCCCTGCTGGAGTATCAGCCACCGCACAACCGATTCCGCAAGTCCATTCGCCACCCCATACCGACATGGAGTAGTAAAGCACATATTTATCGCCTATCTTATTAATGTCGGGAGCCCACAGTCCCCCTTTAGGTTCAAAGTCAGGACGGGTTTCGTCAGTAAAAGCTGTGCCTACCAGCTCCCAATTCACTAAATCTTTCGAACGGTGTATCGGCAGGTTCCGAATGTCTTCCGTAGCATAAAGATAATAATACCCGTCGTCTCCCTTAATAACAGAAGGGTCAGGCAAACTATAATCCACAACCGGATTTGTATAAGTATTTTCTGCCATCAGCCCCGCCGAATACGACAGAAAAGAAAGTAACAAAAGTTTTATTTGCATATTCATCATGTTTTAATTGTACATTACAAATGTAGCATACATATCAAAAACAAATGGCGACAAAAGAAGCAAATCATGAAACAATCTGACCAAAATAAGTCTATTAAGGGCTTTCCAACAGAGATTATGAGATTTCGTCCGACCCGAAAGCATGATTGTACCCCGATTCGGGCGGAACAAACATAGGATATAAAAACAAAAAAACCGCTGAACTTTCAGCGGTTCTTCTTATTGGAAGCGGAGAGACAGGATTATGAACCTGCTCTCCTATATCCTTGAAATTCAATTCGTTTTCAAAATGTCAATGCCTTAGGGGGTACAACTTAGGTTGCAAAAAAGACTGAATTTTGTCTGTTCTTGGCTTTTTGTTGTCTGCCTAAAACTTCGGTTCAAAGATACGACTTTATTTTGAACTGTGCAAATCGTTGAAAATAAATCTTCTATGCTTAGTGCAAGGTGCAAGCTATATATAGATATATACTTGCACCTTGCACTAAAATGTCCCTTTTATTCTATTCGATGTAAAACACTTCCTGTATTTTTGCTCATTCACTAATATATTTATAAAATGCAGTCATTCAAAATAATACAGCCATCACCGATATTACGTAGTTACATTCGCCATTATTGGATATTAGAAAGTGATATGATAAATGCTACGACCGAACGTACATTCCCATTAGGTTGCATACAAATATTCTTTCACAAGAAGAAACAATTATTCTCGCAAACTTACCATAAAATGCAACCACAAAATTTCATTTGCGGACAAGAAAATGGATATACTGATATTTGTGCAAATGGAGATATAGAAATGCTTGTTGTCGTGTTTCAACCATATGCGGCAAAGATATTTTTTCGGCAACCATTATCCCTTTTCCAAGGAGAAAATATAGCGATAGAGGATGTCGAAGATAGGGAATTAACCGAACTTACCCACAAAATAGCTGATACAGAAAACAACATTCATTGTATAAATTTGATAGAACAATTCCTATTGCATCGTTTAGTTGCATGTTCAGACTATAATATAGATAGACTTTCTACTGTAATCCAAAACATTAACCTTAACCCATACCTTGATGTTTGCAAATTAGCGAATACTGCGTGCCTAAGCACAAAACAATTCACACGGGTTTTTACGGAATATATTGGAACTTCACCAAAAAAATTTCTACGGATTATAAGAGTGCAACGGTCTTTATTCTTGTTACAGCAAAATCCTCAATATAATTTTGCGCAAGTAGCTTATAGTTGTGGTTTTTCCGACCAATCACACATGATAAGAGATTTTAAACTGTTTACAGGATATACACCATTAGAATACCTATCAGTTTATACTCCAATATCTGATTATTTTTCTGACTCGTAAGAATGTCCGTATTCTTCTATCTATGTCTTTATGGCAATCGTAATTTTGCAATGTCTTAGCGCAGGACAAAGTAAAGTAATAACTAAAAGAAAAAAGAACATGAAGAATTTAATTGCATTCTTTGAAATCCCCGTTACTGACTTCTACGAATCGGTAAATTTTTATCAAGCGATCTTTGGGATGGAACTTATGGTAGCCGAATACAGCAATGAGAAAATGGCTTGTTTTGTACAGAACGGACAAACAGTTGGTGCAATATCCTATGCACCTGACTTCAAACCCTCAGAGCATGGTGTATTAATTCACTTTAATTGTGAAGATATTGACTGGTCAATCCAGCAAGTACTGAAATATGGTGGCAGGATAGCGATTCCTAAGACAAAAATCCAAGCAGAAGGAAAGGGATATTTTGCCGTATTCGCTGATCCCGCCGGCAATCGCATAGGACTTTATACAGACTAACACGTGTTGATAGATTAAAATATGGCTGCAAGTTATTCTATTTGCAGCTATATTTTTGCTCATTACCAATAACAAACGACAAAAAGCCTTACCTTTGTAAAATGATTCAAGAGGACTTCAAATTTTACAAACCTTGCAAGGAGTTACAACCTTACGTCAGGTATTATTGGGTATTCAAAAGCAATCAACCGCTGAATACCCTTACTTTTCCTATTGGTTGTCCTCAAATCATTTTCCACAAACAAACACCGCTCTATATACCAGAGTTAAAAACCTCCCAATCGGAATTTAGCATCAGCGGTCAGGTAAATTATCCTTCCCATTTATATGCGGATGGAAATGTGGAAATGATAGTGGTTGTGTTTCAGCCATACGTTCTAAAAGCCTTCTTGAATATGCCCATATCTTTATTACATAATCAAGAGATTTCCGGTTATGACATTGAAAACGCAAAATTAAAACAACTGGCTGCGCAAATCTTTAATTATGAAGATACCAACTCATGTATTACAATAATAGAGCAATGGCTGTTATCTCGAATAATAGACGCATTGACTTCAAAAACTACATGCAATCTCAAAAGAATAGCTTCCGCAATCCAACAACTATTCACCATGCCTGCCATTTCCGTCACAGAACTGGCTTCTACTGTCTGTTTGAGCAAAAAACAATTTGAACGTCTGTTCAATGAGCTGGTAGGTGCGAATCCGAAGGAATATGCAAGAATAGTTCGTTTCCAGAAATCATTGAAATTGCTACAGTATTACACAGAAGATGCAAATCTGGCTCAAATTGCATATCAATGTGGTTACGCTGACCAATCGCATTTTATCCGGGAGTTTAAACAATTTAGCGGTTATACGCCATTGTCTTTGTTAAACGTATGCAAACCTTATTCCGATTTGTTTAACAACCCTATATAATGTCCCTTTTATTCTATCCATAGTTTGATAGCCGACTTACCTTTGCTCTGATTAAACTTAAAATGAATGATAGAATGAAAGAAGTAAATCCAAAAGAAACACCCCGTGCCTATGCATTTGAATTGTGGATGAATGCCCCCATGCCCATGCTCACCTTTTTCAAGACCATAGATGTTACTCGTCTAACCCAAATAAGCAAACGAACAAGGCTAAAGTTCAATATGTTGATGTGCTGGTGTATCGGAAAAGCAGCAAGCGACATAAAAGAGTTCTATATGCTTCCTGTTGACAAGAAGTTAATGCAATACGACAATCTAGCTGTCTGTTCTATTGTAGCCAATCGGGAGGGCGAAGTTAGTTCCTGCGATATTCCTTTTTCCGATAATTTGCAGCAGTTCAATACTGATTATCTGAGACTGACGAAGCAAGTTGCTGAAAGTTGCCAAAATTATGACCTAACGGACAGCATGGTCATTGGTACATCTGCTCTTGCTCAATATGAGATAGATGGAGCTGTAGGTATGTACAGCGGTGTGTTCAATAATCCGTTTTTAATTTGGGGTAAATACAAACGAAGGTTGTGGAAGCGTACATTGACTGTCTCTTTTCAGTTTCACCATACACAAATGGATGGCGCACATGCTTCCCGTTTTTTGGAAAATCTGCAAAAAGAAATCAAGAACTTGGAGGTATAATCAAGAACAAATGCTATCTTTGCAATACTAACAAAAAATAGAGTTGTTCAACCCATATGAAATGGCAAGTGTGCATATAGCTACGCTTAACGGATAGCATTTTAGTCATAGCTATTCAGCAACGGACAGGCTTATAATAGGTTTGTCCTTTCTTGTTTTGCCATTATTCCAAATTTATAATTATGCGATGTGTCATGCCGCCCTTGTGCAGCAGGACTTGTCGTATCACATCAAGTTGAACAATGAACTATACATATAAGAATATTTGGCTCATCAACTTTCCCGTAATGATGAGCATCCTTATCGAACAACTTATCAATATTACCGATGCTATTTTCTTGGGGCATGTAGGAGAAATAGAACTGGGTGCATCCGCCCTTGCCGGGATTTGGTATCTGGCTATCTATATGCTTGGTTTCGGTTTCAGTTTGGGTTTACAGGTCGTTATCGCACGGCGTAACGGTGAACGGCATTATTCCGAAACAGGGAAGACATTTTTTCAAGGATTGTTTTTCCTGTCGGGACTTGCTGTCTTTTTGTATTTGTTCTCCAGACTGTTTTCCCCGATTATTCTAAGTAGGCTGATTACTTCTACGGAAGTCTATCATGCTGTAATTGATTATTTGGACGGACGAATTTGGGGAGTATTGTTCTCCTTTCCGTTCCTTGCTTTACGTTCGTTCATGGTCGGTATTACCTATACAAAAGCCTTGAACATGGCGGCTCTGACAGCCGTATTAGTGAACATTCCAAGTAATTGGCTGCTCATATTCCATTGGAACATGGGAATAGCAGGTGCAGCCATCGCATCGTCTTTTGCCGAAGCGTGTTCGTTGGCAGTGTTGGCAATTCGTGTTTCACGTAAAATGGATAAAAGGCTTTATGGCTTGTCTTGGAGCTTCGACAAAGGTGTATTACTCCATGTTTGTCGTGTATCCGTTTGGAGCATGTTCCATTCGTTTATCAGCGTAGCCCCTTGGTTTCTGTTTTTCGTAGCAATAGAACATTTGGGAGAATTGCAACTTGCAGTGGCAAACATTCTCCGAAACATATCTGCCTTGTTCTTTGTCATTGTCAATTCTTTTGCCGCCACAACTGGCTCGTTGGTAAGCAATCTGATTGGAGCAAACGAAAGAGAACAAGTGTTTCCGCTATGCAGCAGGGTTATACGATTAGGCTATGCCATCGGCTTACCGCTGATTACGCTTGCGTTGGTATTCCATCAGCCTGTTGTCAGTGTCTATACAGATAATTCGAATATCGTACAAACTGCATGGTTGCCGTTTGTGGTCATGTTGCTTAACTACGTCTTTGCCTTACCCGGTTATGTCTATATGAATTCTGTAACGGGAACAGGAGCAACACGGACAGCTTTCATCTTTCAGGCGACAACCATTGTCGCCTATCTGCTCTACCTGTGGGGATTGAGCTATTGGGATGTACCCCTTGCCGTTTATTGGACGGTAGAATACTTGTTCGTGATTGGACTTGGGGTGCAGTCTGTTATTTATCTTAAAT
>NZ_JAMBLM010000023.1:0-15296 GCF_023337095.1 Bacteroides caecicola
AATTACAATAAACAAAGGCTAAAGCAGAAGTTTTTTTACTTCTAAGTTTCAATCTATAAGATTTTTACTTTTGCAATTCTATTTTGAGATAGCCTCTTTTCGCTTATATTCTGAATCCTCTATTTTTTCGTAAGCATCCGATACGGTCTTTCAGCAGATAGGTATATTTAGCCTGTGACTGTTGCGAAAGTGCGTCGGCAAGTTTCATCTTGATTTCATTGTATTCGAATACAGTCGATTTCCCGGCTGCATATTTTTCCAAGGCATACCGATGCGCTTCCTGATTAGCTATTACTGCTTTCGTGGTGGAACGGTATTTCTCGAATGCGGATATCGCATCCGTATAAGCCTGCTCGATGTCTTTGTACAACTGCTTTTTCTCGTTATCCAATGACAGTCTCGCGTTATCCTCATCGATACGTGCCGACCTCACCTGGTTCCGCGTGGAAAACCGATCGAACAACGGGATGCTGATTGTAAAGCACAGGCTTTTCTGCATGTTGTTGTTAAGCTGCCTCCGGAACGTCTCGCCCAGTCCGCTCCCGTTGTCGTAATAGTTCGTGTTGATTCCGGCTGCGAATGAAAGGGTCGGGTAATATCCGGACTTGGCTATCCGGATGCCTTTTGTCTTACTCTGCAGGGTGTAATATGCCTGACGTATCTGAGGCATACAGGTCAGGGCGGACTGATAGATGCTCACCGGACTCAGCGTGTCGGCGATGGCAATCTCTCCGCCAAGCGAATCAATATCAAACTGTCCATGCCCTTTCAGCTCCATCAGTTGTGCCAGGTCAAGATAGGCGAGCCGGAGGGAATTTCTCGCTTCGGTAGCGGTCAGTTCGTCATCCGCCAGCTGTGCACGCACATCATAAAGTTGTGATTCGGCAGCCTTCCCGTTCTCGATAAGAAGCTGCGTGCAGGTTTCCTGTTCCTTGGTCAGCTGTATCTGTTCCAATGCTATACGGTAGATTTCCTTGTTCAGAAGAATCTGGAAATAGGCTCCAGCCACGTTCAGCGACAGGTTGTTCTCTATCAGTTCCCGGTTCGCCTCTGCAGCAAGCAGATCGAAGCGGTTCTGCGCAATGGATGCCGTCCGCTTGAATCCGGCAAATATCGGGATTTCCGTAGTTACAGAGAAAGAAGAGTTCTGTATGTTGCTGTTCTCATACATGTTGTTCTGGTTCAGCGAGCGTCCGAATGTGAAGTTCTGCGAGGCACCTGCATTCAAATCCGGGAGGAAACTGTTTCTTAATGTATTCTTCTGTACTTTCAGGCTCTGAATCTGGTTATCACTTTGTTTTACCTCAATGTTGTGTGTCACTGCATAGTCGATACACTCTGCAAGCGTCCACTTTTTCACTTGTGCCTGTACATTTCCCTGACAGGCTAATAATCCGGCAAAAGCCAGTATAGATACTAATCCTTTCATATTTCGTCCTTTCTTATTCGTTTTTTTGCTCTACAAAAGTAGACAGACAAAGCCACGGACGATGTTATCGGAAAGTTATCAATAGGTTAAGAAAGAATGGCGTACGATATACGCCATTCTTTCAATAAAACAATTACTTAATAAACATAGCTACAATTTTTCCAATTTCCTTACCACCATAATAGATGATAATAATAGAAAGAGCTATCACTCCCAAAAGTATGATATATCTAAAGAATTCATTTTCTTGGAAGAGTCTTTTCAATGGTTCTATAAAGTGTAACATATATTATTTTGTTATTTCAGCAATAAACTCTCCTGTAGCCTTTCCGAGTTCATAGCAAGCAAATACAGAACCAGCCACAGTTCCTATAGCAATTATAGTCACAATAAAACCGCCATTAATATTCTCACAATCTTCAAGAGACAAATTACACATAATTTTATTACTCATACCAATTACTTATTTTGTACATATCCAACATAACAACCGGCAGCAAAAGCAGCTGCAGCAACAGTAGCAGCCGCTACTTTACCTGAAATTGCTACTCCCAAAATCACGATAGGGAAAATACCACCATTTACATTTTTCATTTCTTGCAGATTCAATTCCTGCATACACAAATTTGTTTCTTTCATACTCATAAAGTTTAACATTAATATTTAATTTATCTATTTAATTTAACCTAATTCATCAAACTGCTCGTTCCACAACCGGCTGTAGATGCCGCCGGAATTGAACAGTTCCTTGTGCGTTCCCGTCTCGGCTACCTGCCCTTTGTCGAGCACTACAATCATGTCCGCGTTCTTCACCGTGCTCAGGCGGTGCGCTATGACAATGACGGTCTTTCCCCGTTTAGCCAGTGCGTCCAGCGTCTGCTTCACGTGCTTCTCCGATATGGAATCCAGCGAGGAGGTCGCTTCATCAAAAATCAGAATCTCCGGTTCCTTATACAGGGCGCGTGCGATGGCGATGCGCTGCCGTTCTCCCCCGGAAAGGGAAGCCCCGTGCTCGCCGATGTAGGTCATATATCCGTTGGGCAGACGTTCGATGAAATCCTTCAGTCCGAGTTGTTCCACAAGGTCTACAATCCGTTTCATGTCCGGCTGCAGGTCGCCCACCGCAATGTTCTCGATGATTGTCCCGGCAAACAGCTCAATCTGCTGCGGAACAGTCCCCACCCGGCGACGGAGGCTCCGGTTGCTTATCTGGGCGATGTCATATTCTCCGATGCGGATCTGCCCGGACTGGATGGGATAGATATGCTGCAAAAGGGAGATCAGCGTAGTTTTTCCCGAACCGCTCTCGCCGATGACAGCGGTGGTCTTTCCTTTCTCTATCTTCAGGTCAAGTCCTTTGAACACTTCTTTCCGCGAACCGTAACGGAACGACACGTTCTCAAACGTGATGTCACCGATCATGTCCGGTTCAAGCTCTATCTTTTGGCTGTCGTCCTGTTCACGCTCTAAGTCCATAATCTGAAACAGGCGGTCGGCTGCAATCAGCGCGTCCTGAATGGTCTGGTTGGAAGATATCAGCGAGCCGATGGGTGAAATGACGTAGCTAATAAGCGAATAGAATACCATCAGCGTTCCCGGTGTCAGTTCCTTGTCGATGACCAGCACGCTTCCCATCCAAAGCACCGCAATGGTGATGGCTGTGGAGACGAACTGGATGCCACCCTGTGCCATGATCGCTCCGTAAATGCTGCGGAACGTGTTCTTCAACAGATGCACGAAGCGGGTTTCCGTCTTCAGGTTGGCAAAGTCCTCGATGCCGAAACGCTTGATGGTGGAGATGGAGTTGATGGATTCCACCAGTTGTGCCTCCAAGTCCGCGCTGCTCTCCATAATACCACGCTGGTATTTCCGGTTCAACCGGTTGAAACCCCAGAAGATAAGCAGGAAAAGCGGTGCGGATGCCAGCGTCACAAGAGCAAGCTCCCACGAATACACGAACATCAGACCTACGGAGAAAAGCAGGATCATCATGTTCACCACCAAGTCAAGCGACACGTTGTTGATGAAGTTCCGGATTTTCACCGCATCGTTCACACGCGAGATGATCTCACCCACACGCATCGTGTCGAAGAACTGTTGCGGGAGTGTCAACAGGTGCTTGTAATACCCTAATATCAAGGCGGCATCGATGCGCTGCCCGGTCTTCAGTGCCAAGATGCTCTTCATGGCTCCGATAAAGGTGCGGAGAATCAGGATGACAATCATCACCACGCCCATCAGGTTGAGCAGGTTGATGTTTCCGTCCACCAGCACGTAGTCGGTAATCTTGCCCACATATACCGAAGTGGATAGTCCGAGAATACTGTATACCAACGCCCCGAACACCGCCTGCATCATGACGCTCTTGTGTGGTGCCAGCAGCGAGAAGAACTTCCGCGTCATGCTGGTTTTCATGTTCCCTTTCTTGAAGGTCTCTTCCGGTTCCATCAGCACAAGCACGCCCGTCCACATCCTCTTGAATTCTTCATCCGTCACCTTGTGCATCCTTCCGTCTCCCGGATCCATATAGGTGATGTGTCCCTTTTCCACCTTATAGATGACCACGAAGTGCTGCAGGCGCTCATGCACGATCACATGGGCGATGGTCGGTTTCGGAACGATGGCAAGGGCTTCAAACTGTGCCCTCACGCCTTTCGCCGAAAGTTCGAGCCGGTTGGCTGCCTCTACCAGTCCCAACACATTTGTTCCTTTCTGGTCTGTGAACGCATATTGCCGGATGCGGGCAACCGGGAACTGGAGTCCGTAATGTGCACAGACCGAGGCAAGACATGCCGCGCCGCAGTCCGTTATGTCATGCTGTTTTATCTTGATTCCTTTCTTATACATAGTCATTCTGTTTTTTTCGTTTTTCCATTCAGTTTAACTTCGCTATCCTTGTCTCGTTCTCATATTGTTTCGGGTTCACCCATCCATCCATTTTCTGATAGAGCAGGTCGAACAGCGAACGGCGTGTCACCATGAAGTGTGCGTTCACCGTCATTCCTTTTTTCAGTTTCCCTACCCTTCCGTTCTTCAGCTGTAGGTAGTCACGCTCCATCTCGCATTTCACCTTGTAGAAGGAATTGCCTTGACTGTCCGTCAGGAAGTCCGATGATATATCCTTTACTCTTCCCGGTATCGTTCCCCATTCGTTGTAATTGAACGATTCCACCTGCACGTTCACCGGCATACCCACGCTCATGAACCCGATGTTCCTCGGCGTGACATAGACCTCCAGGCAGAGCGTGGAGTCGGGACTGATAACCGCCAGCGACTGACCTGCCTGAATGCTGCTTCCACGGTACACGCCGGAAAACTGGTCTACCGTCCCGTCCACCGGGCTGCGCACGATGTACATGTCCTTGTCCTTTATCTCCTGATTCAGGCTGGAGTTCATCTCGTTGTATGTGTTCCGGTAGGTGTTCTGATCCGCCTGCCAAGTGCTGAGTTGGCTCTGTACCAGTGATGCCAGTTCGTTCTGCTGGCTTTTCAGCTTGAAGTAGTAACTGTCGTATTCCTCTTCCGAAATGACCTTCTTCTCAAAAAGCGTCCTGTTCCGGGTGTATTCCTTTTCCGCCTGTGCCAGTGCCGTTTCCAGTTCCTGTTTCTTCCGGATGAAATAGGCATATTCCTGCTGCCTTACCGGGGAACTGAACCGTTCCGGACGTTCGCCCTTCGCCAAAAAGGCAAGGTCGGCAAGCTGTGCGCTGCAGTCGTTCAATCGGCTGGTCTGGTAATTGATTTTGTAGTCCGAATTGTTGGTGCGGAACCGGAGAATCACATCTCCCTTGTTCACTTGGTCACCTTCCTTCACGAAAACCGAATCCACGATTTCGGTAATGGAGGAAGTAATTTCCGCCTTTTCCGCCACCGGTCTCACCACGCCGCTTCCCTGTACGGAGATATCCACATAGATGAAGGGAAGTGCAACAAGTGTGACGGTCACGGCAAGCAGGACAACCCAATAGATTACCTGCGATTTCGTTGTATGCTGATAGATGTACGTCTCGATACTGTTCTCTATCCATTCGTTCGGTAATAGCATATCTTGTTAAAATTAAAAACGGTTACTTCTGTTTCCTTTTCACAGGACAAAAGTAACCGTTCTAAAAAAGAGGATATGTTATGCTTATGTTATCGTTAGGTTAAATTCAAATCTAAAACATTACATTGTGCTACATTTTTACTTTACCAATAAATAATAAGATTCAATTTGTTTTATGTCATCCGACCTTCTATTTTGTACATTCAACTCTGATTACTCGCTTTTTGCAATGCAATGAATCCCGTATGATCAGGAAAATTATGGAATAAATCATCGTTTTTAAAAAAACGAATTTTTTTCCAAATGGCCAAACAATCAGAACAAGCAACAGACATCACGCAACCAAATACAAGACAAGCAAAATTTCCATTTATCAATGAGATAATGACAGGTATCATACCCCATAGAAGAAATGGAAATAATAAAAAAGACCTGTATTGGACTTTCGACAGAGTTTCATTATATCGACATGAAATTTTAAACAAACGTAAATCAAACACGAATGATGTTTTTTTTCTCCTTTCTTTCTTTAAAAGAATCCACAAAATATAATTGATGTCACGTAAAAGCAAAGCTACAACTAATATTCCTAAAGCAATAAACAGTTCTGTTAAAGCATTTGTGGGAGACGTTTGTTCAAAATAAGTAAAATGCCATAAAAAGTAATAAGGTATTAGTCCTACTATACCAAGTAAGAAAAAAATCTGAATTATTTGCTTAAATAAATCAGATTGTGATAACATGATTTTTTGCTCTTCCATAATCTTATCAATAAAAGAGGGTGTCCTTCTCCTTTCTGATTCTCCTTCCACTATCTAAGTTTAAGAATATCCAAGAGAGCCTTGTTTTTCAAGAAATCCGGCAACCCATGTTCCGTACAGCTTTCACCATCAGGTCCGGGTGCCACTCCTCCACTCATGCTTTTCAATTCTTCAATCTCTAAAGTTTTCAATTCGTTCTTTTTCATACGCATTTCTATTTAATTGTTATTATACTTTTTGTTTGTTTTTCTGATGCAAAGGTAAGCCAACATCATTAGGAATTATGTTACCTTTATGTTATCGTTAGGTTAAAAGTTATTGCTTCTATATAATTATTATTCTAACCTTTATATTACCGTCCTCATCAAGATAATAAATCTCTTTTTCTTTTCCACCGTAGATATTGCGCATGGAATCATCGTTTAACTCAAATATACATTGTTTCATAATTCAAATAATTATTGTTTCTATTTTTTTATATCGCAAAGATATTCCAATATAATTATGTTATCATAATGTTATTAAAAAGTTATTATTTTTGCATTTAAAAAATCCGTACATGAAACATAAGAAGATTAATATATTTGTTTTTATAGGTATAATTGCAATTATTGCTCTTCAAATGCTATGGCTATATAATACATATACAGCACTTGAAAAGAATTTATATAAAGAATGTAATACAATTCTTCTTAAAGCTATCCGGAGAGAAATTTCAATAAGATTTCAAGAAGCTCCCAAAGGAACTGAAATAGTAGGAACCAGTATTCATTCTGACATGAGAAAAAATGAACTTGCTCCTGAAATCGTAAGTATTAATGAAGGGTTATCTAATATAGGATTAGAAATTTCTTTGAAGAAAATAAATTCAATAGTATCTGATATGTTAAAAAAGACAGATCTATTATGTCCTATTTTAATAAATAAGATTGATATTAAAAGCCAAAAGGTATTATCTTCAAGCGGTTTTAACGGAAATATCCATGATTGGGGAATAATGAAATCTAAAATCATCCCCATTACATCCGATTTGTCACAAGGTATTCAATTGGTGATTATAAGTCCGTATCGAATATTCCTAAGACAGATGGGATTGCTTATTATAGCAACAATCATAATCTTGATTTTTGTGATTGGTTGCATAATCTATCAGATAAAAATCATTAACCGCATTAATAAGATTTCCCAAATACGGGAAGATTTTTCCTACGCGATGGTGCATGACATGAAGACCCCGCTTACTACCATATTCACGGCATTGAGTTTTCTGCACAACGGAAGCCAAGATTCTGCAACTTCTCGCCGGAAACAAGAATGAGATCATCCGCCGCGAAGCTATCCTGAGCCGCTGCTGGAATACGGAAGACGATTTTTTCGCTTCCCGTAGCCTCGATGTATTTGTCACCAAACTCCGCAAGCTCTTTACCGATGATCCGGATGTGGAGATTAAGACCGCGAGAGGTGTCGGACTGATGCTGGTGGCAAAGTAACGTATCGGAAATTACATAACCTTACGGCAGGCAGGACATTTCAGACAAATAGAAAAGTCAGGGCATAAAAAAAGGAGTACCGCTGTACTCCAACCTTTGTTAACCTTAAATCTAATACTATGAAAAACACGATGCAAAGATACGGACTTTTGGCGATGACGCAAATATTCCGACCTTTAAAAGGTGTTTTATAACATGTTTTAAGAAGAACCTGCTACAGCTTAATCGCTGTTAACAGATTTTTCAAGGTTATTAAGTTCTGCCATCTCCTTCGTTGCCACTTCGATGGCTTCGTTTATATTGCTGCAAATGTTTTCTTTGCCTAACAGCTCATAGAATCCGGACTTTTCAAGTACGCTATGCACTTGTGGGTTTACCCCCGACAAAATAATATGAATATTTTCTTTTTGCGACATCCGGCACAGTGTATCGAGGTTATGAATACCCGTAGAGTCGATAAACGGAACTTTGCGCATACGGATGATGCGAATCTTCGGACGGTCGCCCAGCCGTGCCATGATTTCTTCAAACTTGGTGGCAATGCCAAAGAAATAAGGACCGTTGATTTCATACACTTCTACCCCCTGCGGAATAATCAGATGTTCTTCGTGTACTTCGAGGTCGGACTCGTTATTCGGGTCTATTTCGTCGGTAATTACAGATATTTCGGTGGTTTCCATCACACGCTTCATAAAGAGCACGCAGGCTATAACCAAGCCTACTTCGATGGCTACGGTCAAATCGAAAATAACGGTGAGGAAAAACGTGATCAACAACACTACCACATCTGCTTTCGGATTTCTCAGCAAGCCCTTGAATACGCGCCAACCGCTCATATTATAAGATACAACCACCAATACCCCGGCAAGACATGCCATCGGGATATACTGCGCGAGCGGCATCAGAAACAGCAAGATGAGCAACAGCACGACGGCATGTACGATACCTGCCACCGGAGATTTTCCACCATTATTAATATTGGTCATCGTACGCGCTATCGCACCGGTAGCAGGAATCCCTCCGAAAATCGGCGAAACAATATTCGCCACCCCCTGTGCTACAAGTTCGGTATTCGAATCATGACGGTCGCCAATGACACCGTCTGCCACCGTAGCCGAAAGCAGCGATTCGATAGCCCCCAATACGGCAATGGTAATAGCTACCGGAAACAGATTTTTCACAGCTTCCCAGTTAAGTGAAGGAACAGCCGCTTCGGGAAGCTGCGACTTAATACTGAAACGGTCGCCAATGGTATCGACGGCAGTAATGCCTCCGTACACCTTCATCAAGTAAACCGCCAGCGTAACCACCACGATGGCTACCAGCGAACCGGGTATCTTTTTCGAAAACTTGGGCGTAAGGGCAATAATAAGGATACTGACTACACTCACCACAACATTCCACCAGTTTACCGTATCAAAATGGCGGACATACAGCATCCACTTCCCCACAAAGTCACCGGGCACTTTCTCTCCCCCGAAATTCAGCCCGAATACATCGGCTATCTGCGTAGTAAAAATCGTAACGGCAATACCACTCGTAAACCCGATGATTATCGGATAGGGAATGAATTTGATAATCGTACCCAGCTTGAACACTCCCAATAATATAAGAAGCACTCCCGCCATCATAGTGGCCACCATCAGCCCCTCGATACCGTATTCTTGGATAATGCTGTAAATAATAACGATAAAAGCGCCGGTGGGACCGCCAATCTGTACTTTGCTTCCTCCCAACAACGAAACCACAAACCCTGCAACAATGGCAGTAATAATACCCTTCTCAGGACTCACCCCTGAAGCAATGCCGAAAGCAATAGCCAAAGGCAGAGCTACAATACCCACAATGATACCCGCCATAACGTCGGTCGTCAGGTCTGTTTTCGTATAACCCCGCATCGTTGCAAAGAGTTTCGGCTGAAAATTAAATCCTTTCATAGAAATTCCTAATATGTTATTGTATGTAAAAAGAGGTGCAAAAGTATATATTTTAAGAAACATTCCCCGCTTGAAATGTGTTTTTCTTTTAGCAAAGAGGCAAAAAGTATTAATAGATTATAAATATAAGCTGTAATGATTACAAATTTGAATAAAATTACTATCTTTGTAATCAGAAAAAAGAACACGAATTATCAACCAACTAAATAACTAATAATTATGGGAAAAAGTATCAAAGGAACAAGAACTGAGAAGAATCTGGGTATTTCATTTGCAGGAGAATCTCAAGCAAGAATGCGTTACACTTACTTTGCAAGTGCAGCGAAAAAAGAAGGATATGAGCAAATAGCTGCCATCTTTACCGAAACTGCTGACCAAGAAAAAGAACACGCTAAACGCATGTTCAAATGGCTGGAAGGCGGAATGGTGGAAATCACAGCCAGCTATCCCTCAGGAGTAATCGGCAACACACTTGAAAACCTGAAAGCTGCCGCTGCAGGAGAAAACGAAGAATGGTCACTCGATTACCCGAAATTTGCCGACATCGCCGATGAAGAAGGTTTCCCGGCAATCGCCAAAATGTATCGCGAAATCGCAGTAGCCGAGAAAGGACACGAAGAAAGATATCTCGCTCTGGCTAAAAACGTAGAAGAAGGCAAGGTATTTAAGAAAGATACAGAAGTAGTATGGCAATGCCGCAACTGCGGTTACCTGTATGTAGGTACAGAAGCTCCGGAAATCTGTCCGGCTTGCTTGCACCCTCAGGCATACTTCGAACTGAAGAAAACCAACTATTAATGTAATACGCCGCAAGGCGCTGGCAATCCACTTTTTTAATCCGTCACGCTCCCATCACGGTTAACTACTTACTTTTCAGCAGACCTAAACCGGCCGTGATGGGGTGACGGTACCTCTCTCCCACCTCTGATATAAGACCAAAGATAAACAACTGAAAATCAGAGTCCGAAAACATGCGGTTAAACCGACCAACCTAAGCGGATAAACTCCGGTACGCAAGCGGATGAATTACTCAACGCTACGGGTAGCGTTTGAAGACACACTGCATTCAGAAAAAACACAGGCGAAAATACCTATTTTCAGGTATTGCGCATCTATCCGAATCTTCCCATCTTTGTGTATATCAATCAACAACTACTAAAACAATAAAAACATGAAAATCAAAGCAATTATAGGACGTGAAATCCTTGATTCACGCGGAAACCCTACCGTAGAGGTAGAAGTAAAATTGGAATCGGGCGTTGTAGGACGCGCGTCAGTACCTTCAGGAGCCTCAACCGGTGAACATGAGGCACTGGAACTACGAGACAAAGACCCGAAACGCTACGGCGGAAAAGGCGTATTAAAGGCTGTTGAAAACGTAAACAGCGTAATCGCTCCGGCGCTAATCGGATGGTCGGCATTCGACCAGCGTGCCATCGATAAAAAAATGTTGGAACTCGACGGTACAAAAACCAAGTCCAACCTCGGTGCCAACGCCATTCTCGGTGTATCGCTCGCCGTTGCGAAAGCCGCAGCCAACTACCTGAACATCCCGCTGTACCGCTACATCGGCGGAACCAACACTTACGTAATGCCCGTACCGATGATGAACATCATCAACGGAGGTTCGCACAGCGATGCGCCGATCGCATTCCAAGAATTCATGATTCGCCCGGTAGGAGCACCGTCGTTCCGTGAAGGACTTCGGATGGGAGCGGAAGTGTTCCACGCGCTGAAAAAGGTGTTACACGACCGCGGACTCAGCACGGCAGTAGGCGATGAAGGCGGCTTTGCCCCGGCACTGAACGGAACAGAAGATGCCCTTGAGTCAATTCTGGCAGCCATCCGCGCAGCCGGATATGAACCGGGAAAAGACGTAATGATAGGCATGGACTGTGCTTCTTCAGAATTCTACAAAGACGGCGTATACGATTATACCATCTTTGAAGGTGAAAAAGGCAAGAAACGCACATCTGACGAACAAATCGCATATCTGGAAGAACTGATCAGCAAATACCCCATCGACTCTATCGAAGACGGCATGAGCGAAAACGACTGGGAAGGATGGCAAAAACTGACGGCACGCATCGGCAACCGCTGCCAGCTGGTAGGCGACGACTTGTTTGTAACCAACGTAGAATTCCTCTCAAAAGGTATCGCTACGGGATGTGCCAACTCTATCCTTATCAAGGTAAACCAAATCGGTTCGCTGAGCGAAACGCTCGATGCCATTGAAATGGCACACCGTCACGGTTACACCACAGTAACCTCTCACCGTTCAGGCGAAACGGAAGATGCAACCATTGCCGACATCGCCGTAGCCACCAACAGCGGACAAATCAAGACCGGTTCATTGAGCCGTTCCGACCGCATGGCTAAGTACAACCAGTTGCTTCGCATCGAAGAAGAACTGGGCGATTTGGCTGTTTACGGCTACAAACGCATCAAGTAAGACACATTCTTTTCGGTTTTATAAAGAATATACGGATGAGCGAACCTCAATCCGTATATTTTTTTTGCATTTAAACCCTACTGAAAATCAGGCACAAAGAATTTTTTTTGAAAAAAGTTTGCCAAAACATTTGCAGATTCCAAAATTAGTCGTACCTTTGCAACGCAATCGAGAGAGATAGCAACGATAAAAACAAAAAACTTAATGGTGCGTTAGTTCAGTTGGTTAGAATACATGCCTGTCACGCATGGGGTCACGGGTTCGAGTCCCGTACGCACCGCAATAAACATTGGAAATCAATGTTTTATAAAATAAGCACCCGATTTTACACCCAAGAATGTAAAGTCGGGTGTTTTTATATTATTTAATGAATCATCTTTTAGGTAGCAGATAAAAATAAAGCAAACGAAAAGGGAAACAAGTTTTCTTTCTTCATTTGCTTTATATGATATGCAGGTTTATTTGCTTAATCTGTCATCATCAATTCAGAATATGTTCAGGAATGGACGTTGTTGCAAATGCTCCTATTATTTTATAGTCTGTTTCGGGAACAGTCAGTATCATTGTGTAGTCTCTTGGTGGAACGCTTTTTGTAGTGGCATTGCTGATGAGTTCCTCCCAATCCACATCTAAATAGCCTCTGATAATATCCAGTACTTCTTGAGAATTATTATTGAACGACAAAGCGAATTCGTGGGCTTCCATCGGAGCATTTTGCGCAAAGTTTCCGAATTCATCGGCTGAATAATTCAGACGCAAATAGAGAACAGCTTTCTCCCCGTCCTTCTTGACAAAAAACTCATAAGTGCCTTTGGCAATCGGGGTATTATTCAATTGGTGCTGGATGTAGTCCATTGTAAAGAAATAGCAATCACGTGCCTGGTTGTTTACCAAATAGAGCCTAAGGTTTGAAGTCAGCGTAGGGTGATTGCTTTCGGCAATGCCGTATGCGATATAGCAATCCGTTACTTTCACTTCGACCGTTTCCTTGTCGCCCGTCACGTTGTCCGTCAGAGTAAGCGTGGTGCTTCCTTTCTGTTTGCCTTGCAGGGAAACATAGACGCTTCCTCCTTCGTTCAGAACTTCATTGGCTTCTATTATCGTTTCATCCGCTACGGACAGGCTGATGTCGCCGCTTCCATTGGTAATGGGAATCTCAGTAATGCCGTGCCACAATCTTACTTCATAATAGGTCTTTTCAAGGCCGAATGGGGAGATTAGTTCATTTTCGTTATTATCACTGTTGCATGCTGAGATAAACAGACTAATGATAATGAAAAAGGAGGTGATAAGTTTATTCATATTCTAAATTATTATATATTCTCGATTGACCCTATCAAGATGTTAATAATATATTGAAAACGTGAGCCAACTATGCCACGTCTTAACTTGAAGGTCGTAGGAAACCTTGGATACAGATGTAACAAAGCGGCCCACGCTATAGCGTGAGAACCACTATGCTATCCTTGTATCCAATTTGAAAATTTCCTACGTTTTCAAGTACAAGATAAGCATAACGCTTCTTCTTTTTCTCTTATGTCTTGGAAAGAGTTGCCTCAATCCGTCTGCAAAAATACAGAATTTTATTGAAATCCAATCAAATACTATTGAATTACATCCTAAATCCTCTACTTTTTCTCGGTTCTTCCACTGACTGCCGCAAACCTTGCCGAAATTTCTCCCATTGTTCCTTGAACCATTCGCTAATCGGTTGCCTGTTTATGGTCAGAACCAATTTATTGTTATCGGTCGGATTCCTTTCTACCTTGAAAACATCATTCTTGATGTCAAACTTTCGTCTGTGTTCTTCGGAATAAATCCTGCCGTTGCACCTGATAGCCTCTTTCTTCGTCAAAAGGCTCTCTATCATTTCTTTGGTGAAGCCGATGGCTGCGCACAGTTTCTCCATTCTCAGCATCTCCCTGAGCATCGGGAACCATTTGAAAGCCTTTTCAAGAATAGCATTCAGCCGTGATATTTCCTTGTCTTTGGCTTCAAGTTCTTGATGGTGCATCCCTTGCAGATTGCGTATCTGTTTGCCGTGCTGTTCCTGCATGTGCCGCATTTGGGCTTTCAAGTCATCAATTCCCTTATCCCGTTTGGCAATTTCCTGACGCAGTTCATCATTGGACTGCTCCAGCTTCTTCATTTTCCCGCTGCCGAAAAGAGAACCCACTCCGCTTACTATGACCGTAGCAGCATCGGTGGCTGCACCTTTGAGCTTGTCCGTGCGTATCTCCGATTTCACCTGACGAAGTTCCTGTTCGGCAAGATTTATCTGTTCTTCTTTGTGCCGTTTTGCAGCATCCATGCGTTGCAATTCGGCTTTCTGCTTCTCAATGATGAAGTCGTTCCTCTCCAGATGCTCCTTGCCTGTTACAGCCTTTGACTGTCCACGTTCCATCAGCAGGATGTCGGATGCCAAGTTTTGCATTTCGGTCATATCCTCGTCATTGAGTTTGCGGCTCTTGCCTGTATCGTGGTTCATCCAGTCGAATACGATATGGGCATGGTAATTCGGCTTGAACCATCTTTCGCCTACTTGAAAACTCTCCCTGTCCTCCGGTGCAGGCTGACCGTTCAGCCAATGCCCCTCGTCTTTGTGCAAGAAGATTTGAAGCGGAGTGATACCCCATCGTTTTTGGCACTCCTCGCCAAACCTACGCACATCCTCCAGTGTCGTGTCCGGTCTGATAAGCAATACTCCCTCACGGATGGGTGAGCATCCCGCCACCTTGATAATCTTGCCATTCTTCCCTTTGCGCTCACGTTCTTTTTCCTGCATGGCACGGCCTGTCTTTTCTTTGACCATGCGTTTGATGTTCTCATAGTGCGTCTGCAATTCGGGACTGCCGAAATCCGGATTTATCCATTGTTCGTTATCAGCCGTAAGTTCGGACACGATGTAGATTTTGGACTTGCCGATGTTGCGCATATACTCGGCAGTCCTCCGGTTATGAGCCTCGCTTGATGCCACGTTGCAAGGCTTGATATGTATGCTTGATTTTGTTGCCATCTTTTCAATTTTTGATTCGGTTATTACTAATTTGGTTTGCTGCTTTCCGCTCATAACCGCAGGGGGTTCTTAGGGGTGAAACCCATAAGCGGAGTTTCCAAAGAGAGGGTCACTCTTTGGTCGGGTTGCATAGGGCTGAAAGC
Organism: Bacteroides caecicola; assembly: GCF_023337095.1. Classification (NCBI taxonomy): domain Bacteria; kingdom Pseudomonadati; phylum Bacteroidota; class Bacteroidia; order Bacteroidales; family Bacteroidaceae; genus Bacteroides; species Bacteroides caecicola. The sequence goes on from NZ_JAMBLM010000023.1 coordinate 15,274, forward strand.
CCTTGCCGGGTTCTTAGGGCAGT
>NZ_JAMBLM010000024.1:0-10605 GCF_023337095.1 Bacteroides caecicola
TATTTTTATAAAAATACTCATTATTTATGAGGAAGATAGATCAACTGAGTTAAGAAGAATTTGCAGCCGATTCTAATAATATTTTATTAACTTATAGCTATAATTATATTAAACTCATACCAAATTCACGTATCGTATCTTCACTATCTCGTCCAGATATAGACTTACCTATAGCCTTCTCAATTCTATCAGCAAGTTTAATCGCCCTATCTATTATAAATTCATCAAAATTATCTTCATTAAGAAGATTAAAGTTTATCTTGTGCGTAGATATAGCATGGATTAAATCATCTTTATTTATTTTGTGATTAAGAATCGTTTGTATATACCTACTTGGGGCTACGCCTCCAATAGAACGATTTGTTGAAGCATATATCATTGTTTTATTAATAACAGAGTTCCATTTCTCACGTGGTAAATTATGTCTTTCGCAATAATTAGCAGGAAATATATGATGAATATCCGTATTCTCTGATGTATAAGTCGCTACAGTCATCTTCCCTGCTGTCAAGAAATCCAAAGGTTCGTCTTGAAGCAAAAGTGCCATAACCCCTTTATATGCAGCTGAATTTCTTGTTTGAAGACTTAACAGACGTGTGGCATGGAAACTAGAACGAGAAACTGTATCTGGCAATACATTATCATCAGACAACCATAAAAAGAAATCTTTTATATCAGAAGCATAACGGGTCTCATTGGCACTTCCATATAACTCGCCAAATACTCCGCACCAATACCATTTAGACAACTTAGTTAAGTTGGGTAAATTAGTAAGTAAGTGCTGATGACTTAGATCATATGCAAAAATAGCAGCCAATGGAATAAATTGGGTATTATAAGGTAAATTGTCAGCAGAATAAACACCCTGCTTAATCAAAAAGCGAGCGGCTTCAATAAATCCATTTTTAAGAATATCCCGCTTTTGATTAAAGACAGAACTACGTAGAGCCATTACATCTTTCTTTTTGCACTTCACACCTATTTTTCCACCAGATACAATCGATTTCTCATAACTATCCAAAAGAGTCATTGAAGTAATGAACGCAGTGCCGTCAATATCTCTTAATACATCATATTTAGAAAAATCTTTTTCGATCGACTTCCACTCTTGGCGTAATTCAACTCCATCAGCCGCAAGCGAAGCTGTAACTAGTTCAAAAACATTCAATGGAACTCCACCACGATTTACATTTTCAAATATCTGACAGACAGACGATTGAGAAGTATTCTTCAAGACCTTAATAACCGGCAGCTTATAAGCAATAACAGATGAAATAATATCTGTATTAAATTTCTGATAAAGAGCCAACTTTGTAGGATCATTTTGATAATAACGCAACATTCCCAAACACCAATTCATTGATTCCGTAGGATCAAACATCAAATTAAGAGGAAACATAAGGTTTTTATATTCATTTTCTCTAGAGGTCAAATCTAGGGTAATAATCTTACCAATATCAGATGTCTTTACCTTCTTATCAGAAATAGATATTATTGCCTCTTCTCTATCTACATTTTCGTCAAGAGCTTTAACCATGTCAATATAATAAAATCTGTAGATAGTATTATTTTTATTACGTTCCCAACATGTCTCAACTGGATTCTGACTCATAAACACCTGAAAAAGTGTAGTAAGTCGTTGTTGACCATCAAGAACAAGATAGTCTGGCTTGATACCTACCATTTTTGTATCAACTCCTGTGAACAAGCGAGGTTTATAATTAACCTCACCTCCTGTTTCTAAAAACATTACTGCACCCATAGGAAATCCCATTGTAATGCTTTCTATTAACTTACATATTTTTCCGTCGTCCCAAACCCACGAACGTTGAAATTCTGGAAGCTGTAATTCACCTTTCTGGACTTGAAGCAACAAATCTTTTAAATCTGTATCATTTGATTGTACTGCCATAACTTAAAATCTTTTCTATTTTCTTATAACTTTTCTCAATATCCCCATAACTTTGAATGAATCTTCTTCTGGTTCTAATAAAAATGGTTCATATTCTTTGTTCAGTGGAATCAATTCAATGCAAGTATGTTCCCAGCTATTTTCAGTAACTCGTTTTTCACTATGATATTTTTTTATTGTACAAGCTATATTATCACTATCATAGTCTTTGATATTATACCCTTCTACCAAAACAATTTCACCTTCACGACTTCCACCAGTATAACGGGAAAATACGCAATAATCACCATCATTTATTTTTGGTTGCATGCTATTACCCATAGCACGAACCACAAACATTGATTTATCTAAGTGTGACAATTCATCAGACACATCTATCCACTTGACATCCTCATCTGGCACTTCAATTTCAGACAAATCATGACAAGCGGCCTTTATACTAGGATAATAAGGTAAATGAGTTACAAAACGTTGATTTACAGAAGCGGTATCTATGATACGAGCTAAAGTTCCTGATTTTTTATCTATGTTTTTACCATTAGCTAATACTTCTGTCGTCGGTTCTATATCATTTTCCTTGAAATTCTCCACCTGTTCCATTACTTGACGAAAGACTTCTGGAGAATATTGTGGTGGATAACCATTCTTCACTAAACACACCTTAATATCAAACTTTAGCTGTTCACGTACGCGCTGATTATTCAACCAATCTGCCACACTTGATTTCAAGTCTATTATCTCCTTTATTTTACGAGCTAATACTCTGCATTTTTCGTTGATGGTTATTCCGTCTACTTCCTTATCTTCACCATACTCAAAATTAAACTTATCACGCAACATGATTAAGATGTCGTAAAAAGCTTTCTCTTCAAAAGTAAGGTTCAATTTTCTGAAACTTTCTCTATCCTGTTGCATTTCTTGCAGAATTTTCAAAGCTTGTTCTGTGGCTTTTTTTATTATTTCTTCCGATGTCGCTTCTTGAGTTTCACCTGCTTCTTCTGCGCTTAAACGTTTACGGCGTTCATGGTATTGTTTAATGGTTTCTTCCAACATCTCCATAAATCTTTTTGCTGCAGCCTGATTTGTTCTACTATATTCAGTAATCTGTTTCCTCAACATTTTTACTAACAACTCCAATTTTGAAGCGGGCATCTTTACATCAGACAATTTCTCAAAATATTCCGGACTAAATATATCTTCCTCTTCTCCAACGTCCAACACACTTTCTACCTTGGTATATTTCAACGCTTCCTCTACCATTTTCGCGACCTTGCGATTCATAGTTTCAGTATCAGGTGCATCGGTTCCACTCATTTTCCGAACAAAACCGGCAATGGCCATAAAACATTGCGCTAAAGCAGATTCTTCATCAGATAAATTACCTGAAGGCTGACAAATATCGTATGCTGTACGCATTCGTTTTACGACTTTCAAAAAATAGGTTTTGAATGATACCCTCTTTACTTTTTTGCCATCTTCCGAAGCTAAATTAAGCAGTTCATTCGATTTAAAAATATACTCTGCCATCTTAGCCAATAATGTATAGCGTATTACAGGATCTGTTCCCGGATTAAGGAAAGGAGTTAAATCCATTTGCTTAAACAAATCCTTAAGTATGGATAAATATTCTCTGAAAATAGTAGTTGCCTGTTCTACGTCATCATCAGTAGGTGCAAAGGTATTGCCGCCACCGCCATACATTTTCATAGCTTCCCGCATGTTATCTCGTATGCCGTCTTCTGCTTGAAAAAAAAAAAACTCTTTTCGTGGATATTTTCTATTTACACGACTTATTGTCTGAATAAGGGTATGTTTTTGTAAAGGCTTATCGTTATAAAGATACGTAAGACTCTCCACATCAAAACCTGTAATCCACATATCCACCACGATTACAACGCGGAAATTGCTTTTCTCCTGTTTAAATGCAGTATCCAGTTTTTCTGAACGTTTATCATTTGTCACACCCCCAAGATAATCATACATTTCCTTAGGATCATTCTTGCCTACACTTGCAACCATTGCCATAGTAGGCATTTCTGACAGTTCTTTCAATTCTTCATCTGTACAAGAAACACCTTCGGGTGTTTTTCTTAATTCAAACCATTCCGGATATTTTTCTTGAAAAATAGTAAGTAAATTATAAGCTATTTCACGCTTAGAACAAACAATCATAGCTTTCTGTACACGGTCAGGATCACCACTACATGCCTTTATATAATGATCATGTATATCTACAGCAAGACGTTCCAATCTTTGTGGCTCACCTAAAATTACTTGAAGCGAACTCATTGCTTTCTTACTAGCCTCAATATCTTCCAATGTAGAGCCTTCTTCTGCACATCGCTTATAATATTCTTCTACCATCCTAATCTTTTCTTTATCAAAAAGCACCTTAGTTATTCTAGGATGATATTTAATTGGCACAGTAATACCATCAGCTACAGCTTGATCCATAGTATAACGGTCTATTTCTGCCCCAAAAGTCTGATAGGTTTCCGCAATAGGTGTACCTGTGAAACCCACAAAAGTAGCGTGAGGCAAGGCTTCACGGAGCACTTTGGCATAAGGCTTAGAAAGCACCGCTTTCATTTGTTCATTGGCTATATCCAACAACTCTTTCTCATCGCCATCTTCATTTGGTTTACTGAACTTTATTCGTTTTGCACTTTCCAATTGAGTACGGTGAGCTTCATCACTAAAACAGATGATGTTGGAACGTTCGTTTATTAATCCTATAGCATCATCCTCACGGTCACAAAATTTCTGAATTGTACAAATATAAAATCCTCCACTTTTGCGGGCTGCAAGTTCTTCTCTTAATTTTTTGCGTGTAGGTACTACAGATACTTCGCCTAAACCCAGAAACTCTTTACTCTTAGTAAATAACTTACTGCCTTGTTTTTGCAAATCATCACGATCTACTATCATCAAAATAGTTGGAGAACCAATTTCCGAAGCACAACGCATAGAAAGTTGGCGAGCAAGAAAAGCCATTGTATAAGTTTTACCACATCCAGTTGCTCCAAAATAGGTACCGCCCTTTCCGCTTTTCTCCTTAACAGATTTCACAATACTTTCACGAAGGAGTCGTGTAGCAAAAAACTGAGGATAGCGGCACACAATTTCTTTTTCTTTATCATCAAACTCCTTATCTTGGAAATAAATGTAATCACGAAATATTTCAAGGAAACGTTCCGGCTCATATACTCCCTTAACCATTGTTCGCATCTCATCAAATGGTGATGTAGAAACTTTATCACCATCATTTACCCTTCGCCAAGCATAGAAATGTTCATAAGGGGTACGTACCGTACCAAGACGTGTTTTCACCCCATCGCTTATACAAGCCAACGGACAATAATGCAGCAGATGGGGAATATCACGCCAATAGCGTAAATTTATTTGTTCCCACGCATCTTCAATAGTAGCATTTTCATCTGCCGGATTTTTCAGTTCTATGATGCAGAGCGGCATACCATTTACATAAAGTATAATGTCAGGACGTCTGTTTTTTATGCGACCATTGTTTACATATTCTACAGTGAACTGATTAACAACTTTAAATATATTTTTAGTTGGTTTACCTTCCTGCGGTTTACTAAAGTCAATAAGAGCAATATCTCTTGTAAAACCATCTTTGGCTGTAAAGTTCACACCATCAACCATCCATCCATAAACTTTATGAAGAGTGGCAAAGTCTGTTTCCGCTCCTACAAGACGTACAGTATCAACAATCTGTTGAATTTCATCCGCTTCAAGATTCGTGTTGTTACTTGTCAAAAAGTCTGTTAAGTCCTTCTCTATAAGTACTTCCCTTTGATTATTACGCACAATCTTGTCACCAGACAAATACGTCCAGCCTTCTTGTTCTAAAAAAGCAATAAATGCATTTTCAAAATCAGACTCGCAGAAGCGACCACTATAATTCATTAGTTTACTTTTTGACATTTCAAATTTCTTAGGTTAGTAATCCTTTATGTAATAAGCTAAACATCAATCCATGCATTACTCTTATTTAGATGTTGATATACGCATTGTACCACTATATGCAGGATCATCACATTCGCCAAACACTACAGTTATATTTCCATCGTTTCTTGTGGTAATGCATTTACGGTCTATACCTCCTACTTTCCAGCCACGACTCATTTTAGTATATTTATCAGAAGCACTAGCGTCACTTTTATTTGTATCAGAAATAATTGTAACCCTTGGATTAACTAATGAAACAAAATCAGAATGATAGGCTGATTCTCTTCCATGATGCGGCGCTACCAATACATCAGCATATCTAACGGCATCTTTAAAATCACTTCGTTTCATAAGTATATCCAATGATTCCTTTTCATTATCACCACAGACTACGACTTTAATACCAGATAATGTAAAAACCGTTATTATACTGAAGTTATTAAAATTAGAGTGGTCGCAAGCAGATGTAGAAAAAGTTTGAATATCTAAACCTGCATAGTTGTTAGGATTTTCCGTATTATTTTCATCATCATCCCTTACTGGCGAATTATATCTATCGTTAATCTCACAGTATTTCTTAAACTTATCTTTGTCACAAATTCGAACGCCATACATTACTTCTGCATTAGTCAAAGACTTGGGACGTAATAATATCTTAGGCTGATTTATATCAAAATTGAGAATATCGCTAATATGATCAAGGTGCGGATGGGTTAAAATCATATAAGCAATGTTATCGAATCTACGTTTCAATATAGGAGTAGAATTTCCACTCTCATATGTACCTGTGCCAAGGTCAATTACTATATATTTTCCATTAGGTGCTTTAACATGGATAGCTAATCCAAGTTGTACATCCCAAACTGTCATTGTTGCTAGTCTTGCCATAATATTATTCTTTATTTTGTTTCAAATATTCATTAAGTACCTCTCTTGCATAATAATAAGCGCGTTCTTTATATCTATTCCAACAAATTAATAAGACTACTATTGACAAATATGATTGCCAATAAGATGAATATGATGATATAAGTAATAATACTGTTGAAATTAATACTGTCGTAAGAATAGTCCTTGATAGGGCATAATGGGCGTTAAAGTCTGGAACCCTGGAATCTTGATTACCATTTACTTCACGCATCGCCTTACTAAATAATCTATCCTCAGAAAGATTATTACCGTCAAGTTCTTTGATTAAAATCTTTCGGACATTCTTAGTTTCGTAGAAACGTACTTTATTTATTCCTGTATTGCTAGGAATAAATAAATGATATAACCAGCAATGTTCTTTTTCCCCTTCATCTAGAAGTCTGGTAGAAGGCTTTCCTCCTATCGTAAAATAATATATAGGTTCTAATAAGCTACCTACTGAATTAATAACATATCCACATAAAAACGCAAATGCTAAATATGCAACAGTATAATCATTGTTATATTCTATCTGAAACGAATACATACCAATGACTAGTAGCACATATCCAGCAACAAGGCTCGACATTATATCATAATACTTAAAATTCATAATCCTATTATTTTATGAGTTCGCAGCTCTTTGCACTAATGCAGGACAAAGGGCTTTAAGTTTCTCTCGTGCTTCAGAGGCTATCTTTTTAGCTTCTTCAAGACATTTGTATAAATCTACAATAGATTGTTGGACTTCGAGAGGTGGTAAAGGTATTTTAACTCTACACAACTCACTCCAATCGAAAGTTTCCCTTGCACTCCCCCAAGAATTAAAACGAGCATATCTATCAAATTCGCTACGACTTAACAGTAAATATAAATACTCTGGCATCAATTTGCTACGATCTTTACAACGAAATGTTGTGTATATTGAAGAAGTAAGAATTGGCTTATTTGTTACATTTAGTGCTAAAGCAATTTTATCGCCTCGGCGTGAGGTGTCAGCAACATAGGCGAAATTATTGTTATTAACAATTTTGTATGATGTTAATGAAACGCCATCCATATTCGCCTTAGTAAATATAAATTTTTTGTCAGTACTTATGCCCCGCACATTATCTAATGTATATTTATTCTCACTATTTCTTTCATCACAAATTTCTATATAGTCATCTTGCCCATTACTAAGTTCCACTTCTGGATATTTAGCTTTGCAATCAACAATAAAAGCTTCGCAAGCTTTATTCAGTGGCTCTATTAGAGCCTCATTTTGCTCTGCGAGTGCTTTCAACCCATTATATACATCAACTAACTCTTGTTGAATATCAATTTGAGGGACAGGAATTAATATTTCTTTAAAGTCCTTTTCAGGCAAATTTCCACGAATAGAAGCATCCGTATGAAACCACGCTAACCGCCCAAATTCCTCACGAGTTAAAATCATCTCTAAATATTCTGGGAGAATTTCATCTTTCTTTTCCTCTTTAATATGAAAAGTATAATAGGCAGGCGATACAGCAACATTTTCGTGAGAACTATTATAAGCTAATGGTATAGTTACATCACGCCCAATATGCATCAGATTACAAGCAAAGTAATTATGTGGAACTAGTTTGTATTTACTTGTATCTATGCCATTCATATTAGCAACTGTAGGTATAAACCCCTTCCCTATATTAATACCACTGATTTCTACATGGTTATCATACCCAACACGAAAAGTTTGTTCTTCTATGTAGTCACCAATTATAGAAAATCCTTTATACTTTTCATTTACATTCATATCCTAATCTATTAAGAGCTTTACGTAACATATCATCATTCTTTTTTTGGCGTTCTAACAAGTCTGTAACAGTAGAAGCTGTTTCAGTTAAAACCTTGTGATAGTCTATGGCAGAATCTCTATCTACAAACTCAATATATCGACTTGGAACAAGAGAAAAATTATTAGCTTCAATTCCATCAGCTTCATCTATTCTAACAGAGCGGTAAAGTTCCGGCTCAGCATAATTAGTTCCATCTGTACCTTCTGCCTGCCATTTAAAATAAATCTCCGTTGCCCGCTTGATTTGATTGTCCTTGAGTATAACCTTCTTTTTCTGCTCACCCTTAACTGGGTTTTCTGTCCACTGACGTAAATCCATAAAGAGAATTTCCCCTTCTCTATTACGTTGTTTGCGTCCGTGCCACATTCCCCCTTTTTTATTTTGATTTAAAATCCAAAGGGTAACACTAATATCTGTGGTTATAAAAAGTTCACGGGGCAATACTATGATTGCTTCTACTTTATCATTCTCAATCAGTTCGCGACGAATAGTTAATGCATCCGTATCACCCAATGCACCATTTGCAAGAAGGAATCCGGCTACCCCTTTTTGTTTATTCATGTGGCTAAGTATGTGAAGTATCCATGCATAATTGGCATTGCTTTCCGGCGGTGTGTCATAATCACTCCAACGAGAATCATTCTTTAAATTATCATTATACCATCCTTTAAGATTAAAGGGTGGGTTCGCCATAATATAATCAAAGTAAAGTCCTTTATGTAAATCATTGGTAAATGTGCTGTCACTTTCTGCTCCTAAATTATGACTTATACCACGTAAAGCCAAATTCATCTTTGCCAAACGATATGTAGCCGCTTCCTTTTCCTGTCCGTACACATTGATTTTACTGATATCACCCTGTTTGGACTTTACCAATTCTGCACTTTGGATGAACATACCTCCAGAACCACAGCAAGGATCATAAATAGTTCCATCAAAAGGCTCTATCATACTGGCAATTAATTGCACAATATCATGTGGAGTGTAGAATTCACCTTCCTCTTTTGTAGCATTCACAGCAAATTCCTTCAGGAAATATTCATACACACGGCCAATCAAATCCTTTTCTTCACCAAAAACTTTTTGAGAAATCTTATTTACTTCATCTACAAGCTTTTTCATATCATTACCAGCCAAATTACGCTGAGTAAACGTACCCTCTACGAAGCACCCTTTAAGGGAGGGAGTGGTAGTAGCGATACTACGTAAAGCCGTATCAAGTGCTACATTTAGTCCTGGTGCAGGGGTATCAATAATTGTACTCCATCTTGCTTCAGGTGGAAGATTGTATGTGCCGTCTGTAAATGTTGCATCTTCAAAGAAGGCGGACATAATATTCTCGTCATCTGGATCTAAGCCTTGTTCTATCAACTGGGCACGAAGATGAGCTACTCCATTTTCATATTTTTCTCCGATGAAACGAAGAAAAACCAAAGTGAGCATCATATCTCGCTTCTCAAAAAAAGAACCGGAGTTTTTGGCCTGTCTTAAAATATCGCGACACTTGAATAGAATTGCATCTAAGTTGATTACTTCTTCTTTTTTATTATTTGTTTTCTTTGCCATAATTATTCATTTAATGATTTTACAAAGGCTTCACCTTTCTCAGTCAATACATTCTTGAACACCTACAACAATTATCCTCCGCCAATGCTATCAAAATCATTGGCGAAAGCACAGATAGTGCGATAAATTTTATCTGGATTCCACCCCGTTTTAAACTCAATACGGGTGGATTCTATTTTACGCTTATGAAGAACATCTTCCATGTTTACTGAAATAGCTATCTTGATATACTATTTAGATTTATCCTTTTCTACATGAAGCAATTCTCTTACATCAACACCCAAAAGTTCCGCAATGCGAAACAATGTTTCCAAATCTGGTTGTGAAGTATTCGTACACCAACGGGAAACGGATGTCACATTCCTACCGACTTGCTCAGAGAGCCATTTAGCCGTTTTGTTTTTTTCAACAAGAACTATTTTAATC
>NZ_JAMBLM010000025.1:0-10388 GCF_023337095.1 Bacteroides caecicola
CATCACGGCTCCTATATACATTTATTATATATACAACAGGAAGCCGCTCCTAAAGAAACCGTCGCTTGTACTACTTTTTCGTCTCCTGCATATCTAAAGAATTTCAATGACCTCTCTGTCTTCCCTTCCCGCGTCGTTTTCAGCGGAAAAGCGTTGCAAAGGTAAGCACTTTTTTTCATTCCACCAAAACTTTTTTCAAGTTTTTTTTCGGGGAGGTTTTTCGGGGCGGTCGGACCGCGGCACGAAAGATACCACCCCAAGCGGGGAAAGATGCCAGCCTTTCATCGTTCAGAGGCTTTCGCTCCCGAAAGCGGGTGCAAAAGTACGCACTTTATCCGATTCTGCAACACACTCCACACACTTTTTTTCATCTTTTTTTGATATTCGCGGAAAATATGCTGTAAAACAGGGTTTTACAACGGAAACTTTTTGGAAGGGAGCAAGCGAAGGATGAAAAACCGCACATCTATATATACGGGCGTACGCGGTTACATTTATTTATGCGGCACAAACACGGGCAAATTTCTACCCGGAAGGACGAAAATTTCTATTCGGAGCGTCAACCGTCCCATGCGGTAGGAACAGGAAACGCTTCGGCTTCCGTTTTTAGGAGTGAGGAAACAGGACATAAAAAATGCCTCTTCAGCGGAATTTTACCGAATGAAGAGGCTAAGAACTTATTTAAATTTTCTGATTAAGTATTTTTATCGGCTTTCGTGTGAGCTTTGGACGACAAACTAAAAACAGACTCTCACTCTTTTTCACCAAAACACAAATCACCTGCATCGCCCAAACCGGGTATAATATAAGAATGTGCATTCAGCTCCGGATCGACCGCCGCACACCATATTGTTGTTTTATCCGACGGGAAAACTTTTTCAAGATGATTCACAGCCTGACGGCTTGCAATGACCGACGCTATATGAACATGAGCCGGCTCACCTTTCGTAAGCAAAGCCTCATACGCATATTCCATCGAAGCCCCCGTAGCCAACATCGTATCGGTAAGTATCAATGTTTTTCCATCCAAGCGGGGCGAGGCTATATACTCAATATGAATATCAAAATGCTCTTCATCCTGATATTTCCGGTACGCCGAGACAAAAGCATTTTCTGCGTGGTCGAAATAATTCAAAAAACCTTGATGAAAAGGCAGGCCGGCACGCAGGATAGTAGCTATAACAGGACGAAGGGCAGGCACTTTAACAAATGTTTCGGATAAAGGCGTCTGTACTTTTAACGGTTGATAAGAAAAAGTACGACTAATTTCGTAAGCCATAATCTCGCCTATCCGCTCGATATTCCGGCGAAAACGCAGGCTGTCAGTCTGTATTTGTACGTTACGTATCTCGGCAATGTACTGATTTAAAATAGAATTGTCATTGCTAAAATCAACAATCTTCATAAACTGTTTAACTGGTTTTACATTAAGAATTAAGTGTTTATCAGGCGCAAAGAAACAAAATAAAAATGGATTTGTAATGTAGAATTTACAATTTTGTTACACAAGTATAAATCTTTTCCAATTACGGAATTTTTTCTCTAATAACTTCTTTGATTTAAAAATAAACCACTATTTTTGTAGCGCAAAAAGCAAAAGAGATGTTGAAGGACATCTTTTAAGGATAACAAAAACGATATTACACATTTGATATAATAACCAAATAATCATTTGAACAATGGCAAATTTAGATCTTACTAAGTACGGTATCAATGGAACCGTAGAAATCGTACACAATCCTTCTTACGACGTATTGTTCGCTGAAGAAACAAAAGCTGGTTTGGAAGGTTTTGAAAAAGGTCAGGTAACTGAACTGGGTGCAGTAAACGTAATGACCGGTATCTACACGGGTCGTTCTCCTAAAGATAAATTCTTGGTAAAAGACGCTACAAGTGAAAACACTGTATGGTGGACTTCTGAAGAATATAAAAACGACAACAAACCTGTTACTACTGAAACTTGGAACGTATTGAAAGACTTGGCAGCTAAAGAACTTTCAAACAAGAAGTTGTATGTAGTTGACGGTTACTGCGGTGCCAACCCTGCAACTCGCCTTTGCGTACGTTTCATCATGGAAGTTGCTTGGCAGGCTCACTTCGTAACTAACATGTTCATCCGCCCGACAGCTGAAGAACTGGAATCATTCGAACCTGACTTCGTGGTTTACAATGCTTCTAAGGCTAAAGTTGAAAACTACAAAGAATTGGGCTTGAACTCAGAAACTGCTGTTGTATTCAACCTGACTACTAAAGAACAAGTTATCCTGAATACTTGGTACGGCGGTGAAATGAAGAAAGGTATGTTCTCAATGATGAACTACTTCAACCCGCTGCGTGGTATCGCTTCTATGCACTGTTCAGCTAACACCAACATGGAAGAAACTGACTCAGCTATCTTCTTCGGTTTGTCTGGAACAGGTAAGACTACTTTGTCTACCGACCCGAAACGTAAATTGATCGGTGACGACGAACACGGATGGGATGACGAAGGTGTATTCAACTACGAAGGTGGTTGCTACGCAAAAGTTATCAACTTGGATAAAGAATCAGAACCGGATATCTACAACGCTATCAAACGCGACGCTTTGTTGGAAAACGTTACAGTTGCTGCTGACGGTAAGATTGACTTCGCAGATAAGAGCGTAACAGAAAACACTCGTGTTTCTTACCCGATTTACCACATCAACAACATCGTTAAGCCGGTATCTAAAGGTCCTCACGCTCACCAAGTAATCTTCTTGTCAGCTGATGCCTTCGGTGTATTGCCTCCGGTATCTATCTTGAACCCGGAACAAGCTCAGTATTACTTCTTGTCTGGATTTACTGCAAAATTGGCAGGTACAGAACGTGGTATCACTGAACCGACTCCGACATTCTCTGCTTGCTTCGGTGCTGCTTTCTTGACTTTGCACCCGACTAAATATGCAGAAGAACTGGTTAAGAAGATGAATAAAGTAGGCGCTAAAGCATACTTGGTTAACACTGGTTGGAACGGAACTGGCAAGCGTATCTCTATCCGCGATACTCGTGGTATTATCGACGCTATCTTGGACGGTTCTATCGACAAAGCTCCGACTAAGACTATCCCGTACTTCGACTTCGTTGTTCCGACTGAATTGCCGGGCGTAGATCCGAAGATCCTTGACCCGCGTGATACTTACGCTGACGCAGCTCAATGGGATGAAAAAGCTAAAGACTTGGCTGGACGCTTCATCAAGAACTTTGCTAAGTTTACAGGAAACGATGCAGGTAAGGCTTTGGTTGCTGCTGGTCCGAAATTGTAATTCGAACTTACAAAATCTTAAATATAAAAGCGGTTCTCTACGGAGAATCGCTTTTTTTTATATATTTATCCCCGAATCATTTTAATTATATCAGTATGAAATACCTGAAACAAACTGTTTTAGCTGCCTTACTACTTCCACTCGTGGCTTGTGGAGGGAATCAGAAACCGCAAACAGAGGCAGAACAGACAACCGGCACGACGGAGAGTAACACAAACCAAGTTATTGAAACCATCATGACGCGCCGCAGTATCCGGCAATACAAGCCACAGGCCGTAAACCGCGACACGATGCAAATAATCTTAAACTGTGGCATCAATGCTCCTAACGGACAAAACAAGCAATCATGGGCTATCCGGGTAGTAGACAATCCGGATTTCATCAATGGTATTACGGAGGTATATAAGAAAGCTAATCCGAACGCGACCAAAGACCCGAACTTTAAGAATATGTTCCGCAATGCACCTACGGTAGTGTTTATCGCTCACGACACGGCTTACGATTTATCACAAATAGACTGTGGACTGCTGGGTGAAAACATGATTCTTTCAGCGTGGTCAATGGGTATCGGCTCTTGCTGTTTGGGAGGTCCTACCCGTTTCATGACCAACACCCCTGAAGCAGCCGATTATCTGAAGCGTCTGGACATACCTGAAGGATATGAACTGTTATACTGCATCGCATTTGGCTATCCCGATGAAACGCCGGCAGCAAAACCGCGTGACGAACAGAAAATCAAATTTATTGAATAGGATTGATATCTTACGAAATAAAGAGAAACCCGCCATTGACAAAATCAGGCTCAATGGCGGGTTTCTTTCCAATTCTTCAACAGCTTATGAGGACAAAAAAGAAAAGACAAACCGTCAAAACAACGATTTGTCCCTTAGAGTACTCGAAGCGGGACTTGAACCCGCACAGCCATTACTGGCCAAGGGATTTTAAGTCCCTCGTGTCTACCGATTCCACCATTCGAGCAGCCTTTCAAAGATATAGAGCGGAAAACGAGACTCGAACTCGCGACCCTAACCTTGGCAAGGTTATGCTCTACCAACTGAGCTATTTCCGCGTTTCGGGTGCAAATGTAGGGAGATTTATTATATCATCCAAACATTTACACCGTTTATTTTTAAAAAAAATCCATTAGCGATTTAATAATGATTTCTCTGCGGCTTCGGCAACCGAGAAATTAAATCCTGCCATTACCTGACTCATTAAATCTGTAATCCGGTCGTTACACAAATTGCCGATACTGCCCTCATGTGTGTGATGTACCTGCTTATCATGTGTAAAGTTTCCTTTCTCAATATCTAATCCTACCTTCTTATACGCATCGCGGAAAGGCATTCCTTCGTTGGCCAAACGATTGACTTCTTCCACGCTAAACATATAAAGGTATTTGTCGTCGTCAAGGATGTGTTCATTTATTTTTATCTTGTCGATGATGTATGCCGCCATTTGCAGACAATCTTTCAGTTCATCGAATACAGGCAAGAATACCTCTTTAATAATCTGCAAATCGCGGAAATATCCGGAAGGAAGATTATTCATAATCATCATGATCTGTTGGGGCAGTGCTTGGATTTTGTTACATTTAGCACGAGTCAACTCAAACACATCGGGATTTTTCTTATGAGGCATAATACTGGAACCGGTGGTACACTCATCCGGAAGTTTTACGAAACCAAAGTTCTGGCAACTGAACATACAGGCATCGAATGCCAACTTTGAGAGCGTTCCGGCGATAGATGCCAGCGCAAAGGCTACATTACGTTCCATTTTTCCGCGTCCCATCTGTGCGTAAACCACGTTGTAGTCCATTGAGTCGAAGCCTAACAGACGGGTAGTCATTTCACGGTTCAGAGGAAACGATGAACCGTATCCGGCAGCGGAGCCAAGCGGATTACGGTTGCAAACTTTATAAGCTGCCTGCAAAAGCATCATGTCGTCAACCAAACTTTCGGCATAGGCTCCGAACCACAAGCCAAATGAGGAGGGCATCGCTATCTGCAAATGTGTATAGCCGGGCATCAGAACATCTTTGTATCGGTTACTTTGAGCTATCAGTACATGAAAAAGGTCTTCAGCAGCTTCGGCTATTTCTTTGATGCGGGCGCGAGTGAAAAGTTTCAAATCGACCAATACTTGGTCATTTCGCGAACGCCCACTGTGAATTTTCTTACCCACATCCCCTAACCTGCGTGTCAGCATCAACTCTACCTGCGAGTGTACATCTTCTATACCATCTTCAATGACAAACTCCCCTTTTTCTGCCGTTTCATAAATATGTTTCAATTCTTCCAGCAATGTCTTTAAATCCTCAGAGGTAAGCAGTCCAATGCTCTCAAGCATCGTTATGTGAGCCATAGAGCCCAATACATCGTATTTAGCCAGATAGAGGTCCATTTCCCTGTCGTGTCCTACCGTGAAACGGTCGATTTCTGCGTTTACTTGTACGCTTTTTTCCCAAAGTTTCTGAGCCATTGTAATCCTTCTTTAATTGACGAGATTTAGTTATTAATAAGGTATACGCGCCAGCGTTTCTGCCAGTTTTTCCACTCCTTCCTGCAAGGGTTTCGATACCATTGCTTTCATAAACATATTAACTTCGGCGCGTATTGTTACTTTTATTTTCGATTCTTCTTCCGATACGGGCAGTATTTGAATCCACAAGTTCATCGGAATAGGAGTTTTATCTCCCTCAAACTTGATACATTTCATCGGCTCACGCTCTATGATGCGAAGCGTAAGGTTGATTCCTTGTACTTTGATAGACAGCGAGTCACGATCGAAAGACATATCCTCTATCTTGCCTTCGAGTTTGCTTTTCATTTCATCCAGCTTATCGCGCATCCGCTCCATGTTGTTCAAGTCTGACAACACGCCATATACTCGCTCCTGACTGTAAGAGATATGCTTTACGTTACTTTCAAATTGTATAGCCATTGATTTTTTAGGGTTAGGGGTTTTACATAAAAGCACGGAGGCTGCGTTTTTTCAACAAAAATCGCGCCTCCGTGCTCTCTATGCTTTAAATATATAAAATTATTTTCCTGTCCAGTGAGCCGGATCTTTTCTCCATGCCTGCAAAACCGGAATATCTTCTTCGTTGATATAATCCGTTTTCAGGGCAGCCTCCAGAACGGCATTGTAGTTAGTTAATGTAACCAGCTCTACCTTAGCGCTCTTAAAGGCTTCTGCCGATACATCGAAACCATAAGTAAACGATGCAATCATGCCGATAACTTCGCATCCGTCGCGACGAATTGCTTCGACAGCTTTCAGGCTGCTTCCACCCGTAGAAATCAAGTCTTCGATAACTACCACTTTCATACCCGGACGGAGTTCTCCTTCAATCAGGTTTTCCAATCCGTGGTCTTTCGGACTTGAACGAACATAAACAAACGGGAGGTTCAACTCTTCTGCTACCAATGCACCTTGTGCGATAGCTCCCGTTGCCACGCCTGCAATAGCGTCTACATCTCCGAACTTCTCAAGGATAGTACGGCAAATTTCCAATTTCACGAAATTGCGAAGAGCCGGATAAGAGAGAGTCTTACGGTTGTCACAATAAATGGGTGATTTCCAACCCGAAGCCCATGTAAAAGGATTTGCCGGCTGGATTTTAACCGCTTTTACTTTCAGCAATTTTTCTGCGAATAATCTTTCCAATGCTTTCATAACCTAACTGTATATCTGATAAATGTTTCTGCAAAAGTATGGAAATCCCACGGGAATAGAAAATTTACCTGCATTTATTTTTATGCAGTGGGGTGAGATTTTAAAAGGCATTAAGTTTTGCCCAAGCCAGTGTAAGGATGCTGATACGGACGTCGACGCTTTTCAGCAGTGCCTCGGCACAGGCGGAGAGAGTGGCTCCGGTAGTCAACACATCGTCGACCAGCAGCAAGTGCTTGCCTGCCAGCCGGAGAGTTTCCGGAGTGGTTCGAAACAAGGTTTCTGTATTTACCCAACGCTCGTAAACGGATTTATGCGTCTGTGTCTGGTTGTTGTGTACGCGGGAGATGACATGCGGGTACACCGGAATATCGGTACGTGCCGATATGCCCTGCGCCAACTGTTCGCTTTGGTTATAACCGCGCTTGCGCAAACGCTTGGGATGTAAAGGAACGGGCACAAGTCCGTCAATGCCGTGAAAAAATCCCGATGGAAGCAGCTCGTCGGCAAGCAGCATCCCCATCTGCCGGCAAATATCTTTCCGTCCATGATACTTCATGGCGTAAAGAATCTGTGCCACCCCGCCACCTTTAGTATATAAATACAGCGTAGAAGCGCGTTCGATCGGAATAATTCCCCAAAACATTTGTTCCATTTCATTTCCCGGCGTATTTCCCAAATGTACTTTCGGTAATCCTGCCATGCAACCGAGGCAGAGGGGATTTTCCACATGCAACAGTTTTGCTCCACATGCCGGGCACCAACGGGGAAAGAAAAAGTCGCGCAAATCAGAAACCGTAATCATCCGCATCGGGTTGTTTGATTTGGCGCATCACTTCCTCGGGCGTAAATCCTCTGCCTATGGCGAAACGAATCAGTTTTGTGTTCCGCTCGTACTCGGTATTTCCTTTTACCGATTTTGCTTTCTGCTTTAAAAGGCGTTTCAATATGTCCGTATATTCTTCTTCGTCTATCTCTTCCAGCCCGGCAGCTATTTCGTCGGTTGAAAGATGTTTCATCCGGAGTGCCTGCACGATTTTCATCCGCCCCCATTGGTTGAAGCGATATTTGTCTCTTACAAAAAAACGGCAGAAGCGGGTGGAATCCAGATAGCGTTCGTTAAACAGATGCGCCATGATGCGTGCCTGCACTTCTTCGTCGGCTCCCCACTGTTTCAGCTTGGCTTCCACGTCTGCGGGGCAACGCTCTGCCGCCGAGCAGAGGGCTTCTGCTTTCAGCTTTAATTCTTTTTCGGTATATTCTTTCATCTTTTTATCGCTTTAATCATGCGGGCATTACCATACGAGTCTGAACGCACTTCTACTTGGCTATACCCTCCGTATTTCAGCATAGCGGCGGTTTCACTCCCGTATGCGCGATTTATCTCGAAAAACAATTTGCCTCCGGGTTTCAGCATTTGATTGCCGATGTGGGCAATGCGGCGGTAAAAACGCAGCGGGTCTGTGTCGGGCACGAACAATGCGGTTTCAGGTTCGTAATCTAATACGTTTCGCTCCATCTCCGCGCGTTCGCTTTCGGTGATATAGGGCGGATTGCTGACGATAATGTCAAATACGGAGATGTCAGTCGGTTCGTTGAATACATCCATGCAGGAAAATGCGATGCGGACGTTGTTATGCAGAGCGTTTTCGCGCGCTACCGCCAATGCTTTTTCCGAGATGTCCCATGCCGAGACTTCGGCTTCAACCATACGCCCTGCCAACGTAATGGCTATACATCCGCTCCCTGTACCGATATCGAGCACGCGCAAGCCCGACTGCGGACAGTCGGACACAATCCAGTCTACCAACTCGGCCGTTTCCGGTCGCGGTATAAGTACATCGGAAGAAACTTTCAGCGTCAGCCCGCAAAACTCCGTTTTCCCTATTATATATTGTATAGGTTCAAACCGAGCAAGCCGGACAAGAATATCGTTTAAACGGTTACGCTTTTCCATCGGAAAATCAGTATCTTTGCCGGCATAAAGTTCGAGCGTAGAAAAGCCGAATTCCTCTTCCAGTATCCATCGGGCAAGGGCAGACGCTTCTGTTTCGGCATACGAAGCGGCAATAAGTTTTTGCTTTATATAGATATAAAGGGGATTCATACATAAAAATAATAATGTACAAAAGTAAGCATAAAAACATATAACCTCATGACAACAGACGAAAAATATATCCGCAGATGCATACAACTGGCACAAAACGGGATGATAAACGCGGCTCCGAACCCGATGGTGGGAGCAGTTATCGTATATCGCGACAAGATTATCGGTGAGGGGTATCATGCCCGCTGCGGAGAGGCACACGCAGAGGTAAATGCCATTCGTTCGGTCAGCGATGAACAGCTGCTGACAAAATCGACGCTTTATGTAAGCCTCGAACCTTGTTCGCACTACGGGAAAACGCCTCCGTGTGCCGACTTGATTATCAGCAAGGGGATTCCCCGTGTGGTGGTAGGGTGTATCGACCCTTTTTCACAAGTATCCGGTCGCGGAATCCAAAAATTGCGCAATGCCGGCATCGATGTGACGGTAGGCGTTTTAGAGGCGGAATGCCGGCGGCTGATTCGGCGTTTCATTACGTTTAACACCCAAAAACGTCCGTACGTCACGCTGAAATGGGCACAATCTGCCGACGGGTTTATTGACACGATACGTGAAGACGGAAGTCCGGTAATTCTGTCTACACCACTCAATTTGGCATACGTACACAAGCAACGTGCCGAGCATCAGGCCATTTTGGTAGGCAGACGAACGGCATTGCTCGACAATCCTTCGCTTACGGTCCGCCATTGGTACGGCAAAAACCCGCTTCGCTTGGTAATCGACCGCAATTTGTCATTGCCCCCGTCACTCCACCTGTTCGACGGCAGCAATCCTACCATCGTTTTCACTGAACAGCCGAAACCGATGGGCAAGAACGTTTCGTGCGTGGCATTAGATTTCCATAGTGACATCTTGCCTCAAATCATGGATAAACTTTTCCGGAACAACATACAGTCGTTGCTGGTAGAAGGAGGAGCTTCGCTCTCACAGTCATTCATCGATGCCGGACTGTGGGACGAGATTTACATCGAACATGCCCAAAGCGTTTTAGGAGACGGAGTAAAAGCGCCTCAAGTACCTGCCGGATATAAAGCTGAGTATGAGCTGCGTGATGGAGTTACGGTTTCTCATTATGTACGGTAAAACAGGCAGGAAATTTCCTGCCGAAATGCACCGAAAAACGCAACCGCAAGCGTGGAGTATTCCATGCGGATAAGTTCACCATTTCTATTCGGAAGGCTTGCCTGTCTTTCAGGTAGAATTTTCAAGCTCAAATCATGCCGAAACACGCCCTTTGCAGAGGGTCTGTTTGAATTTTCAAAAAAGGAAATTTCATCCATCCCTTTTGAGGAACCGAGGTTAAACATAATTTTAGAGTT
>NZ_JAMBLM010000026.1:0-8423 GCF_023337095.1 Bacteroides caecicola
ATTTTAATCCTATTCAATTGCTTCATAATTGAAATAATTTGTAGTTTAATGCAAATATATCAATATTCAATGTGACAAGCTAATATTGTTCAATTTATTTTAGTGAAATACGGTTCAACGATGATACTATTCAAAAATTGAAAATATAGAAATGGTAGAACTAGCTTATTGAAAAAATTCGTCAAAAATTACCTTACAATCTCGACAGTGACATCAGCAATTTGTTTGATAATGGGGAATAAAAAATTATCTAAATTAAAAGGACTAAAAAATGTAATCTGCAAGAATACACTCTTTTAGGTTCTGGGCATGTTATAAAATATCAGTAGTTATATATTAATTTCTCAAAAAACATCTATGATATGAATGTATAATATCTAATATTAATCTATCAAAAGAAACCGAGATTCATACTTTATTACAAATCTCGGTTTTGTACTAAATCTTCTTGTATCTATGATGACATTCAACTCTCATATATTTATTGTTGTATTTTTCTTTAAGCATTTCATATGTTAGTACTCCTTCTTTTATACAAGAGGCGAAGACTTTCATATCTTTAGGAATATCTTCTAACGGACCATTTTTTTCTATAAGCACCTGGATAAAAGCGCCACAAGTATAACTAACATCAGGAATAATTTTCAGTACAAACTGTCTGGCATGCAAAAGCTTTTTGTCTTGTTTACATTCCATAGCTTGTTCAAGCTCTAACAAAGATTTACCTTTTACATACATCTCAACAAGTGTAAAAAATTTTTCAACACCACTTTCTGTCCAAAGATTAGTTTCTTTAGGTAGTACAAACTTTTTAGCATTTTCGGAATTATTCATACTAGAAAAGAATTTATCCATCAAATCCAGTTTTTCTTTCATAACTGTTTTTAAATGAACTAGCATATATATAACAATATGGTCATCTAAGCCTGTTATAAAATCTAAATTGATAGACTCGTAGAATGCTATTAATAAATCCGGATCAACACTAGTCTTTGCAGATAATACAGATAGCCATTCGGATTGTTCAATATTTTCGTCTAACAAATTTTCTGTTACCAAAGCATCTAAATGGGTGTTAAATTCTGTTGTCCTACCTTTCAATCCCATTTGATAAGCATAAAATGTCTTGCCATATTTACGTTTCATATCAGATACATTCACCTTAAAATGTTTCAGTATCAAATCATTGTCCGTATAAATTTCTGTACTAAAGAAATCAGAAATTGGGTCCTTTATATCTAAACAGCGATCCCCTTTAGAAAAAATTTCATCACGAACCGTCATCCAATTACCTTTTGTCACCCGATCTCCATACGTTGCTATAATTGAAGGTATTAAAATTGCTGTTCCATGCGAACGAAATCCAGCTCTCCCAGCTCTTCCTGCTGCATTTAGTATCTCATGAGCTTTAATTTGTTCCCAACTATTATCAACAAATCTTTTATCACCAGCAATGAGTACTATATCTGCCGGCAAATTGATTCCCTGAGCTAAAGTCGGTGTAGCTACTAATACATTCACCCCATCCTTACTTCTAAAGTAATGTTCCGAAATAATACGCTCTTCTGGCAATAAATTACCATGATGTACAGTTGCTGATTCTGATTCGAAAAGATACGAATATTTCTCTCCACCTAACTCTAGTGCAACAGCATTGAATTTTTCTTTTTCATTAAGCTCTATCCAACCAATATTATTCCATTTGAGAAGTTTATTTATATTGTTTCGTATTGCATTGGCATCCATAGGTTTAGTTGCAAAAATTATTGTCTTATAATGAATTGCAGCATATCTGCTTGCCACTTCAGCTGCTACAGAGTTGTAATTTGAGGAAAGTATCCATTCATTATTTGCTCTAAGGTTAACAGGTTTACCTGTTAGCTCTACCAAACAATAATTTGACCTTTTGATATCGTCCCATGCTGATTTCAAACTAAATATACAATAAGGTGTTGCTTTCAACATATTATTTAAAGATGTTGTCGGTCTTATATGTTTTTTACTGCTTTGGAATCTAGCAATTATTGCTTTCAATTTATTAATTTCTTTTTCATCATAAACCATACATCCTTGCAACTGACAAGTCGGTTTCCACGGGCTATCAAGTAAAATACACTCGTGACCAGTCACTGATTTAATCCAACCAGCTATGTCCTTCCCATTACGCACCATCGCAGAAACGAAAAAATAGTCGGCTTCTGGTAAAATGTCGAACAATTCCACAACAAGTGTCATTGCATCATTCGCACGTTTATCATTAAAATTACCATGGACCAAATGAAACTCGTCAAAGACAACTAAACCAACATTATGCAATTTCTCTGGATCTAGACGCAACAATGCCAAACAACGCTCTGGCGTCATTACCATTATGGTATTATCTTCTTCATCTTCTTCGAACCAGGAGAATTCACCATCCCTATTTAAAATTGAAATATTCATTCTGTCGGTCAACTTAGCCAAACTGTTGTTTACTTGATTTTCCAGGGCATGAGTAGGAACAAGATATATTACACGCTTATTAGCCAGTAAACAAGAGACTATTTTTAATTCAGATAAGGTTGTCTTGCCAGCACCTGTTGGATAAGTTATCACAGAGGATATGCCTACATTTAATATGCCATTATCTATTGCTTCCAAATGGTTTTCCCATAAAAAAGGTCTTACTTCTGCTTGCTTTTTCAATGCACTTTTCCAACTATTCTCTTCCACCCCTACCGGAGTTGATATATTAATCACAGCATGACTCCACATCTCTTCACACGATAATATAAACAAAATAGAAAGAATATATGGAGCGACATATACATCCCTAAGAGAGAGCGATTCATCTTCATAAACTGATAATTCTTTTACTCTCAAAAAGGAATCAATTGAATACTCTTCTTGTCCTAACAATGAATTTGAAAATTGCTTTATACCCACCACTAATTCTTTCCAAAACAGCTGTTGCAAATATTGATGTAAATCATGATCTTCTCTTGGTTCATTGATTGGCAAATCACGTAATTTAGTTAAATTTCCATTCACCAAAAGTTTGACGGATTTATATAATTTTTTAATATACTTATCCGTATCTTTATATATACTAAAACTTTCTGCGATTTCTTGTGCATCAGCAAAATTACCACTTATTATATACAAAAGTGATGCATAAAGATCTGATGGGACATAATTCAAATCCAAAATCTCATTTTCTTGTACTCCTCTTATTTTAAACAATAACTTTCGAGCTGTTGCAGCAACATAAGCTATTGATTTTTTTTTATCACTATATGGATTTGCAAAAAGATACAATTCTAAAGTATTAGACAGTATATTTAGTTTTCTTCTATCATCTTCAAGTATTTCCAAATCAAAAGGAATCTCACCATCTTTATATTTTGCGCTCAAACTAATTATTTGGGCATAGACAGTGGTTAGAGTTACAGGAAGTAAATTTTCCGTAAAGCCTTCCACATGGGGAATCCTTCTTATTAATTCTTCTGTTACAGTATTATACATCGTACTATATATATGATTTTAATTTATTCAAAACTCTTTGTTGTAAATCACTCATCCACTCACGCTCTTTGTCATCTAAACAAATAGTCGCTGCTGTTCTTCTGAAAATATCATTACCAGAAATTATTTTATCATAACCTCTAAACAGTTTCTTTCGTCCGTCATCAGAATTATGAGTTACTTGACGTGTTATTCCAACTCGATATTGTCGATATTTCTCTTTCACAATATCATTTTGAATACTCTCGAATTGTTCCCCTAATTGATATCCAATCAATGCCTCCGTTAGTTGAAAGATTGCATTATTCTTCTCTCCTTTCTCCATTCCACGAAATTCTGGCCATACTTTATTCATAATTGTTGCCTTGGCATCTTCTGTACACTTATCTTCTGTTATTACAATTCGCTCTATAGTATTGCAGGACGTAAGTTTTACAGCAAAACCATCTATTCCGTGCATGGAAGGCTGGGGATGAGGTGCTTGTTGAAAGAAAAACGCACTTTCTTTATATTGATAAGCCAATTGAAGCCAGGATATCATTTGGAATAGCCATCCATCAACCTTGTACCTATCGACATCTGAATTATCTCTCTTTTCTAACTGCTGAATTAAAGCTTCAATAGTCTTCTTGTCTGTTTCTCTAGGAGTTGACGTTAATCCTTTAATAACTTTCGATACATGACCACAATTACCAAGAATGAGCTGACAAATTTTATCTGCCAACTCGTCCTTATCTGTTACTTGATATTCAAAATCATAACAGAGTTCGTCCAACTTCTTGCTATTGGTTGATATCATTAATTACAATTTTTATATTATTGGTTGTTGATAATAAAATCCCTAAGATATATTCTAAAGTCACCAATAAAATTAAGGTAATACATTACCCTAACCATACTTTGACTCTCCTTTCAATATCCCCCATATTTTATATAACATAACTATGATACTTTTATCAATATTATATTTTTAGCCCTTGTATTTATCTCCCATTATTTTTTATTCTCATATCCGAAAATAAAAATAATGGGAAAAGAGAATGATAAAACCTTTTGGGAGATAAACCTTATATAGGTGAGATTATCTAATATCTATTTTAAAATTACTCCGTCACTTCTGCAAGTACTCCTTTCTGTTCTGAATCATAGTCTGTTGATGTAAGTTTAGAAAAAAGATAGTCATCATCTAATAACTTAATGAAACGTTTAGCCGCGGCTTTACTATCAAGATTAAACTTTGTTTTTTCTTCATTAAATTTGAATTTCAACTTTTCTTGTTCACTTGCAAATCGTATAATAATCTCGTTGGTTAAATCCTTTACTTTACTTTCTGTTAATGCATGACGTAGCTTTTTAAGCATAGAAGGTTTGTCGCAAGCTTCTTTCAATTTAGTAATATCAAGGACTATATTCTTATTTTCTATACTTCTAAAAGTAGTCTGTGCTTCTTTCTTTAATATCTCGTCTAATCCTAACGAAGACTCTAATTTGTTTATTTCTATAAGAATTATAGCATCATCTATATATAACATTTGTATACCAGGTACAACTCGTAATAAACTATCCCTCTTACGTTCAAACATAGAATTATCCTTTTTTATTCCCAGAAAGAATGATGACCTACAATATGTTTTGTCAATAGGAAGTATTTGTTTATAGAAAACAGCTCTATGTTCTCCATCATTAATAACGACATAGAATCCATTTATTTTTTCTAAAGATGCATTATCTACAGTGAATAAAGGAGGATTATGGTTCGTACCCGCATTTGCCATATTAACCATTTCCTGAGTTCTTTGTTCTGGTGCTAGATCATATAAATATATCGTATTTTCTCGGTCTGAAGTTGTAGAATAATCTCTTATAGACAAATCATCTCTATCTAATATGAGAGATCTTAGAAGATCCACGTATATTTGCTTTAACTCATTCAAATCATCTGTTACCATATTGAACAATTGTAGTCCTGCTGGCGAAGTAACATATATATTAATATTCTTCTGAATATCATTATCTATGATGAACATCAATTTATTTTTTAACTCTTCTATATTCATTTTACTCTATTTTTTTTACATAATACGTATTATCATCTATTGGTATATAACATATTATATCACCATTTTTCAATTCGCCATACGTTATAACAACTCTTTCTATTTCTTCTTTATTTAGCTCTCCTGTAACTTTATATACTCTATATCCCAATAAAAGTAAAGTCGGATTTGTATAATATA
Source organism: Bacteroides caecicola (assembly GCF_023337095.1). Classification (NCBI taxonomy): domain Bacteria; kingdom Pseudomonadati; phylum Bacteroidota; class Bacteroidia; order Bacteroidales; family Bacteroidaceae; genus Bacteroides; species Bacteroides caecicola. The sequence continues at coordinate 5,742 of NZ_JAMBLM010000026.1, forward strand.
TGTCCGCTCGCACATAAATTATTCCTATAACTATAAATAATAAACAAAGAACAATTATATGCCTCCAATTATTTGCCAAACTAAAACTAACAAGAGGAATAAAATAGGTTCCAACAAATGCAAGAATATCATTATTTGCATTTTCTATCTTCATAATGGTTATTGGACCAAGTTTTGATCCTTTAATTCTATGCTTAAGATAATGCATAAAGCATATAGCATATATTAAAGCCAATGCACAAATAATAGGGATTATAATACCAATATTTGTTAAACATGCTGAAAATCCTATGAAAGTAGCATTTTCCTCAAAACAAATAGGAATATCAGTACCAAGTATGGCGATAATCAAGAAAAACAACACCATAGAAAGTAAATAAAAACAGAATTTTATATGCAAATTAAGTTTCATATTTAATCAATTATAAATCATAAACTTATCACAATTAATAACAAAATCCATTGGTGAATATTAATAATTATATGCCTTCTATTTCCATTACTAGTTCCGCATTCAATTCTTCATCCTTCCCCAATAATTGTTTCACAAGTCGATAAACTGTTGTACAAGGATTCTGGATTGCATATCGTGTATCCGTGTATAACAAATGCTTTGCTTCTGCAAATCGTAATGCAGAGTCCATCGAACCATATGTTGTCATTATCTCATAATTATTGGGATCCTTCTTAGTATATTTATACTTCTTTTTGGATTTATATTTGGGAGAAGCATTTACAGCTGCTGAAATTTTTTCTTCATAATCTTTTCGAGGCACTCCTGTTGTCACATTCTGAAAATGATACAAATACCATAATTCAAAAGCCTCATTACTCCAAGCCACTCCTATTCCATTATTCTGTCCTATTGCAATAGCATCATTGAAGTCTTTAGCTGGAAATTCATCTTTATCAAAAACAGCCCAAACACGGTCATATTTGTTTTTATTTTTAAGATCTATTGCCTTTTCTACAACATCCTTTGTTCCATGTCCAAGTCCTTTAACCTCAATATCATATACTATAATCCCTTGTTGCTTTTTAGCAAATGCCTCAAAGTAATGGGGTTCTGTTTTAGTTCCTTCACAAACAATTAACACCGAGCAACGAATAACCTTTTGCTCTCTCTTTTGTGATTGCTTCCTAAATTTTAAAGAAGCATTGTCTATCTTGATTTTCTTTGCTGCCATAGTCCCTAATTTTTAGTCGTTAAGAATATAAGGAATAGCTCCATAACGTCCTGCTATATAATTTTTCTCATAGTTGGCATCATTACGTGGCTTTGTTCCGTCTGGCAGTACAATATCCATCAGACTATACAAATCGGTCTGTTCTTTTGAATCCTTTTCAGTAAACCAGATTTGGTCACGTCTAAGAATCTTTTGAGAAAGCAAATGAGTATCATGTGTAGTAAATATCAACTGTGCATTCTTAGGATTTGTCACTGGACTATTAAACAGTTCAATAATATATTGCGAAATAAGAGGATGCATCTTTGCATCTAATTCGTCCACAACAAGAACCGCTCCTGAATAAAGCGTTTCAAATATTGGTCCAGACAAATCAAATAATTTGTTCGTACCAGATGATTCACGGTCTTCAAATGAAAAATTTATAGAACCAACAACCTTGCCTGAAGCAGAATATACACTATGTACTGAATCCAATTCTATGCTTTTCTTCCCCTGTGCTTCTCTTTGAAGTAGAGCCTTCAATTCAGATGGCAAATCCTGAGGTATATTGGGGTCTTCCTCATGGGTTAAAATATTATTGAAACCAAGTCTTAGCTTTTTAAAGAATTCAAGAGCATCAGTACTTAAAATTTCTTTTTTATGAAAGAACAGTTTTGAATAAGCCCTATATTGCTGATTGTTTAATCCAGAAATTACATTAAAATCTGATTGAAACCACGATATAACCTGGCGTGATATTTCTCCTCCCAATTGTTGGCATAACGACAAAAACAATCGATTATCATTCGTTTTTTCCTCATAACCAGCTCCTTCTGGAAAATTATTTTCCTCAACATAAATCCCTTCTTCATTCCTAACATACATCATTAGTTCTTTCGAACGTGGGGTTGTTTTACGGAATAACCATTCATCAATAATACGCTCCTGATTATGTCTAAACCCATATCTATAACAATATTCCCCTTTAAGAAATACCACCTCAAACATAGTTGGAGAATTGTTGTCTTTCAAAAGAAGAAAAGGATCATATTCTAGTTCTTCATTATCATTTAATTTTACAGACAACAATACACATCTTGCCATAGCATGCATAGCGCTGACTAAATTGGATTTTCCACTAGAATTGGCTCCATACAAAGCAAGTGAACGGAGTAGAGTATATTTGTTGAAATTAAATAGATTGGTATCAGAGTATTCCTTTAAAGCTCTGTCCGCTTCTAATACTAAAGTTTTTTTATTATAGAACGATCTATAATTCTCAACTGTAAATTCAAGCAACATGTATTTGTCTTTTTAATATTTCTATATATATGATTGTAACTAGTAAGTTCTACTGCAAAGATAAGAATATAATTTATATAATGTTTATTTTTGAGGAAATATCTCAAAAATAAACATTATTATTCTCAAAATAAAATTATACTCACAATAAAAGGCATGAAATAGCTATGTATATTTTCCCCTCTATATATACTGAATAGCTATAATTTTA
>NZ_JAMBLM010000027.1:0-8246 GCF_023337095.1 Bacteroides caecicola
CATTACTGCCTCTATCGGATCTGATTCCAGACGAAACAATTGCAGAACGTTTGCGGGAGATAGGTGAAGTGCCTGTTATGGCCGGATATGAATTTTTACAATGGGATTCTGGTTGCATTCACTTTGTATTGTATCCAAAAGATGTCACTATATTAGGTGGATATGGAGCGCCTCCTTCCATTCGTCTTGTATTTTCCATGAACTATGGCGGTGATGCAGTGACTTATATGAACTCTATGAATTTCAATATGTCACCTTTGGAGTTATGGGTAGACGGAAAGAAATATGATGACTTCCCTCGCCTTGTTTATCATTTCGAAGGGGAATATGAATAATAAAAAGTCATGTTAATACAGAATTACAAATTTCAAATACAATGAATCCAATATTATACATAAATTGGGATATAGACCCTGTAATATTTAGCCTTGGCCCAGTTAAGATTCAATATTATGGTTTGATTTTTGTTACTGGGCTTGCCTTGTGTTACTACATAATTGGCCATATATACAAGAAGGAAAAGATTTATACTCCTGATGCAATGGAGAAGCTTTTTATATACGCAGTTATTGGTATTTTCGGAGGGGCAAGACTCGGGCACTGCCTGTTTTATGATTTTGAATATTTTTCTTCTCATATAATTGAAATATTCATACCATTTAGAGAAAATGTTAATGGTGTTTACGAGTTTATAGGATACAAAGGCTTGGCTAGCCACGGAGGTGCAATAGGTTTGTTCATTGCCATGTTATTATATTCACGGAAAGTTCACATCCCATTCCCGAAGATAATAGACATCATAGCTATCTTGGCCCCATTAGGCGGAGCTTTTATAAGAATCTCTAATTTAATGAACTCTGAAATTATTGGACGTCCGACAGATTTGCCGTGGGCCTTTATTTTCAGGTACGTTGATGATTTACCCAGACATCCATCACAACTTTATGAGTCAATAAGTTATTTTATTATTTTCCTGATTATTTATTCTTTATACAAATATAAAAGACAGTTGTTTAAAGTCGGAAGTTATTTCTATTTTGGCTTTAGTATTTTTGCCATTTTTCTCATGCGATTTCTTTTAGAATACACTAAGGAAAATCAAGAAAGTTTCGAAGATTCGATGTTTTTCAATATGGGACAAGTTTTGAGTATCCCTTTTATTGTATTAGGCCTATACCTTATTTTGCGTAGTTATATACAGTCATCAAAAAAGACAACTATAATAAATAAGGCAGCCGATAAACAGCGCAGAAAATAAGGTTCTTCCGAAATTTGGAGTGATAAGTTCTGTAAAAGAAGAAAACCGCTGAACATATTAAAGACTTAACGGAATACTACAAAAACAAATATCCTGAAGCTGATGTAAAAACGGTAGTGGTTTCTTATATTTTTGGTATTAAATATAACCTCTGACTTCTTCAACTTTATAAAAAACAGCCAAGATTGTCTTGGCTGTTTTCTTATCAATCAACGGAAAAGCCTTTGAACTTAATATCTGAAGGGATATCTGGTTTATGCTGTTCTTCCGGTTCATCAGGCTTCAGTGCGTAAAGTATAGACTTTATATCCTCCCTTACCTTCAGAGTGTATTCCTGTATGCTTTCAGCATGGCTCAGCTTCTCCAGCTGTACCGGGATTGGCCGTTCTGCCTGTCTGAACTTCTTTCGGAAAAACGGCACATTGCTTTCCACCGCTATACCGTAAAACTCCCCAGGCTCCAGAGAAAGGAAGCTGGAAGGTTTGGCTGCGTCCCTTTCCTGTACTGATTCGCTGGTTCCTGAAGTCCGGTGAAAGCCTGTTCTCGACTGTGATGCGGTTGTATAGACTTTATCTTCCTTCCCAAATTGGCGAGAAAGTCTTTCTGCCGTTATACTTGAAGATACCCTACCATAAAAGTGAGTATTACAGGACGCAAACAGCACATCGGCCTTTTCCTTGCCGTAACCGTCAGAAAGCTGTGCAAGATCCTGGCACATCAGGACTGTAGATATTTTATTGCTTCGTCCCGTGTTCGGCAATATGTCAAGACCAGGTATATATACAGTCGGAGCTTCATCGATCATTACAAAAGAAGGAACTTTGCCGGGTTGGTTCATCAGCTTTGTGGCCACTGTTATAATAAGACTACATAACGGTGCAAAGGTCTGTACAAGGGTAGGATATGTCCCCACGGTTACAATAGCCGGAGAAGAAGGATTGTTCAGATCCAGAGAAAAATCATTTCCACCAAAAATATACATCAGTTCCGGAGTGTTTATCTGTGCTATTGCAGACTGCAAAGTTCCTACAACTCCGCTGACTTGTCCGTCTGCTCCCCTCTCCATTGCACTGAAAATACTCATTGTCATTTGTGCGGTTTGCGGATTCTTCTGCAAAAGCCGGAGAAGATCCTCGTCCTTACTCGATACCAAAGCGCACACATGAGGTATATCGCACATGTCTGGGTGTTCTTCTTTCAGGTACCAGATACAGGCCGTTAGAAGGTCTGTTGCCGACCTGTTCCAGAAATCAGGTTTCTTTATACTCTCTTTTATCAGGTTGGCCACAATAGCCTGTGCAAATTCTCTGGCATAGCTTGTATTCAGCAAATAATCTGGCTGTATAGGATTTACTCTCGGTGACTGTTCCGGGTTATTCAAGTCTATATAATGGTGTTTTATCTCGTTCCCGTTTGCACTGATAAAAGACTGTACATCTTGCCCCAAAGTAGGGAACTTAAAATCATACACAAGACCGGAAAAACCGTTTCTGATAAACTCCGACAATAACGGCACAGCTATACTTTCAGATTTTCCAGATCCAGCAGCACCCAAAACAAAAATACCCCTGAAAGGGTTTCCGATAACAATCGGCTGTCCTGAAGATGTATATAACCGTATAGCTTCTTCAGGTATTACTTCAGCTGGCTTCTCCTTCGGTTTAGGTTTCTTGAAATACTTATAACCATACCAGGCAATACCACCGAAAACAGCCCACTGAAGTACAAAGACTATAATACGGCCAATAATATCAATGACAAAGGAAAGGATATATCCGGCTATGGCCAGAAATATACTACCTACAATAAACAGAATTAAGATTCTGATAATACCTGTCATTATGTCCTTTCTTTGTTCCATACGCTTTTGATTTTGTTACAGATTCAAATTTACATACCCATTCCAAAACCCCGGCTTTTCTTCCTGGGCTGGTCGAGTTCTTCCTCTTGTTGCTTCTTCCGCTGTGGTGCCTGGTTGATATCCGGAACTTGGGAAATACTGTTTCCCTGTTGTTGGCTCTCTTCCCGGCCTTGTTCCTGGTGCGGTTCCTGAAGATCCCGGCTCCATTCGGCTTTCATCTTCTCAAGCCGTTCATGGTTCACACGTTCCGCCCACTCCTTTTTCTGGAAGATTTCTTTCGGGCTTCCGTTCTTCATGGTATTGAGATAGTCGAAGGTCTGTTCCGGGGCCCGGTCATACCCTGTGCGCTTGTCAAATGAGGTTTCACACTTTCGGAAAAAATCTGTCCTATCAAAACCTCCTTTCACGTTTCCGCAGTTCTTCTTCCCGGTGTGGTTGGTCTTTGGGCTTAGCTTCCTGGTGTTGCTCCTGTCCTTCCGGCTGACGATGATATGTGCGTGCATGTCGTACCGGTCGGCTCCCTTCCTCTCGAAATGGATCTTTCCGTAATACTCGATGTCCTCTTTGTTTAAGCCTTTTCCGAACCCTTCCGCATAGTGCTGCATCACATCATCACGGACATACTTTCTCATGGCTTCAGCCTGTTCCTTCTCTGTCTTGCCCATTTTCTCCAGCTCCCGGCTGGAAGGGCTTACCGTGATCACATAGAACTTCGCATCATTCCGGCTTAATTTTGCCTTGTTGCTGTCTATCTTGAAGGTTACTTCCTGTGCGCTTATGTAGTCACGTGAGTTATTGAAAAACGGCTGCACTTCCTGGCCGTTCTTCATACGCTCCAGATCCTCATGCTGGAGATAGGTCGTTACTCCTGTGCAGCTCCCTGTATTGGCATAAGTTCCGGAACCGCCACCCTGAATTTTTATATTCATAGTCCCCTCCTTTCCTTTTCCCTCTCATAGACCTTGTTTATATCATCGAGCAGCCCGGTCTTTCCTTTTGCATCGAGGAAGGAAACTATATGTTGCATGGCTTTAAGTTGTGCTGTTTCGTTGGCTTCTATCCGCTTGAAAATGGCCTGCTGGTTCTTCCTGATAGTTGCATCTGAATCCCGTACCGCTCTTTCAGCTCTGTCAATAGCTTTTCCCTTTTCGATGGATTGATTCATCACCTCGATGAAAAGTTCGCTGTTCTCCTTCAGGAACCGCCTGAACTTTTCTTCCGAAAGTAAGGATGAAAGGTTTATGGTTATCTGTGTGCTGGCTCCGGCCAGAGCTTCACAAGCCGGACGCACAAGATCCGTTTCCTGTTTCTTCAGGAATGCGAACACCTGGTCCATGCGCTTGATAAGTTTCTGCATTTCCTGTGCCGGGCTTTCATGCTCGACCGGGTTTATGCCGTACTTTTCAAAATAGTTTATAGCATGTGTAAGGAACTCCATTTTTGACACATTGTTTGCCTTGGCCAGACGGTCAAGTTTAGTAAAAGTAGTACGTTCTACCGCTACCGTTGTTTTGCTGTCTTTTTCCATGATATTATAAGGCTTATTATAATGAATTAATATACTAACTTACTGGTTTACAAGATAGTATATTTATTCATTATAACCAAATTATATTGGTATAATTTCCTAAATAGCTGATTTACAGCTAAAAACCCCGTAGGGCAAGAGGAAAAAACAGGGCTTGCCCGGTTTCCTCTTGCTGTTCTATCGAACACCCTCCCCAGCGCGAAATTAGCAAAGGGGACGGGAAGAGATAGAACCTATCCCACACACGTGAACACCCACGAAAACCGCACACCCAGTACACAACAGAATTACCCAACAAAACCGCACAACAGAACGTGTCCGGAACACCACAAAAAACTCATCGGTCGGGGAGCGCCGCACGGCAAGGGGGTGTACCAACACTCCCGACGAGTGCAGCCGTTTAATTGGGTATATGATATAAGTTATTTTTATTCTGTCACAAATTCAAAAGGATTGCAGTAAGTTCCAAAACGGCACATACTGCAATCCTTCATTTGTCGTCATAATGTCCCCAGGCTGAAATGATGAACACAATTACGGTAGTCTCGTTGACCATATACCTGATACGGTTCTTCTTGTCCAGCTGCCTTGACCAGACACCCTCCAGGTATCTCAACTGTTCCGGATGTCCTGTACCCGTATATGGGTGTTCTCTGAGTTCATCAAGCAGCTTCTCCAGCTTCTTGAAAAGCTGCGGAGAGGATTTTCTCATTAACAGGACATGTTTTACCGCTTCTTTGGAAAATTCTATCTCATACATTGCCTTCACCCTCTATACGGTTAAGAAAATCATCCAGAGACTCATTCTTGGCCATTCTGAAGGTATTTCCGTTCCGGATATCTTCAATACCTCTCTGGATGGCCGCAAGTTCTTCCTTTGAAGGGAAATCACCTTCTCTGACTGCACACACCATAATAGGGGCTGCATTGCGTCTGGAGACCAGGATCGTTTCCGTCTCTGCCATTTCGAAGTATTTCTTCTGATTGGCACGAAATTCGCGTGTTGTAACAATCTGCATAGTTCTAATATATTGGTTTACACCGCAAAAATAGGGATAAAAATCAATAAAGCAAAAGTTTTGTGTACTTATTTGTGTACACGCGCGGAAAATTCGTTCCTAAAAAAACGCTGCGCTGGCTTTTGCTTTGCTTTCACAAACATTCAAAAACTCGTTTTTCACGGATTTGGAGGTCTGGAAGCCACATTCAGGCTAAAATTTTATGACTTGTTTTTAAGCATTGCTTATTATATGCTTATCAACTTTTGAAAAATCATTTATAAAATACTGAATAACAAATCGTTATAAAGAGTAAAAACGCTCGAAAAACGACTTTTTGAATGTTATAAACGACTTTTTGAATGTTTTTTTCGCCTTTAAAAACGACTTTTTGAATGTTTACGACGACATACATTTTTAAATGTCGTTTTTAATTTCTATATTTGCGAACATTCATTTTGTCGTTTTTTAAAAACAAAGGAGTATGGCTATAAAAATAACAAACAAAGATGTGATACAGAGCTATTTAATGACTGTATCTAAGTATGATTTTTCAGTGTACGAAAAACGCATTCTGTACAGGCTTGTGGAAGCAATGCAGTGTGAGATAGAAGGTAAAAAGCTTTATCCTGGACTACGTATAGAAAAGACGTTATACGATGATAGAGTTGTTTTAATGCCCATTTCTGCGTTTTTAGCCAACGATGATGACGAGAACTACACCCGTGTCAAAAAAGCGCTGTTAGACCTTAGAAATAAGTCTTTTGAGTTCGATGATGGGCAAATATGGAAGGTGATAGGTATTATCGAGAAGCCACAATTCAATTACAAAAGAGGCTGGGTAAGATTTGAAATACAACCTGAAGTATATAATGCCGTACTTAATTTTTCAAAGGGCTTCAGGAAGTATGAACTTAAAACGGCCATGGAGTTTACAAGTCAGTACTCGATGCGTTTCTATGAACTCATGAGTGGTCAAGAAAGGCCTTTGATTTACAGTATAGAGGATCTGAAAATCATGTTTGGTGTACAGGACAAATACAAACGTAACCCGGATTTCATAAAAAGAATCATAGTCCCAGCTAAAGAAGAACTGGACGCAAAAAGTCCATATTCGTTTGAATACAAAATTCTGAAAGAAGGTCGTTCTTTTCATTCACTGAAACTGTATCCCAAATACCAACCGGAACACAGGGATGAAGAACTTGAAAAGCACGAACTACAAAAACAGGTCAGTCTGGGCTGGGATCTGGACAGGCTTATCAGAAACTATCTAAAGCAAGAGCTTCTTTTCACAGACCAGGAAATAAGAAACAACATAGACCTCTTCAGGGATGCACAGAAGAAACTTGATTTAATGCTGGAGCTTTCAACCCTGAAGGGAAAATCAAGGGATAAAAAGAACCCTAAAGGGTATATAATAAACGCACTGAAGGGAAAAGTAAAAGACAAGGAAGAACTTTGATTATGTTACACAATCAAAAAACAACGATATGAAAGAAGGAGATTTGATATTGGTATCAGCTGAAGCTACAGGCTTAGGAAAGCCAATGGAAGCCATTATAGACAAGATTGAGACATTCATGGGACAAACCCTTGTAACGGTCACTTACACGCAACCAAACGCCTTATCCGGCTTTGGAGGGTGCTTTGTGGATTCTCATATCACTTTAAGCGAAGAAAAGGCCAAGTAACCTGAATATATTTCAGGAATATTCAGTATATTTACAGCATATTTAATTAAAAAAAAGCATAAAACCAGCATATCAAGCATATTATAAGCATATTTATATCAATCGGTTAAGGTATGACAGATAAAGTAACCATACAACCCAAAAGCAAGCCGGAAAAGACTACAATCTCAATAAGCGGAGAAACATCTGAACGGCTGGAGATATACTGCCGGGCAAACGGCATATTACGGAAAGAGTTCGTTTCTCTCGCCCTGGAATACTTTGAACGCACAGGTTTCGACCTGAAGAGTAACGCACTTGATTACTCCCCATTGGAAAAGATCATCGGAGAATTGAATGAAGTTAAAGCGACCATGCAGACAAGCAATGAGGGAACAGAAGCTATTCGCCAACTACTACAGGCGGTCCGGGAACAGACAGCAAAACAGCTTCCGGCTCCAGAGCTTATCGCAAAGGCAGCAGAAGAAAAGGTACGTGCTGAAATGAAGTCTGAAGAACAGGCTAAAGAGCTCCAGGTTCTTCAGGAAGAAAACAACCGATTGCGTAACGAAATCAAAGTTCTTCAGGAGTACAAGGAAAAAGCACACCGGGAACTGTGCCGGGTGCGTGACGAACAGAAAACATTCGGGAAAATAAAAGTTAATACAGAACTATAAACTATTTAATCAAAGTAATATGAAAACAAAGAACTTATTCGGAATACTAGTATTATTCCTTAGTCTGTTTAGTCTTATAAGTTGTAACAAAGACGAAAAGGGATTATCTAAAGAAGAAATACAACAGATGCTATTCGACATGAAAGGAACCTATCATGGCACTGTACAAGTAGCCTATTATCAAGGTTCAAATATAACAGAACAGCAAAATGCAGTAGTTGTTTCGCGTGATTCACTCAAATTCAATATGT
>NZ_JAMBLM010000028.1:0-7770 GCF_023337095.1 Bacteroides caecicola
ATAATTGTGACCATCGGGAGCCGTCTCACCTTCTTTTGAGGTGAGCAAGTGGCCGGGAAATGTAATACACCGGCATAAACTTGCTCCAGTGAAAAAGAAGTGAATTAGACATCTGACAGTCATCGTTTGAAAAGTCCTTTCCGAGTATATTGAACCGTTGCTGAAAGCGGTGCTTTCTCCACATTGACAAGCTGTAAATCGAAAGTTTCGACCAGCGTTTTCAAGGCCGGATTCAACGTGATAAGACGATTGAAAATTGCGTCCTTTGTCTCTTCTCTCAGCAGAAAATCGGCGATGTCATAACCTGCATCCCGTTCTTCTTTTGTTGCGTTTCTTTCCATAAAATCGAAGAGAGAAACTTCTATTCCCAGGCTCCGGATCATCTCCATTTTACTATTCCAATAGTCGGTCGCCCCCAGGTCGGGGAAGAGCAGGACACGTCGGTTTCTCAATACGCTCATGGCATTCCGATTGAATGCTCCGTTCTTTCCGCCCGAAGCAATCCAGAGGTATTGCGGCAGATAGAAGCTGGATATCAAAGCGCTTTTCTCACTCTCCACCAGGGCAACCGGACGCTGCTGGTCGGAGGACAAAAGATGTTCACCAAATAGGCATTGCCGGAGGTTGAAATTCTCTTTCTTCAAAAGGGAATGTACCCACGTGATGTAGTTGTGCGGCTCTTTAATCCGTCTCCCGTTTTCGGGATTGTAGAGCATCACTTTTCCGGTGCGTACCTGTCCGGAAATATCCACCTGCCAGAAGACTGTAGCTCCCGGCCAATGCTTCGAGGTTCCCACATGGTAGCGTAACATCAGCTCTTCGGTAGCCTCCTGCCCGAAATGGAAACTCAGGAACTGAAACAGCTTGTTCGTGTGATACAGCTTTAGGGACTTCCTCATGATTTCCGGCTCAATGAATGAAGGCACAGGAGGCAGACTGATGCGTGGCTTTGACATCGGCACAAACTCTTCGCTCAATCGTTCCTTGGCCATCGGGTTCTCGTCAAAATACATTTTGGGCGTATAGTTGTAGCCGCATTTCTGTTCATGGTTGCATCGCCCTACATAATCGGGAAAACTGATTTGTTTTTCCGTATCGATGTATTTGGCGAAACAACTTTTACGGTGGCAGTTCGGGCATGTGTGCCGGGTGCTGACACCTTTGTATGGTTCTAATGTGAATCTGTAGTTCATTTTTCTTTCTGTTTGGATGTTACTATGCACATTTTCGCAACTTCACAAACCCCTCGGTTGCGAAAATGTGCATAGTAACAGGTTTATTTACTGTATTCTCCATGATTCTCTTTTCTGAATAATGTTCCGATATGGCGTTTTAGAAACATCTTGAAAGCATGCTCTTTCATCCCGTAACTTTCAGCAATGCTGATACCTTCTGCCGTTGTAAATCTGTGAGGCAGATTCAGGTATATGTTACGGTGCAATTCGCTCAACTGTTCCTGACTGACGGCAGTCTGCACTTTTACGGCTGTTGTCCGAAAATACTCGGCCAGCAGGATGGCACGGTTCACGCTTTCAAGGTCAATCGTAGTCTTATCGCACTCTCCGCAAGTCCATCGGGCAAGCTGTATAATCAGACAAAACCGGATAATGTAGATTTCCAGTTTGCAGTAAATACCTACCAAAGCATCATTGGTTTCCATATCACATTGGCGGGCATTTTCATGCTGCCAACCGTAAAGCCGTTGCTTGGTGTCTTCATCAAATGGCAGGCATTGAGACTGCAACTCATTATTCTCGTCATGCGGACAATCTTGTGCGATCAGCTTATCGATAATCTGTTGCCACTGGATTTCCAGTTCTTCAGGAGTTTCCCGGTCGTTCCATCTGCTTTTCAAGACAGATTCAGGCATCACGAAAAGAATACGATCAATAAAACCGTTACTCGAACGCTCGCCCTTGACCAGTTCGCCTAGAATTTTCTTTTGGATGGTACCGATAACGGAGATATAGGGACGTCTGATAAAAATGGAACTTTGCGTACTCTTGCGATCGGAAATCGTAGGCTTGGCATTGAACACTGAAAGCCAGAACTGTTCTTCCGAACCGTTGTTGTAACGGTTGAAATTCTTGAACCAGGCAGATAGCTCGTCCGACCAAAGGCAGAGTCCTCTAGGATTCTGGGCGTGTATCAGGCTCAATCCTTCGGGAGTGATATCCGAAACAAGAAAGCGTCTGCGCACGGGAGCCTGCGGAAACTCATCCAAACCGGCTTCCATGCGTTCCTTCTTACTCATGGACATAGTGCGTTCATACTCGGCATACAACTTCTGATACTCCTGATTCTGACAATAGTCATGTTCAATGAATGGCTGGAAAGCGAAACTAAGCGGATGACTCTTATTGGCCCCAGGGCGACCAATCAGTGCCATGTACAGAATGGGACTTTCCAGCCAGTTGCGCTTCACCTGCACCAGATGGGAGTTGCCAATCCCCACAGCAATGGCCGCAAGGATAGCCGCAGCGACATAATCCACGGGATAGCCCTGACAATCGTGCAAACTGCTGATGATACGCTGGATCCTGATAGGAAAGATTTCTATCGGGAACTCACCGCCGGACATCTTGGCTCCGATGCGCACAGCCTCGCCGATAATACCTTCTGCTGTTAATTTGGAGGTTTCCATAGCCATGCAGATCAAAAGTTATAACCTCCCTTTGGTTTGCGTTTCGCCCCATGTACTATCTCCGCTGCCTGTTCCTGGAGCGACATTGCCTGCATCTGCTTGCGCCCGGACTCAATCCATTGCAGCAGCTCATCTTCATAGAAGTAGAGTTTCTTACCTCGTTTGTAAGCTGGAATCAGTCCTTTACGCGCAAGCGTGTAAATAGTAGGCTTTGCCTTACGTGTAATTTTACAGGCTTCGTCAATTTCAACAAGACGATGCTTGTCTGAAGAAGTTTGTGGTTGCAGTGCTGCTACCATTTGCCGGATTTGTTCCATCTGTTCTGTGAGATAACCTACCGCCTGCGGTAGCTTATCAAAAGTGATTTGTTCGTTTGCCATACGTACTCGTTTTTAATTGTTCGCTGGCAAAGGAAATTGGTGTTTTGATGGTGGAAAACATCACCGGAATATAACTGTGAGATAACTTTTTGTGGTGATTAGTAATGATTATAAGGAATTTAAGTACATTTGTTTCCAATAAATAACTATCTTTGTAAACTTAATACATCAAAATGTACTTATGGTTAATTTTATTTTAATTCTTATCAATTCCATTGCCCTGATAGGAACAATACTATGGCTTATCAATGACCGAGGTTGGGAGCCGTTGGTAACATCTCTTACATTATCAGCTACTTTAATAGGATTATTATTTACCCGAAATAAGAGAAAAGATAAATCTGGTGTTATGAAGCAAAAAGTAAAAAATAATTCTATAGGAATTCAAGCAGGTCGGGACATTAATATCAATAATGAATAAATGGTAGTAGTATGGCAGATAAACTAAAACAAGAGGTTGCGGAAAATGCTTTAGCAGTTCAAGCAGGTAGAGATGTTAATGTTGGAATGAGTTTTACTGAAGTGGAGCGGGTATTTACTATTCTGTTTGAGAACAATTTCCCTAAACTTCAAGAAATTGCAGCCCGCACAGCAGAAGAAAACGTAAAAAAGTTTGTCGGGGAACTGAAAGAAGCGTTTGTTCGCAATAGTGATAAAATAGATATGAACAGAATTGCAGAACCAGATGTACAATATATGTTTAATGATATTATGAAGTCAAGCGCACGGAAAGGAGAAAAAGCTAATCCGGAAATATTGTCAGCTTTGATAGTTCAAAGAATTTCTACAGATTCTAATGACATGCTTTCATTAACATGTGGAGAAGCTACGAATATTGTACCTAAACTAAATACTGAACATATATCTTTTCTGACATTCCACCAAATGATGTATAAAGTTTTTAATTTCGCATATACCAAATATACTGAGTTTGAGAATTGGGGACAATTAATCAAAAAAGTGTCAAATAATATTTTTGAATTATCAGATATAAATATAAAGTATCTCGAATATTTGGGAGTGTTAAGTAAAGATTACGCAATTACAAACCAATTCTATAAAGGGACATTGAAGACATATCCATTTCTAAAAGACGTAGCTTACGATGTTATGGATAATGAATTTAAAGTAAATGCACCTACATTTTATAATTTGATAAAATCTTGTGAGAACAATTGTTTATCCCAAATTCAATTGACTCCAATTGGACAGCTGATAGCACTTGTTAATATCAAGACAGTTATCCCAACTCTTGATTATAAAGTTTGGATAAACTAATGGAAACAATTCAGGGGATTGCAAACAGAGGAACTCCTTAAAGTCATGAAAACGGATATAGACTACTGGGATGCAATGGATAATGTCTGATAGTATTGCTATAATGCAACTCTTTTATCCAGTTTAATTTTGCACGCGGATTCTGTATGCGACATTTTGCGCTCAATAGTTGAAATTTCCAAGTCGCGAAGGGTATGGGCAAAGACACTCTTGATGAAAGTTGCAGTATGAATACGCTTTCTACCAAAAGCCTTGCCAATGTTCCAACCAAAGTGCATAATATCAATACTTTTTAGTTGAGAGTCAACCTTTACAGGCGATATCTTTTGTAAGGTATCGCCTGAGCTATACTCTGCGACATATGCACATAGACGGTTGAGATCCTCTTCATTCATATAGGCAACCATTGTTTGCTTCGTATAGCTAATGACCTTTTCCAATTTGGCTTGAATAGCACGATTCTTTTTTGCGATAGAATTGGTTCGCATAATTTCATATTCTGAAGGTTTAGAGATTGTTTCTTCAGCAATAGGAGCAGACTCAATGACATTGGGGATAGCCTGATTTGAATCTTCGATTATAATGGCTTCCGGGACAGAAATGGTGTTATTGTAATTTTTCATCGTTTGAAAAGCAGAGAAACGCAATAGAAAAGCTTCTATGCGTGGCAACAGAAACTGATTGAAAGTTGTCTGTAAACTGGCATAGACCGCCATCAAGACAATTACTGTCGCAAAAAATGCAACACTACTACTGAAATCGTCAACGCCTTTGGATAAAACAAACTGCCGAGCTAAAACACCAATAACAAGAGTACCTACCAATACAAGGGAATAAAGTGCTATATGTTCTATACTTTTCTGATTCATAGTGATATTTGCTAATTGTTTGTGCGCAAATATATGTCATTTAATAGATACCATGTTATAAATCCAAGAAAGTGGCAGCATTTGTCCTCGATATGGTACTTATTTCTATGCCATCTATGCCACAATAGAATAAAAAAGAGTCCGACATGGGAGTAAAACCTAGTCGGACTCTTCTTATGTTACAATACTCAATGTTATTTCAACGAAATCTTATTCGCCGTCTCGCGTTTCTTAGAATTAACCAAATCAGCATAGATTTGAGTAGTGGTGACATTCTTATGCGTCAGCATCTTCGACACAGTGTAAATATCTGTACCTAAGGAGATTTGGATGACGGCGTATGAATGACGAAAGCAGTGGAAGGTTATGTGTTTTCTGATTCCGGCTTCGGCAATCCATTGTTTCAGTGGATGATGAGTCATGGAGCGGGTTAAGCCTTTGAAAACTTTTCCAGTACCCCATTCGCCACACAACTCCAGTGCCTCCTGACTGATGGGGAGGGTGGCCTCGGTTTCAGTCTTTTCGGTGCAGATACGGATGTAGTAGCCTTGATCCGGGCCAACCTCAAAATCACGCCAATCCAGCTTCAGAATATCACTGATACGGAGACCGGTCATGCAGGCAAACAGGGAGGCCTGTTTCAAGACTGGAATCTTGCAGGGTGTAGCGGCCAGTTTCTTGACTTCATCAAGTGTCAGATACTCTTTCTTGACCTCTTTCCATTCAATCTTTTCCAAAAAGTCGTTCAAGTTCTCACGCAGCATCTTCTCTTTATAGGCTATTTTCAACAAGGCTCGGAAAGTTGAATAATAGCCGGCTGCCGAATTGCGTGAGATGTAGGCATTGGGATGATTGATCTGTTTGCATTTGAGCAGGTAATCCCTGAACTTCTCACACAGTTCCACGGTGACATCGCCAAAGGTGCATTTGCCACCGACAAATTTCTCGAAGTGGTTGTAAACGCAATCCCATTTCTCATACTTTTCCCGTGCCTTTGTTCGGAAGTAGGCGAGGAAATCTACCTTTTGCTTGTTCTTGTCCAGGAACCCAAATTCTTCATTGATAAGCGACTGGACACGGATACAGCGGATTGCCTCTGCCTTGTTCAGCATGTCCTGATTGAACATTCTTTGCTGCTCGTTCTTGGGTTTGGCATAGATGTAGATGCCGAGGAATTCCCGACGACTCATCTTCATCGTATAAGGATTGCGGATGGCCGGGTAATAATCCAGATAAAGAGATATGCGGTCGTTACGCAATGGCTTTTGTCTCAAAGTTACGTTGGTGCATGTAAGTGTCATAGCTATATTGTTTTTTGATTAATACTTGTTTTTGTTGCAAATAAAATAGGTGTTATGATGGTGGTATTTATCACCGGAAAATAACTTTTGCCTCATTCTATCTTTGGAGGCTCAAAGAACTTGTTCAGCTCTGCCCGCAGGATCTTGGTATATTTACCGACCTTGATGCGGGGAATATTATGGTATTTCACATAATGGTAGAGTTGATCCCGTGTCAGATTGAATCGCTCCATAGCTTCGGCAATGGTGTAGTATTTGGGCTCTTCGGGAGCTATGAGACCTTTGGCAATGTCCACATGCTTCTTGGAGTAGTACACCATGATTCCGGCTTTCTTTTTGGGAATGGCATTCTTTGATACAAAAGAATAGATGGCCGTTAGTGTCATGCCGAACTTCTCCTGCATGTCTTGCGTGCTGTACCATTCCTTGATTTCGGGATCGGGAGCTTTCTTCGCAAAGTAGTCATCAACATGCTTTTTGCTCCAATAGGTTTTCCCACGTTGAAAGGTTCGTGGAATATTATGTTCCTTAGCGATGTGAAATATCCAGGAATCCTTTACGCCATACTTTTCCTTGACTTCAGCTGTGGTGTAGAAATCTGATATTGGGGTTTTCTCTTTGGGCTTATTCTCATTATTGGAAGCAATAATGTAGTCGAACATCTTATCAATATCAGAACGCCGTACAAGAGTTTTCCCATCAAATCTGACCGCTTTGATTTTCGCGTTTTTGATATACCGATAAATTGAGGTACGGCCTACACCTAAAAATGCGGCAACTTCAGTAGGGGTTAAGAACTCTTTTTCAGAATTGGGTTTTAATTCTGCATCATGTTTTAAGTGGAATTCTTGAATTCGTTTTTTTCTAACTCGATCTTTGTATGCGAGGTTTGCGCACCTGTGTGAACAGTATGCGGTAGTGATCTTGTGGGCGGTAAAAATAGTGCCACACCACTCGCATTTCTTTTGAATTTCAATGTTACTAGCCATTTTAATTATCTTTTTAGTTCGCCAAATCTGTTTCATTGCGTACCACAGCGTTCCAGGGCGTTCCAGGTTGTCCACCATCTGGCAGGCAGTAAACCCGACTTTGGGCTTGTGAGGTACACAGGAGGTACAAAAAATGGCGTAAAAAGGCTTAGCAACGATTATCAACGATACTTGAGCAACAAAAAAGGCGCCCGTAAAGAGCGCCATATTAATCGATTATAATCAATTTAACTATTTGATAATCAAGAATTTACTTACCGTTGAAATACTTCTATGGAGAAAGTGCAAATGCCATCAAGATACAGGTTT
>NZ_JAMBLM010000029.1:0-6093 GCF_023337095.1 Bacteroides caecicola
AAAAAAATTATAACCCGCCATGCTGGGCTATATAACTCACCAGGCCGGGTTATATAACCCACTAAGGTGAGTTGTACAACCCGGCTTGGCGGGTCGTAGAATTATTCTGTAAGAAATCGGATTGCCAGCCTGTTCCAATCGGGTTTATGTGTCGTCCGAACTTTAAAATATGTTGAAGCGCGGCATATATTTTTCTGTTTATCTTTTTCGTAATCTGAATCTTTCATTAAATTTGCCGTCAGATAAATTTCTAAATCTTAAATATTAATCGAATGAATTTGAAAATTGTAGTTTTGGCTAAGCAAGTACCCGATACACGTAACGTGGGGAAAGATGCCATGAATGCCGACGGAACGATTAACCGTGCGGCGCTTCCGGCTATCTTTAATCCGGAAGATTTGAACGCTTTGGAGCAGGCGCTTCGGCTGAAAGATGCGCATCCCGGATCTACGGTGACTATTCTGACTATGGGACCGGGACGTGCTGCGGAGATTATCCGTGAGGGATTATACAGAGGTGCAGACAATGGTTATCTTTTGACCGACCGTGCGTTTGCAGGTGCCGATACGTTGGCTACTTCGTATGCACTGGCAACGGCTATCCGCAAAATTGGTGAATACGATATTATTATAGGTGGTCGTCAGGCTATCGACGGCGATACGGCTCAGGTGGGTCCGCAGGTGGCAGAAAAGTTGGGTTTGCCGCAGGTTACTTACGTTGAAGAAATTCAGGAAGTGGCTGAGGGACGCATCCGCGTAAAACGCCATATCGACGGGGGTGTTGAAACGGTGGAAGCTCCGCTGCCTATCGTGCTGACGGTGAACGGAAGTGCGGCTCCTTGCCGTCCGCGTAATGCAAAACTGGTGCAGAAATACAAACGTGCGCTGGGCGGACAGGAAAAAGCGGCTCTTACGAAAGACGGAGCTACGTTGGCTTATGCTGACTTGTACGAAAAACGTCCGTACCTGAACTTGGTGGAATGGAGCGTAGCCGATGTAAACGGTGATACCAAGCAGTGTGGCTTGTCGGGTTCTCCTACCAAAGTGAAGAAGATTGAAAACATCATCTTCCAAGCAAAAGAGAGCAAGACGATAAGCGGCAGCGATGCGGATGTAGAAAATTTGATTATTGAATTATTGGCTAACCATACAATAGGGTAAAGTATTATGA
Source organism: Bacteroides caecicola (assembly GCF_023337095.1). Lineage (NCBI taxonomy): Bacteria > Pseudomonadati > Bacteroidota > Bacteroidia > Bacteroidales > Bacteroidaceae > Bacteroides > Bacteroides caecicola. The sequence continues at coordinate 1,171 of NZ_JAMBLM010000029.1, forward strand.
ATAACGTATTTGTATATTGTGAGATGGAAGGCAAGCACGTTGCCGATGTGAGTCTCGAACTTTTGACAAAAGGTCGTAAGTTAGCCGATGAATTGAGCTGTCAGCTTGAAGCTATCTGTGCGGGTAGCGACCTTGCGGATGTAGAAAAACAAGTTTTGCCTTACGGTGTCGACCGCGTTCATGTGTTCGATGCTCCGGGGCTGTTCCCTTATACTTCGCTTCCTCATACGTCTATCCTCGTCAATCTGTTTAAAGAAGAAAAACCGCAGATTTGTTTGATGGGAGCAACGGTTATCGGTCGTGACCTCGGTCCGCGCGTTTCTTCAGCGTTGACCAGCGGTTTGACTGCCGACTGTACGCAGTTGGAAATCGGTAACCACGAGGACAAGAAAAACGGCATCACCTACGAAAATCTGTTGTATCAGATTCGTCCGGCATTTGGCGGTAACATCGTGGCAACGATTGTCAACCCCGAACACCGTCCGCAGATGGCTACCGTCCGCGAGGGTGTGATGAAGAAAGAAATCGTAGACGAGAACTATAAGGGTGAAGTAATCCGTCACGATGTGGCTAAGTATGTTCCCGAAACCGATTACGTAGTGAAAATCATCGACCGCCACGTAGAGAAAGCTAAACATAACCTGAAAGGCGCTCCGATTGTGATTGCCGGAGGTTACGGTATGGGAAGCAAGGAAGGATTCGACATGTTGTACGAACTGGCAAAAGAACTTCACGCCGAGGTAGGAGCGAGCCGTGCGGCCGTTGATGCCGGATTCTGCGAACACGACCGTCAGATTGGTCAGACGGGCGTAACGGTTCACCCGAAACTGTACATCGCATGTGGTATTTCAGGTCAGATTCAGCACATTGCCGGAATGCAGGATGCAGGCATCATCATTTCGGTGAACAGCGATCCGAATGCGCCTATTAATACCATTGCCGACTATGTTATCAACGGAACGGTAGAAGAAGTGATACCGAAAATGATTAAGTATTATAAAAAGAACAGTAAATAAGAATGGCAAACTTTTATACAGAACATCCGGAACTCAAGTTTCACTTGAACAATCCGATGATGGAGCGTATCTGCGAACTGAAAGAACGCGGCTACAAAGACAAAGATGAATATGATTACGCACCGCAGGATTATGCTGATGCGATTGATTCATACGACAGAGTATTGGAGATTACCGGAGAAATTACGGGAGAAGTGATTGCTGCCAATGCGGAAGGTGTGGACGAGGAAGGACCTCACTGTGCGAACGGACGGGTGGAATATGCTTCGGGTACGAAAGAAAATCTCGACGCAATGGTTAAAGCCGGACTGAACGGCATGACGATGCCGCGCCGTTTTGGTGGTTTGAACTTCCCGATTACTCCGTACACCATGTGTGCTGAAATCGTGGCTGCTGCCGATGCCGGTTTCGGAAATATTTGGTCATTGCAAGACTGTATCGAAACGCTGTATGAGTTCGGAAACGAAGACCAGCACAGCCGTTTCATCCCGCGTATCTGTGCCGGCGAAACCATGTCGATGGACTTGACCGAGCCTGATGCCGGTTCTGACCTTCAGAGTGTGATGCTGAAAGCTACTTATGATGAAGCGAACAACTGCTGGCGTCTGAACGGTGTGAAGCGTTTTATTACGAACGGTGATGCGAACTTGCACCTTGTGTTGGCACGTTCGGAAGAAGGTACTCATGACGGTCGTGGTTTGTCAATGTTCATTTACGATAAGAACGATGGTGGAGTCGATGTTCGCCGCATCGAAAATAAATTGGGTATCCACGGTTCTCCTACCTGCGAGTTGGTTTATAAGAATGCTAAAGCTGAATTGTGTGGCGACCGCAAGTTGGGTCTGATTAAATACGTCATGGCGTTGATGAACGGTGCGCGTTTGGGTATCGCAGCCCAGTCGGTAGGTTTGAGTCAGGCAGCGTATAACGAAGCGTTGGCGTACGCAAAAGACCGTAAACAGTTTGGTAAGGCGATTATCGAGTTCCCGGCTGTGTATGACATGTTGGCTACTATCAAGGCAAAACTGGATGCCGGACGTGCATTGCTGTATCAAACAGCCCGTTACGTGGATATCTATAAGGCATTGGACGATATCGCCCGCGAACGCAAACTTACTCCCGAAGAACGTCAGGAGCAGAAACGTTATGCGAAGTTGGCAGACAGCTTTACTCCGCTGGCAAAAGGTATGAACTCTGAATATGCTAATCAGAATGCTTACGACTGTATTCAGGTACATGGTGGCTCAGGTTTCATGATGGAATATGCTTGTCAGCGTATCTATCGCGACGCCCGCATCACCAGCATCTACGAAGGAACGACTCAGTTGCAGACAGTGGCTGCCATCCGTTACGTAACGAACGGTGCTTATGCTGCAACGTTGCATGAGTATGAACAGATTCCGTGTGCGCCCGAATTTGAAGGTTATCTGAACCGCATCAAGGAAATGACTCGTAAGTTGGAGGCATGTACCAATGCGGTAAAAGAAGCTCAAAATCAAGAATTGCTCGATTTCGTGGCACGCCGTCTGTATGAAATGGCTGCCGTTAATGTTATGAGCCATTTGCTGTTGCAAGATGCTACCAAAGCTCCGGAACTTTTCGCTCAGTCGCTGAATGTATATGTAAACTACGCGGAAGCCGAAGTAGAAAAGCACTTCAATTTTATCCGTAAGTTTAAAGCTGAAGAATTGGATAATTATCGTAAATAAGGCTTTAATAGCTGATGTGTAAAATAATAAGGTTGCTCTTTACTTACTGAAGGGCAACCTTGTTGTTTTTTTAAGAATCATGATTTGCTTCCGAACTGTTTTCGCAACCACCGGTTGAATATTCCCAAAAGAAGCAGCGCAATCACCATCGGGAGGTGGAACAAAACATGCTGCGCGCTTGGAGCTGTATTTTTCAGTAGCTGCCACAAGCGTAATATCTGTTCGCTGTACATCCATCCTAAATAGCCTAAGCACCCGATAATCATCAACGAGACCGTAATCGCCCATGCGATGAAAATACGCTTTTCTCTGCGCTTCTCGCGCAAATATTCCGCTTCGCAGATACGGAGCATCGTTCGGTAGCTGAAATTGCTTGGCAGCTGTATTTGCGTTCTTCTGCCGGCGGCTTTTTTCAATCCTTTATCAGTTGTAACTTCTTTCATGGCTCAATCCTCTTGTTTCATTAATAAATAGAGCTTTTTACGGATACGGTGCAGCTTTACTTTTACGTTGCTTTCCGTTAAATGCAAGATATAACCTCTTTCCGCAATGGGTCTGTCTTCCTCGTAAAACAGGCTGATCAGTGCCTGCTCGTCGGGCGAAAGTCTGCTTATAGCCTCTTGCAGTCGCTGAATCTGCTCCTCATCTTCCGAGTTTAACGCCTCGTCTGCCTCCGTGTCAGACACCGTGTTCCACAGCCGTTCATCAAAAGACAGTACTTCGTTCGTTTTCTTTCGCAGTGCAGAAAGGGTCGTGTTGTAAGCAATACGGTATATCCACGTAGAAAAACTACTGTTTCCGTTAAACGACGACAAGTGTTCGAAGGCTTTCATAAAGCTGTCTTGCGTCAGTTCTTCGGCATCTTCCGGAGAATTGGTCATGCGGACAATCAAGTTGAAAACCTGTTGTCCGTATTTGTCAAGAAAGTAAGCGAAACGTTCCGTTTTCCCCGCCAATATGGAAGATATAATATGTAGTTCTTCATTTTCCATGATACCCGTTAGACGCATCTCGTTAGTAGAGGTTACATTTCTGTGGAAAAATATTTTTTATGCCGAAGTGTAACCTTGCCTGCGGTTTGGCGTCTAAAGGTGCAAAGAAACAAATTTAAAATTTAAGACGTATGAATGAATTAATGATTGTAGCAAATGTAGCTATCGTTTTCGGAGTAATTTATAAGTTGTTCGAACTCTTTGTCGGCAGAAAAGAGCGCATGATGATTATTGAAAAGTTGGGCGACAAACTGACACCCGACACTTTTAAAAACGGTATATTTTACCGCACCGGATTGTTTTCGTTCGGCGGACTGCGGATGGGATGTCTGATGATAGGTTTAGGCGTTGGCTTGTTGGTGAGGTATGGCATAATCTCAGCTACACAGTATTCTTATTTTGATGGGAACAGACCATACGAAGTAACATCGGTGGTTTACGGAGCTTGCGTTCTGTTAGGCGGAGGAACGGGTTTGGTGGTATCTTACTTAATTGAAAAGAAACAGCGTGAGGATGAGCACAATAAGTAGCAATTCTTTTTAAGGAGTAGATTGTTAATGCGGTTTAAACCCTGAATTTATATTCTTAAAATATGCTATAAAACACGGTTTCAGCGAGAAAAAATTTGCAGAAAAAGAAATCAGCCTTATCTTTGCACTGTGTTTTTCATAGTATTAGATTTAAGGTTTACAAAGGTTGGAGTACAGCGGTACTCCTTTTTTTATGTCCGTACGTATCGTAACTGTAAATGTATATAAGAGCCTGTTTAAATTTTCCGATTAAGTATTTTTATCCGCCCCTTTTTGAGTTTGTTTCCGGTCTGTTTCCCCGTTTTTACTCGTCAGATAGCCCGCTATCCTCCTCGCAAAAACAAAAAAACATCCTCGAAAACAATTCTCAAACTGAGGCAGAGCAAAATTTAAACAGGCTCTTAGTTTCCGAATTATATTTCATGTATTTCCCCCAAAAAACGCAAGCCGAAGCGTTGCCTGTTCCTACCGCATGGGACGGTTGACGCTCCGAATAGAAATTTTCGTCCTTCCGGGTAGAAATTTGCCCGTGTTTGTGCCGCATAAATAAATGTAATCGCGTACGCCCGTATATATAGATGTGCGGTTTTTCCTCCTTCGCTTGTCCCCTTCCAAAAAGTTTCCGTTGTAAAACCCTGTTTTACAGCATGTTTTCCGCGAATATCAAAAAAATATA
>NZ_JAMBLM010000030.1:0-2500 GCF_023337095.1 Bacteroides caecicola
AAAAAAAAGAAAACCCATACCCTGAAATTCAGAATAATAAAAAGAACAAGGATATTTTACAATGAAGAGTTTGATCCTGGCTCAGGATGAACGCTAGCTACAGGCTTAACACATGCAAGTCGAGGGGCAGCATGTATCTGGCTTGCCAGATACGATGGCGACCGGCGCACGGGTGAGTAACGCGTATCCAACCTGCCCCGTACACGGGGATAGCCTTCCGAAAGGGAGATTAATACCCGATGATGTCAGGAGTTCGCATGTAAACCTGACTAAAGTTATTACGGTACGGGAGGGGGGTGCGTTCCATTAGGTAGTAGGCGGGGTAACGGCCCACCTAGCCGACGATGGATAGGGGTTCTGAGAGGAAGGTCCCCCACATTGGAACTGAGACACGGTCCAAACTCCTACGGGAGGCAGCAGTGAGGAATATTGGTCAATGGCCGGGAGGCTGAACCAGCCAAGTAGCGTGAAGGATGACGGCCCTACGGGTTGTAAACTTCTTTTATGCGGGATTAACGTGAGGTACGTGTACCTTATTGCAGGTACCGCATGAATAAGCATCGGCTAACTCCGTGCCAGCAGCCGCGGTAATACGGAGGATGCAGGCGTTATCCGGATTTATTGGGTTTAAAGGGAGCGCAGACGGCATGTCAAGTCAGCTGTGAAAGTTCGGGGCTCAACCTTGGAATTGCAGTTGAAACTGGCGTGCTTGAGTTCGGTCGAGGCAGGCGGAATTCGTGGTGTAGCGGTGAAATGCTTAGATATCACGAAGAACCCCGATTGCGAAGGCAGCTTGCCAGGCCTGGACTGACGTTGAGGCTCGAAGGTGCGGGTATCGAACAGGATTAGATACCCTGGTAGTCCGCACGGTAAACGATGGATACTCGCTGTCGGCGATACACGGTCGGCGGCCAAGCGAAAGCGTTAAGTATCCCACCTGGGGAGTACGCCGGCAACGGTGAAACTCAAAGGAATTGACGGGGGCCCGCACAAGCGGAGGAACATGTGGTTTAATTCGATGATACGCGAGGAACCTTACCCGGGCTTGAACTGTGCCTGACTGCCTCAGAGATGGGGCTTCCAGCAATGGCAGGCATGGAGGTGCTGCATGGTTGTCGTCAGCTCGTGCCGTGAGGTGTCGGCTTAAGTGCCATAACGAGCGCAACCCCTCCCGCCAGTTGCCATCAGGTAAAGCTGGGCACTCTGGGGGCACTGCCACCGCAAGGTGTGAGGAAGGTGGGGATGACGTCAAATCAGCACGGCCCTTACGTCCGGGGCTACACACGTGTTACAATGGGAGGTCACAGAGGGCTGCTACCCGGCGACGGGACGCCAATCCCCAAACCCTCCCTCAGTACGGACTGGAGTCTGCAACCCGACTCCACGAAGCTGGATTCGCTAGTAATCGCGCATCAGCCACGGCGCGGTGAATACGTTCCCGGGCCTTGTACACACCGCCCGTCAAGCCATGAAAGCCGGCGGTGCCTGAAGTGCGTAACCGCAAGGGGCGCCCTAGGGTAAAGCCGGTGATTGGGGCTAAGTCGTAACAAGGTAGCCGTACCGGAAGGTGCGGCTGGAACACCTCCTTTCTGGAGCGGTATGATGCTTGTGCCGTTTTCGGTTCCTGCGTGTCGAAAAGATATATATGCTGTAAAGAGGAGAATGATCCGTACGGCACAGGTAAGTACGGTGAGTTGAGAACGAGGCATTACAAGTCAGTCCTATAGCTCAGTTGGTTAGAGCGCTACACTGATAATGTAGAGGTCGGCAGTTCAACTCTGCCTGGGACTACCGGTGAAGGGGGATTAGCTCAGCTGGCTAGAGCACCTGCTTTGCAAGCAGGGGGTCAACGGTTCGAATCCGTTATTCTCCACGTAAGTCCGAAAGGACAATGCGGTCTGTGACATGATGGACAAACTAACGAACGAAGAGAAGGTTTTGAAGATACGCCCTTCCGTTTGCTGACGGAAGAAAGTATATTACGGAAATAGATAAGGGCGTACGGTGGATGCCTAGGCTCTCGGAGGCGATGAAGGACGTGGCAAGCTGCGACAAGCCGCGGGGAGGTGCAAGCAACCTTTGATCCGCGGATATCCGAATGGGACAACCCGGTGCCCTGAAGGGGCATCATCCCGCACAGCGGGAGGCTAACGCAGGGAACTGAAACATCTTAGTACCTGCAGGAAAAGAAAATAACAATGATTCCCCCAGTAGTGGCGAGCGAACGGGGAAGAGCCCAAACCCGCCCTGTTACGGCAGGACGGGGGTTGTAGGACTGCGGCATCGCATGAACGATGGCGAGCGGAACGCTCTGGAAAGAGCGACCATAGACGGTGATAGTCCGGTACGCGAAGCCATAGGAAGCGTAGCAGTATCCTGAGTAACGCGGGACACGTGAAATCCTGCGCGAATCAGCCGGGACCATCCGGCAAGGCTAAATACTCCCGAGAGACCGATAGTGAACCAGTACCGTGAGGGAAAGGTGAAAAGCACTCCGAAC
>NZ_JAMBLM010000031.1:0-2366 GCF_023337095.1 Bacteroides caecicola
GTCCTAAGCCCCTCGGGAGAGCCCACAACTACGAAAGCGAAGCGTGTAGTTATAGTGGGCTATAACCGGAAGCCTTTCGGTTTCTTGGGTAACGCATCATTCCTCTTTTTGACGAATTGCATTTGCTCTTTTCTATCCGCCATGCGTTTCTGCAAATACTCGTTCAGGTCTTTGCATCCGCTGTAGATTTGTGAAGCGTCCCGTATATGCTGGGTGCTGTCGTATTCCTTGCGGATTTGCTGAAGGGCTTCCATTCCTGCACGGTCATTGTCAAAAAAACAGTGGATTCGCTCATAGCTTCCCAATGGATAAAGTGCTTTGGAAACATTGGCAACAGAGTTCAGAACCATGTAATCCTGCCTGTCGAATTCAGGGTATTGCGGACAGCTTTCGAGCCGTAGGGTCAGAAATGAGAGGTAGTCCATAAATCCCTCGAAAACGAAACACGTGCCCTTTGGCTCTCCCGACTGTCTGATGTGGGATATTTCCTTCGGTGCGATACAGCCCTTGAAATATCGGTTGCGGATTTCATAGCCGCCCGACATGTTGGGAAACGCAATGGCGAAGTACCGTTTGCCGTTGTGCGTAAACCGCGCTTCCTTACATTCTTTTTTCGCCAGTGCCGGATTTATCCCCCTTTCCTGCAAATAGGCGAGCAAGGCAGGGGAAGAAAGCGGCACGATTTCCAACTGTTGGAAACTCGGCTCTGTAAATGACTGCTTGCGAAAAGAGAAAGAAACGGGGTGCACGTGCGGTGCCTGTTCCTCTATGCGTTTCAAAAGGTACGGCACGCTGTCCGTTGCATAGAGGTGCGAAGCCAGCGCAATGATGTTGCCGCCCTTGCCGAGCGCAAAATCATACCATTGGTTCCGCTCGGTGTTCACCTTAAACGAGGCTTCGGTTTCTTCCCTGAACGGTGATTTGTACCATAGATTGATGCCCTGCCGCTTCACCGGGCTATATCCCAAGCTGTGAAGGTATTCTTCCAGCCTGATTTGTTTTGCTGTCTGTATGTCCATAAATGATTGTCTTTATCGGTTATTGTTTGTTTTTCTTTTCGCCAGTATCTGTTTATAGGTTACTGGCTGTATAACCACTTCACTTTATTGTCGTATATATAGGATACGGCTTAAAGTGAAGCGGTTTGATGCGCTCCTGCAACCACTTCGCTTTATCCTAATATATAGACCCGGAGAATAAAGTGAAGTGATTGCAGGAAGCGTGTCAATAGTGGAAATCCGGTTCGTATCTGTACTTCCTGCCATTTTCCTGCACTATCATCCGCTTGTTCTTCAACACTGTGATGAGTTTAACCAGCTTGTTGTCGCTTAACGGAACACCCACCAAGGCATACGATTCTTTCAGCGCCTTGCCCAGTTCCTTATACCCGTACTCGTCCTGCAACGAAAATGCTGCTTCCAGTGCTATCCGGTGTTGTTGCTCGGAAATGTCCTTGCAGGCATCAAACCTTTCGCCTTGGGGTCTGCCGGGCGCTTTGGCTTCTGTCTGGTAATCCTCCATCAGTTCAGGCAATGCCCTTTCATTGATGCGGAAGGCAAACGGCTCGAAGTCCATCGCACGGATGTGCATGGCGGAAACCTTGCTGATGTCCCCGTTACTTTTGTCCTTTTCAACGAGCAGTACGGTTTCAGCCTTGTTGTTCAGTTCCGTGCCGATATGTCCCCTTGCGTTCTCATCCCCCTTGTTCTGGTGGAGTATCGTGTGGATATGTATCTGCCTGTCGTCCGTCCACTGCATCAGTTTCGATATGATGCGTGTCGATTCGCTGGGGCTGTTGATGTCATACACCATGTCACGGATACCGTCTATCACCACCATACCGAGGTTCGGTGTATGGTAGATTGCCTGTTCGACAATCCTTATGCGTTGCTCCGGCGTATATTTCCGCAGGGCAAGGAACTCAAGGTTCTCGTTGTCCCTGTCATCGGGCAGCCCTGCCATGCGCATGATGCGTTCCATCACATTCAGGCAGTGGTGGGGGCTTTGCTCCGTATCGACATACAGCACTTTCCGCTTGGCTTCGGGAAGTTCAGCCGCATACCTGAGCACCGTGCCGTTCTTCAAAGCCGCAGCCACGATAGCCGACACATTGAATGTCTTCTTGCTTTTGGCTTTGCCGATGGATGCACTGAAATTTCCCAACGTGCCGATTACAGAACCTTTCACACTGAGGATTTCTGGCGCTTTCTCGTATTTTCCCGACAGGCTCAGCCGTGAGGCTTGCCAGAGGATTACCGCCTGTTCGTCCGATATTTCCCGGATGTCTTTCATATAGTCCATAGCAATTCCTCCCGTTACTTGCGTCCGCCTGTTTTCTTCCCTGCCAGTTCAAGGGCAAGTTCCGC
>NZ_JAMBLM010000032.1:0-1239 GCF_023337095.1 Bacteroides caecicola
ATTTAAACGAACTATATTAATAAGCAAATAAAATGAGTATAAAAATTCCACCATAGGTTATTTCGTTTGCTGGGTAGAAACGAATCCATCCACATACGGTGCATCTGACTTGATTACAGCAAATGCCTGTCTGACGAGCTTGTTTGCAACAGCAATAAGAGCTACCTTAGAAGGCTTTCCATTGGCTTTCAATCTCGTATAACACTCTTTGCAAGTTGTGTTACCACGTAATGCCGACCACGAAGCGACATAAAGCAGTGAACGCAGGCTCGCATCCCCATTGCGGTTAATCCCGCCTTTGATGTGCACGGATGTTCCGGACTGCTGGTAGGTCGGGCATATCCCGATAAAACGGGAAACCTGCTTTGCATTGTTGAAATAGGAGAATCCTCCGGTAGCGACAATCAAGGCTGTAGCCAAAGTAATACCAATCCCTTTGATGGATGTGAGTAGTTTAACCTGCCTGTCAAACTCAGATGAAGCCAAGTCTGCAAGTTCAGACTCCAAAGACTCGATTTGGCTTGCCAAAAAAGAAATAGTCTTGTCCAAAGCTTTCATCCCGTTCTTGTCTTGGAATGGAAGCACTACGAGAGAACTTCTCAAGTTCCTGCTCGCGGTAAGCTGTTTCTTCAACTGCCTGATAATCGTTTTCTTCTGCTTCAGCAGCATGACGGTTTCTGAAGGCATCTTGTAAACGGGAGGATTCATCTTCTCTCCGTACATGGCAATCATGCAGGCATCTTTGGGGTCGGTCTTGGTGACGGCCATCATCATGCGTGAAAAGTGCTTGATTTGTTTGGGGTTTACCATGCTGGCAGCTATTCCCTGCCTGTCAAGCAGATAAAGAAGCAGAAAACCGTAATTGCCGGTGGCTTCCATCACACAATGATGTTCTGTTACGGAAAGCGAGCCGATGAACTTCCTGATACCTTTTACGGTGTTAGGATAAGTTTGGGTCTGATAACCCGATACTGTCGGAAAAGCAGCTACGAAGCTGTCCTTGCTGATGTCAATTCCAATGTAAGTCATAACGTCTTTAATTTGATTGAATACATCCTGTAACCTATCGTCGCCAACACGGGATCATAAGTCCCAACGAACTATCCAGATTTCAGATGTAAAGGCATGGGGACTGAACGTTTAAAACGGTTTCCATAACCACAAGCTCTACGGTCTTTGTCCATGCCTATTCAAAGAACTAAATTATCAAACTTTTAACAAAAGTACAAATGTACGACA
>NZ_JAMBLM010000033.1:0-1131 GCF_023337095.1 Bacteroides caecicola
AAATCTGTATCTTGATGGCATTTGCACTTTCTCCATAGAAGTATTTCAACGGGAAGTTCTGTTTTATCTGTTTGAACAGCAGTTCAATTTCCCAGCGTTTGCGGTAAATTTCTATAATTTCGTTCGGGTCTGATTCCATATCGTTTGTAAGCAATGCAACCAGTTTGTGCTTTTGGGTATCGGCATAGGTAATGATACGGGCATGATGAATCAGTATTTCTCCACCCTTCAGAACTTTAGAGAATGTGACATGTTGTATGCGCACTTCCATAAGGCCGTCTGTTGTCTGGTACATACAGTCCTCCATAATGTTGTATTTTAGATTCTTCTTCATTTTTGTCACATACAGAACTTCTCTTTGCGTGAGTGCTTCCAGTTTCTCATAGTCAATATATGCCCGGTCCATGGCAACTATGTCTCCTTTGCTCAATGTTGACGGCTTTAACATAAAAGAATCGTTGGTGGCTGCAGATGTAAACTTTATATCAGAAGGGACTCCCTCATTGGCGTGTATGACGGTGTGCACCTTTATACCCCCTTTCTTTTTGCCGGTTTTGGGATGACGGCCCACGCCCTTGAACAACAGATTGGAGAACAGTGTGATAGTAGTGGAGTCGATAATCTGGAGACGCTTCATCCAGACAGCGTCCCTGCTTTTGCGGCTGTCCGAGGAAAGCACATGCCTGTATGTGGCGTATAAATCACGATAAATGGACTCAAATATAACCTCCGGACGCCGTTGGTTGGCATCGGAAAGTGTACTGCGTGAAGGCATTGAGCTGATACCCAAATGGAAAAGCTTGCGGGCTTCTGCCTGTAGGGAAGCCGTTATCTCGCGTAAGGAATCAAAACGCATGATGACCGCATAAAGCATAACAACAAGATGAGTCCAGCAATCAAAACGTTTTATGTAGTGTTCGCCACCATGTTTACGACTAATACGAAGGATTGTTGACTTATCCAATAATTTTATAACCTGACCATAGAGCGGCTGTCCGCTAAAATGTATACTTTTGCCCATAGTTGGATTGATTTTGTTTGGCGACAGAAATCTAACGAAAATGGGCTGACCTCGCAAATGAAGTCAGCCCTATTTTTATTCGTTTGCTATATTTTTATCGGACAGCAATA
>NZ_JAMBLM010000034.1:0-911 GCF_023337095.1 Bacteroides caecicola
TAATAATGGAAAGGGAAATAGGTAATCACAGAAATATTTTGTAAATTTGAGTCTGATAAACAATAACTTACAAAAAAAATAAGATTCTATGATTACCCAAGACAAAATTACGGATATTTTCTGTATGGTAGATGACTTCAGCAAGAAATTTGATATGGAAATCGCTAAAGGCGAGCTTATTTCTTCAAACGGAATTCGCCGTCGGCATCGTAACGCCTCCCTTTCCGATGGTGAGATTATGACCATCCTGATCGTGTTTCATTTTGGCACGTTCGCCAACTTCAAGCACTACTATCTGCATTATATCAGGGTACATCTGCGTCGGGACTTTCCGGATGCGGTATCCTATAACAGGTTCGTGGAACTTGAAAGCCGTGTATTCTTCAAGCTGATGTTTTTCCTTAAGCTCTATGCCTTTGGCCGCTGTTCGGGTATCAGCTTCGTGGACAGCACAATGATTCCCGTCTGTCATAACCTCAGGCGCTATGCCAACAAGGTTTTCAAGGATATGGCTACGGACGGGAAGGGAACGATGGGGTGGTGTCATGGATTCAAGCTGCACTTCACCTGTAATGACCGGGGAGAAATTATCACCTTCTGTCTTACCGGAGCCAATGTGGATGACAGGAATCCGGAAGTCTGGAACGTGCTCGCCAAAGAGCTGTACGGACGGCTCTTCGCAGACAGGGGATATATCTCTCCAAGGCTCTTCGAGGATCTTTTTAAAGATGGCATACATCTCGTTACGGGAATCAAAGCGAACATGAAGAACAGACTTATGCCCTTTTGGGATAAAATCATGTTACGAAAGCGTTTTGTCATCGAGTGCATCAATGACATGCTCAAGAATACGGCAAAACTGGTACATTCAAGACACAGGTCTATCAATAACTTCTTAATGAATTTGGTGG
>NZ_JAMBLM010000035.1:0-301 GCF_023337095.1 Bacteroides caecicola
GGGTGACGCTTATAGCCAATCTGCTTCTGATGGTAATGAAAAAGAGACTGACGCGTTCCTGGAGTTTCTCCGGACTTGCCACCATGATGCGGATTACGCTTATGTATTATGTCGATTTCTACAGCCTGTTTAATCATCCGGAGAAAGATTGGGAAACGCTATTAAACGTAAAGCAGAAAGAAGATTACCAATTATCTATCTTTTGAGGGGGCTTGGAACTATAAAATAAGACTCGACCACTGAATACACAATGGCCGACCACTACATTTTTATATTTAATCGAGTTTATCGGACAGCAATA
>NZ_JAMBLM010000036.1:0-210 GCF_023337095.1 Bacteroides caecicola
TATCACGACTCCTATATACATTTATTATATATAAAGCCGCTCCTAAAGAAACCGTCGCTTGTACTACTTTTTCGTCTCCTGCATATCTAAAGAATTTCAATGACCTCTCTGTCTTTTCCTTTCCGCGTTGTTTTCAGCGGAAAAGCGTTGCAAAGGTAAGCACTTTTTTTCATTCCACCAAAACTTTTTTCAAGTTTTTTTTCGGGGAGG